>NZ_JAMYSG010000004.1:0-297103 GCF_040321815.1 Mesorhizobium sp. M0239
TTCGTTCCTACTCCCCTACTCCCCTACTCCCCTACTCCCCTACTCCCCTACTCCCCTACTCCCCTAAACATTCAGCAGCAGATACTCCCGCTCCCACGGGCTGATCACTTCCATGAAGGTCTCGAACTCCGCCCGTTTGATCGCCGCATAGGTGGCGGCGAAGGACTTGCCCAGATGCGCGCAGAGTTCCTCGTCGCCCTCGAACAGGTCGACGGCTTCGAGCAGGCCGCGCGGCAGGTCGATCTCGTCGGCATTGGCGGTGGTCAGCACGGGAGGCTCGGCCTTGATCTTGTTGGTGATGCCGATCAGCCCACAGGCAAGCGATGCCGCAAGCGCTAGATAGGGGTTGGCATCGGAGGACGGGATGCGGTTTTCGACGCGCCGAGCCGCCGGATCCGAACGTGGCACGCGAAATGCCGTGGTGCGGTTGTCATAGCCCCATTTGTTGTTGACCGGCGCCGACGCCGCCTGTGTCAGCCGGCGGTAGGAATTGACGTAGGGCGCGAACATCACCAGCGCGTTCGGCACATGCTTCTGCATGCCGCCGATAAAGTGGAAAAAATCGTCGGTTTCCGAGCCGTCAGCGGCCGAAAAGATGTTCTGTCCAGTCTTCTTGTCGATGATCGACTGATGGATATGCATGGCGGAGCCGGGTTGCCCCTGGATCGGCTTGGCCATGAAGGTGGCGTAGATCTCGTGCTTCAGCGCCGCCTCGCGAATGGTGCGCTTGAACATGAACACCTGGTCGGCCAGTTCGATCGGGTCGCCGTGGCGCAGATTGATCTCCAACTGGCCGGCGCCTTCCTCGTGTATCAGCGTATCGATCTCCAGGCCCTGGCTTTCGGAGAAATGGTAGATGTCGTCGATCAGTTCGTCGAATTCGTTGACGCCGGCGATCGAATAGCCGGCGCCGCCGCCGATCGCGCGTCCCGACCGGCCGACAGGCGGGGTCAGCGGATAGTCCGGATCGGGATTCTTGCGCACCAGGTAGAACTCGATCTCGGGCGCCACCACTGGCTTCAGGCCGAGCTTGTCATAGGCAGCCACCACACGCTTCAACACGTTGCGCGGCGTGAACTCGACTGAGCGTCCGTCCTGGTGGACGAGATCGCAGATGACCGCGGCCGTCGGGTCTTCTTCCCAGGGCACCACCGTCAGCGTCGACAGGTCCGGCATCAGTTTGAGGTCGCCGTCGTCTTCCGGGTAATGGAAGCCGTTGCCATCCTCGGGGTAGCCGCCGGAAATCGTTGTCATGAAAACTGCCGACGGCAGCGCCAGCGAGGTGTTGGAGGTGAATTTCTTCGACGGCATCATCTTGCCACGCGCGACGCCGGCCTGATCAGGCGTGATGCACTCGATATCCTCGATGCCGCGCCACTCCAGCCAGGCGCTGACTTCCTTCCAGTTCTTGACGCCCCGTTGGTTTTTCACGAAGGCAGGCGTACGGACACGTCCTCCGCGGCTCGACGGACGGACTTCCTTTTTTGCAGGCGGCATCATTCACCAGATTGGGTTGCGGATTGTGGAGTATAGCCGTGCCCCCCTGTGGAAGGGAAGGGGAGCCGCGTCGGGCATTGGCCGGTGCGGTTGAAAATCACGCCAATCGGCCTAGTTTCGGCCGTCGCAATTCCAATCGAGGCCCAAATCTTAATCGAGAAATTGAATGCGGCCCAACGGCAAACTGACGACGATCGGATTCGATGCCGACGACACGCTGTGGCAGAACGAGCAGTTCTTCCGGCTGACGGAAAAGCGCTTTGCCGCCATGCTCGTCGACCATGGCGAAGCCGAGCATATCTCGGCACGATTGCTGGAGGCCGAAAGGCGCAACCTCGCCGTCTATGGCTTCGGCATCAAGGGATTTACCCTGTCGATGATCGAGACGGCGATCGAGGTCACGCAAGGCCGCGTACCGGCCTCGGTCATAGCAGAGATTCTCGATGCCGGCCGCGAAATGCTGAGTCATCCGATCGAGGCCTTGCCGCACGCCCGCGAGACGGTCGAAAAGCTTGCCGGCGCATTCCGGCTTGTGTTGATCACCAAGGGCGACCTCTTCGATCAGGAGCGCAAGCTGGCTGGCTCTGGCCTTGGCGATCTGTTCGACGCGGTCGAGATCGTCAGCGACAAGAATGCCGCCACCTATAGGAGGATCTTCAGCCGCCACGGCGATGGTGCCGCGAAAAGCATGATGGTCGGCAACTCGCTGAAGTCGGATGTGGTGCCGGCCATCGAGGCCGGCGGCTGGGGTGTCCATGTGCCGCACGAACTGACCTGGGTGCTGGAGCATGTCGAAGCGCCGGTAACCGAATCGAGGTTCCGCCAGATATCCGATCTCGGACAACTGCCCGGATTGATCGAAAGCATCATCGATCCGTGATTGCCGGGCCTTACCTAATTTGCTCAATTCCGGACGGAAAACCGTTACACACTTTCCCGCAATTAGCTTAGCGGCCGATGAGGCAATCGATCACCGGTTGCAACCGTTCGGGCGTGATCGGCTTGGCGACCACCACGTCGATGATACCAGACAGGCCCAGACTTTCCGTCGCGCCATTCTTGGTTGACAGCAGGATTACCGGTGGCAGCGATTTGCCCGAGGCGCGGCGCAACGCGGCGATGCTGGACATCAGGTTCTCGCAGTCCTTGTTGTCGGCGCCGCCGTCAAGGACAACCACACCGGGAATGAGGGACCGCAAGATCCTTGCCGCCGTGTCGGGAGATTCCGAAATCGGCTTGAGCCCGGATCGCTCGACGATCTTTGAAATCACCACGCGATTGATTGGCGATTTCCCGACGACAAGCACCTGCGACGGATCACGGATCGCCTCGGCGCTCGAGTCACGGGTCGCCAGATTCGGATGTCTTGGAGTCTCGCCTTGGCGGTTCACCGGGCACACAAGTCGGCCAAGAAGCTCGCCCCTATTTCAATGCAGAGTTGAATCCGGAGCGCAATTGGCGTGAGATCGGAGCCTATGTCAAGTTGAAATAAAGTACCCTAAATCATCGCCGGGAGCAGTGAATTTCAAGCAACGCTACTGTACTCAACTGTCCACACGTGAGCTTGATGAAAAGAAAATTCACCTGCGCAGAGGCTGCGCAGGTGAAGGGTCGGTTGCATGGATTCGGTCAGCCGTGGCTCTGCTGCGTGACGATGACCGGGATCAGCAGATCGCCCCAGTTGCCGTCGCCGCCGTGATGTCGTGCCGAGCGCACGAGCTCGACCGAGACGCCCGCCTCGACCGCCTTCATCACCGACTGGTTGAGGCGGTGCAGGTCGTTGGCCAGCATGCGGATCGTCGCCTGCTGGTCGACGCTCATCGTCGTCGACTGTTCCTCGGCGCGTTCCTTGACGCGGCTTATCGATGCCATTGGTCTTCTCCTTGTGTTCCAAGCCCTGTTGGGCGTTCCCTCTGTATTTCTGCGGTCCGCTATTCCGCGGCTGGTTTGAACTGCGCGTGCTCGGTCGATTCATGCATGGCGGTGGTCGACGACTTGCCGCCGGTGATCGCCATAGACACGGCGTCGAAATAGCCGGTGCCGACCTCGCGCTGGTGCTTGGTCGCGGTGTAGCCATTGGCCTCGGCCGCGAACTCCGCTTCCTGCAACTCGGAATAGGCCGCCATCTGCCGTGCCTTGTAGCCGCGCGCCAGCTCGAACATGCCATAGTTGAGCTGGTGGAAGCCGGCGAGCGTGATGAACTGGAACTTGTAGCCCATGGCGCCGAGCTCCTTCTGGAATCTGGCGATCGTCGCGTCGTCGAGGTTCTTCTTCCAGTTGAACGAGGGCGAGCAATTGTAGGCGAGCAGCTTGTCGGGATGATGCTTGCGCACGCCCTCAGCGAATCTCCTGGCCTGTGCCAGGTCGGGTTTCGAGGTCTCGCACCAGATCAGATCCGCGTAAGGCGCATAGGCGATGGCGCGGGCGATGCAGGGCTCGATGCCGTTCCTGACATGGTAGAAACCTTCCACCGTGCGCCCGGCGTCGTAGTCGACGAAAGGCTGGTCGCGTTCGTCGATGTCGGAGGTGAGCAGCTTGGCGGCTTCCGCATCGGTGCGCGCGACGACCAGGGTCGGCGTGCCCATCACGTCCGCCGCCAGGCGCGCGGCATTGAGGTTGCGGATGTGCGCCGCGGTCGGGATCAGCACCTTGCCGCCGAGATGGCCGCATTTCTTTTCCGACGCAAGCTGATCCTCATAGTGGACGCCGGCGGCGCCCGCCTCGATGAAGGCCTTCATGATTTCGAAGGCGTTGAGCGGTCCGCCGAAGCCGGCTTCCGCGTCGGCAACGATCGGCGCGAACCAGGTCTCGACCGAAAGCCCGTTGCCTTCGGAGGTCTCGATCTGGTCGGCGCGCTGCAGCGTGCGGTTTATGCGCTTGACCAGTTCGGGCGCCGCATTGGCCGGGTAGAGCGATTGGTCCGGATACATCGCACCAGCCGTGTTGGCGTCGGCGGCAACCTGCCAGCCCGACAGGTAGATCGCCTTCAGCCCGGCGCGCACCTGCTGCATCGCCTGATTGCCGGACATGGCGCCGAGCGCGTTGACGAAGTCCTCCTCGTGGATCAGCTTCCACAGCCGGTTGGCGCCCATTTCGGCGAGGCTCTGGCGGATCTGCACCGAACCGCGCAGGCGCTTCACATCCGCCGCGGAGTAGGGCCGTTCGATACCGTCGAAGCGACCTTCCGGAGCCGATGGGACGAGGTTGTAAAAATCAGTCATTGGTCACTCCGAGGGATTGCTGATCTGTGTCAAGGCGTCAAGAATTTGGGGTCGTTGGGTATGACTGGATTTACATTTCTGCGCGAAATCAGCCACATAAATCCACAAAGCCGGCAGAATATAAGAGAAAACCTGTGTTGTGTTTGACAGAGGTGCATTGTAAATTTGTCATTGTTGTAAAAGGCCAAAGCCCAAAAAATTCGTGTAAATGCTGTAAAGGACAGTCCGTGGCTGACCAGAAGATCTTCGCCGGGCCGCGCATCCGCCGCATCCGCAACGCCAAGGGCCTGACCCAGACGGCGATGGCCGAGGGTCTTGGCATTTCGCCATCCTATCTCAATCTGATCGAGCGCAACCAGCGGCCGCTGACGGTGCAGCTGATCCTCAGGCTGGCCTCCGTCTACAAGGTCGATCCACACGAGCTGCAGGGCGAGGCGAGGGGATCTGTCGCTGCCTTGAAGGAAGTGTTCACCGACCCTCTGCTGGTCGGCGAGTTGCCGGGTGATCAGGAACTGATCGAGCTTGCCGAGGCGGCGCCCAATGCGTCCGCGGCGGTGATAAAACTGTTCCGCGCCTATCGCGAGCAGGCCGAGCGCCTGTCCGATCTCAACGAGCTTTTGGCGCGCGAAGGTCGGGCGACGGCGCTTTCCGGCGCCCGCCTGCCGATCGACGAGGTGCACGAGATTTTCGAGCGCCGGCCGAACCATTTTGCTGCCCTCGAGGAGGAGGCCGCGGCGTTCACCTCGGTGCTCGATCCCGGCGACGATCTGTTCGGCGCGCTGAAGGCCTGGCTGAAGCGCGAATATGGCATCGTGGTCAAGGTGCTGCCGGTCGCGACCATGCCGAACTGGCGCCGCCGTTATGATCGTCATTCGCAGCGCCTGTTCCTGTCCGAACGGCTGTCGCCGTTCGACCAGTTGCGCGAAGTCGCTATGGAGGCCTGCCTGATCCGCATGACGGTCGCGGTCGCCGGCGAGATCCAGGCGCTCAAGCTGAGCACCGACGAGGCGCGCCGCCTGGCCCGCTTCGAACTTGGCCGTTATGCGGCGCATGCGCTGATGATGCCCTATCAGGCCTTTCATGCGGCTGCCGTGCGCGCCCGCTACGACATCGATGTCCTGCGTTCGCGCTTCGGGGTCTCCTTCGAACAGGCAGCCAACCGGCTGACCATGCTGCAGCGGCAGGGTGTCTCCGGCGTGCCGTTCTTCATGCTGGAGGTCGACAATGCAGGCAACCGCTTCCGCAAGGCCGGCAGCCAGGGGTTTCCACAAAGCCGCTTTGGCGGCGGCTGTCCCAAGCTGCCCGTGCATGTTGCCTTCACCCAACCCGGCCAGATATTTGTCGAGACGGTGGAAATGCCCGACGGCGCCGAGTTCCTGTGCATCGCCCGCACACTGGAAGGGCCGCAAGGCGCGTTCTCGGAACGCCCGCGCCGCACCGCATTGCTGCTTGGCTGCGACATCGGCTTTCGTGACGACATCGTCTATGGCGCGGCATTACCCGGTGCGGCAATCACCGCAAAGGCCGGCAGTATCGCGGCGACGCCGGTCGGGCCTGCCTGCCGGCTTTGCGAACGCGTCGGCTGCCTGGCGCGCGCCGAGCCGCCGGTGACGCGCCCGCTCGGCCTCGACGAGATGGTGACGGGCCTGAGTGCCTTCGATTTCCAGTAGCCGTGTTCCTCTGAAATAGGAGCAAGGTGCCACAATTGTCGCCGGCCGCTGGCTCAGTTCCGGCCTGCGCCTTTGCGTTACGCGAACAGAGCATCTTTTTGTCGTCCCTTGCGCATCGTCCCGTCCACAAAAGCCCGACAGTCGCGCTCATGATCGATACCGCATCGCCGATCGTCGCATCGCCAGCCGTCTCGCCGCGCGAGGAACGCGTCGGCATGCTTTTGGTCTTCCTGTCGGCGCTGATGTGGAGTTTCGGCGGCACCATCGCCCGCTTCATCACTGTCGGTGACAGCTGGACGGTCATTTTCTGGCGCTCCGTCTGGGCAGCCGCCTTCCTGGTCTGCTTCATGGTCTGGCGCGACGGCTGGCGTGGCACGCTGAAGCTGTTCCGCGACATGGGTCTGCCCGGCCTTGCCGTCGGGATCTGCTTTGCCACCGCATCGACCGCCTTCGTCGTGGCGCTGGCCTACACCACCGTCGCCAACATCCTGTTGATGCAGGCCGGCGTGCCGCTTCTGGCGGCGCTGTTTGCCTGGGCATTGTTCCGCGAAAGGGTTGGTGCCGCGACCTGGGTGGCGATTGCCGCCGTCATTGCCGGCGTCGCCACCATGGTGTCGGAATCGCTTGATGGCGCCGTCTCGCCCATAGGCGATGGGCTGGCGCTGTTGATCGCGGTCATGTTCTCGGTCGCCACCGTCATCACCCGGCGGTTTTCCGGCGTGCGCATGACGCCGGCGACGTGCCTCGGCACCATGCTCGCGGCCGGCTTTGCCGTCTCGCAGGCATCGACCTTCGCCGTGTCGGTCAGCGACATGGGCTTTCTGTTTGCCTTCGGCGTGGTCAATCTCGGTCTCGGCCTCGCCTTCTTCGCCACCGGCGCGCGGCTGATACCGGCGGCCATCGCGGCGCTGCTCGGCACGTTCGAACCGATCCTCGGTCCGATATGGGTCTGGCTCATCCATTCCGAGGTGCCGTCGGGGCGCACCATCATCGGTGGCGCGGTGGTTGTCACGGCGCTGCTCGTCCATATCGGGCTCGAATTCAAGCGCCAGGCACGGCCCGAACGCGCCGGGGTCACCGGGGTGCCGTCGCCTAATTGAAGCGGCCTGCAGCTTTGCCATTGACAACGTCGCTGCAGCACGGGCAGGCTGGGAATACGGCAACAACAAGACAGGCGTATCTTGCCAAGTCTCCCAGCCGGTCCGATCGAGACCGGACCATATCGTCGTATCTCTGCCCGCGCCACGGCGAAAGCCTATGACGGTATGCCTCCCAGGCCGCCTCAGGGGCATCGAGCCATCTCATCGAACCGCCTGCATGGTCTCGGCAGTTCGCGCTTGTCGCCCCTTGGAAAGCTCAATAGTCTGAAGAAAATGCCGGTCGCGCTGATATCGCGACGAGCCGGTGAAGGAACACTCATCAAAGGAGAATAGCATGATCCGCAAAGCGCTCTGGCTTTCGGCAACCTCGGCATTCCTGACATTGTTCACCGTCGGCGGTCACGCCGAGGATCGTGTCGTCAACGTCTTCAACTGGTCCGACTACATCGACAGTTCGATCATCGACGATTTCACCAAGGAAACCGGCATCAAGGTTGTCTACGACACCTTCGATTCCAACGAAATCCTGGAGACCAAGCTGCTTGCCGGCGGCAGCGGCTACGACGTCGTCGTGCCCAGCGGCAATTTCCTCGCGCGCCAGATCCAGGCCGGTGTGTTCCAGAAGCTCGACAAGTCGAAACTGCCCAACATTTCCAACATGTGGGATACGGTAACCGAGCGCACCGCCAAGTACGACCCCGGCAACGAATACTCGGTCAACTACATGTGGGGCACGGTTGGCATCGGCTACAACATCAAGAAGGTGCAGGCGGCACTCGGCACCGACAAGATCGACAGCTGGGATGTCTTCTTCAATCCCGACAGCCTGGCGAAATTGAAGGACTGCGGCGTCTACGTGCTGGACTCGCCGGCAGACATCATCCCGGCGGCGTTGAAATATCTCGACCTCGACCCGAACAGCACGTCACCCGATGATATCGCCAAGGCCGAGGAGACCTTGCTCAAGGTCCGGCCTTACATCAGGAAGTTCCACTCCTCCGAATACATCAACGCGCTTGCCAACGGCGATATCTGCCTGGCGGTCGGCTGGTCGGGTGACGTGTTCCAGGCCCGCAACCGCGCGGTCGAGGCCAAGCAGGGCGTCGAAATCGGCTATTCCGTGCCGAAGGAGGGCGCGCAGATGTGGTTCGACCAGATGGCGATCCCTGCCGACGCGCCGCATGTCGCGGAGGCGCTCGAGTTCATCAACTACATGATGAAGCCGGAAGTTATCGCCAAGTCGTCGAACTACGTGCTCTACGCAAACGGCAACAAGGCCTCGCAGCAATTCGTCGACAAGGCACTGTTGGAGGATCCTTCGGTTTATCCCGATGCCGAGACCATAAAGAAGCTCTACACCGTCTCGCCATACGATCCCAAGACCCAGCGCGTCATCACGCGCACCTGGACCAAGATCGTCACTGGCCAGTAAGCAATCCGACACGGTCCCGGCAGCCACCTGCCGGGACCGTTTCTACCTGGGGTAAGAAGCAAGAATCAGGACGGAGTGGGACATGAAATCGCTTGGCAGCATCCGCAGGGATTTTGCACCGTGGAACGACCCGAATGCCAAGCCGTACATCCAGTTCGACAACGTCACCAAGAAGTTCGGTGACTTCACCGCCGTCAACAATCTGTCGCTGACCATCTTCGAGCGCGAGTTCTTCGCCCTGCTCGGCGCCTCTGGTTGTGGAAAATCGACGCTGCTCAGGATGCTCGCCGGCTTCGAGGAGCCGACAGCCGGCCGCATCCTGCTCGATGGCCAGGATCTGCGCGGCATCCCGCCCTACCGGCGGCCGGTCAACATGATGTTCCAGTCCTACGCGCTGTTCCCGCACATGACGGTCGAGAACAACATCGCCTTCGGCCTCAAGCAGGACGGCATGCCGAAGCCCGAGATCGCGTCGCGCGTTGCCGAGATGCTGAAGTTGGTCAAGCTCGAGCAGTTCGCCAAGCGCAAGCCGCATCAGCTGTCCGGCGGCCAGCGCCAGCGCGTCGCGCTCGCCCGTTCGGTCGCCAAACGGCCGAAAGTGCTGCTGCTCGACGAGCCGCTTGGCGCTCTCGACAAGAAGCTGCGCGAGGAGACGCAGTTCGAACTGATGGACCTGCAGCAGAACCTCGGCCTCACCTTCGTCGTCGTCACCCACGACCAGGAAGAGGCGATGACCATGGCCGATCGCATCGCCATCATCGACAAGGGCGAGGTGATGCAGGTGGCAACGCCGGCCGAAGTCTACGAGGCGCCGGGGTCCCGCTTCGTCGCCGGCTTCGTCGGCAATGTGAACATGTTCGAGGGCAAGATCGCGCGTGGCGAGGCCGGCAGCGCCAGCATCGATGCCGGCAACGGCATCACCATCCGCACCGACAATGCCGGCACCGCCGGCGCCGGGACGGCCGTCACCTTCGCCATCAGGCCCGAAAAGATCAAGGTGTCGTCGAAGAAACCGGCCGAGGCGGTCAACGCCATCGAGGGCGAGGTCTACGACATCGCCTATCTCGGCGACATGACCGTCTATCATGTCAGGCTGGACGACGGCCAGGTGGTGCGCGCCAGCACCATGAACGCGGCCCGCATCACCGAGGATCCGTTGAGCTGGAACGACCGCGCCTGGGTTTCCTTCCGGCCCGACGCCGGCGTCGTGCTGACGCGGTAGGGGCGACCATGTCGAGCGCCGCCGTCACCACCGCATCAGCCTCTCCGACGACCAATGCCGGCAAATCCATCCTCGCCAGGCTGGGTGCTGCCTTCGTTGGCCGACTGGTCATCATCATCCCTTATGTTTGGCTGCTGTTCTTCTTCCTCATTCCGTTCGTCATCGTCTTCAAGATCTCGCTGTCGCAGACGGCGATCGCCATTCCGCCCTATACGCCGGCGCTCGATTTCAGCGGCGGAGTTTCCGGGTTCCTCGCCCAGCTGAAACAACTCAGCCTCGACAACTACGCCTGGCTGACGCAGGACGCGCTCTACTTCAACGCCTATGTGACCAGCGTCATCATCGCCGCGGTCTCGACGGTCCTGACACTGCTCGTCGGCTATCCCATCGCCTACGGCATGGCGCGCGCGCCGGCGACGATCCGCCCAACCTTGCTGATGCTGGTGATCCTGCCGTTCTGGACCTCGTTCCTGATCCGCGTCTACGCCTGGATCGGCATTCTCAAGCCCGAAGGGCTGCTCAATCAGCTGCTGCTCGCCACCGGCGTCATCCACCAGCCGCTGATCATCCTCAACACCTATACGGCGATCTTCATCGGCATCGTCTATTCCTACCTGCCGTTCATGGTGCTGCCGCTCTATTCCGCGCTTGAGAAGATGGACTATTCGCTGATCGAGGCAGCCAAGGATCTCGGCTGTCCGCCGACCAGCGCGTTCTGGAAGATCACCTTCCCGCTATCGCTGCCCGGCGTCATCGCGGGCTGTCTGCTGGTGTTCATTCCGGCCGTCGGCGAGTTCGTCATTCCCGATCTGCTCGGCGGATCGCAGACGCTGATGATCGGCAAGACGTTGTGGAACGAGTTCTTCGCCAATCGCGACTGGCCGGTATCGTCGGCCGTCGCCGTCATCCTGCTGTTGCTGCTGATCGTGCCGATCATGCTCTTCCAGCGGGCCCAGGCGCGCGCTCAGGAAATGGACAGGTGACCTCATGAACGCCACCTGGAGCCGCTTCAACATCACCTCGATCGTGCTTGGATTTGCCTTTCTCTATCTGCCGATCGTGCTGCTCATCGTCTTCTCGTTCAACGAATCGAAACTGGTCACGGTCTGGGGCGGTTTCTCGACCAAATGGTACGTCTCGCTGTTCCACAACCAAGGCCTCATGGACGCGACCTGGGTGACGGCGCGTGTTGGCCTGATCTCGGCCACGGTTGCGACGGTGCTGGGCACCCTGGCGGCACTCACCTTGACCCGCTACACGCGCTTCAAGGGCAGGGTGCTATTCTCCGGCATGGTCTTTGCGCCGCTGGTCATGCCGGAAGTCATCACCGGCCTGTCGCTGCTGCTGCTCTTTGTCGCCGTCGGGCTCGACCGCGGCTTCCTCACCGTGACGCTCGCCCACATCACGCTGACCATGTGCTTCGTCGCCGTGGTCGTGCAGTCGCGCCTCATGACCTTCGACCGCTCGCTGGAAGAAGCCGCGATGGATCTTGGCGCAACGCCGGTGAAGACCTTCTTCCAGATCACATTGCCGGTTATCATGCCGGCGATCGTCTCCGGCTGGATGCTGGCTTTCACCCTTTCGCTCGACGATCTGGTCATCGCCAGCTTCACCTCCGGGCCGGGCGCGACGACGCTGCCGATGAAGATTTACAGCCAGGTTCGCCTCGGCGTGACGCCAGAAATCAACGCCGCCTGTACCATTCTGATCGCCGTCGTGGCGATTGGCGTCATCATCGCCTCGCTTGCCAACAAACGGCGTGAGGTGCAGCGCCAGCTCGACGAGCAGGCCGCGCAGCGCGGGTGAAAGATAGGAGGCGCGGTGGCGGCCTATTCCCCCGAAACGCCGCGGCTGATCGGGGAAATGAACGGCGTGCTCCATGTCCCGCCGACGAAGAACGACGACTGGTTGGGACCTTGCTGGCCGTTGGCCTGCGTTGCCGCCTGCTCAGGCTGAATGACGCCGCCGGACAAGGCCAGTCCGCGCCCGGCGTAGGACGCGATGCCGGACAGCCAGATCTTGTACTTCGCTGAATTGGCCTCGGCCTTGTCGATCCGCGCCACGCCCTTCGAAATGGTGGCCTTGATCTCGGCGCCGTCGATCGGCAATGTTCCGTCAGAGACATCGTCGAGCGCGAAGAAGCCGCCCTGTTCGGTATGTTTGAGGAAGGCCGGCAGGTTGAGCTTGCTCAACGCACCCGGCCCGAAGGTCGCCGAGACCGAGCCGTCGGCATTGTCGAAGATGGAATCCCAGGTTCTGCCCGGCCCCTTGAGGATCACCGAGACGGTGCCCGTGCCGACCGGCACCAGCCGCGTCATCCCTGCCGCCGTACCGAAAGCACCGCCGTCGATGTCGGACGCCAGAAGGCGGATTTCGACCTGCGAGCCTTCCGGCTTGCGATCGAAGCGAAGGCTGGTCTGGATGTTGCCGCCGAAGGCCGAGGCATCGGAGATGTCGAAGACGGACAGACCATCCTTGACCTGGGCGGTGGCGGCGACGTCGGCGAGCTGGATCGGCCCCGCCGTGGCGTGCGCCGCCGACAGCCTGAGATCGAGATTGATCTTGTCGGCGAAACTTGTGTCGATTTCGCCGGGCCCCGCCCCTCCGGTCGGCACCAGCGGGGTGAAGGCTGACAGAAACGATCTGAGGTCGAGCGTGTCGAAGGCGAGCGTGCCGGAGATTACCGGTTGTGCTTCACCAAGCGAGAGGTCCAGTGCACCCATCCCCGGATTGTTGTCGAGCGCAATCGCCGTGTTGTCGAACTTGACGCGCCCGCCGGTCGCGGTGATCTTGCTCGAAATGCTGACCGAGCCGATCGCCGCACCCGGAGCGATGCCGGCCTGCGACCATTCCAGGACACGCCGCAGCGAGGGTGCCGAGAACTTCGCCTGACCGTCGAAATAGGTATTTTCAGACATGCTGGCCGTGCCGTCGAACGAGAAGGTGGCGGGTGCCGCCTTGAAGGACAGCGTCAGCGGCGCCGTGCCGCCGGCAAACAGCACAAGCGGTCTGGCCGAGGCGACGTCCAGCGCGACGCTTTCGCCCCGCCAGATCCCTGTTGCCGACAGCGTCGCATTGCTGTTCATCGCCGCCCAATTCGCCTGACCGTTCAAACTGCTCAGGATCTCGACGTCCTTGCCGCCGATGGAGGCGACCATACGGCCGTCGCGAAACTCGACCGTGCCGAAGGTGTCGGTAGGCAGCTTGTCGAGGTCCGGCTTGGCGGGGTCGGCATTGACCACGCCGCGCGCCGTGTCGATGGAACGCGTGATGCGCCCGCCGGTGGGGACAGCGGGCAGGAAAAGGCCGGCAGGTGTGCGCTGGACCCGGATCGTCGGCCGCACCAGCCGCGCCGTCGAAAACACCACGTCGCCGCGCAGCGCCGCCATGGCGGAAAGGTCGACCTCGACCCGTTCTGCCTCGACCACAGGCGGCGCCTCGGTGTCGGTCCATTGTGAAAGCGTCACATCGGTCAGGATTGCCCGGAATGTCGGCCAGACCTCGATGCGCGGCGAACCGTCGATGGCGACCCGGAAGCCGCTCCACGCGCTCATTTCCCAGGCGATGCGGTCGCGCACGATACGGGTGGAGGCGATCAGCGGCAGGGCGGCAACGACCAGCGCGATGACGATCACGGCAGCGCCGATCGCCCATATTCCGCGCCGGATCATAGATGATGGCATATGGCCCCGTATGCTTCCATTCCGACAAATCGCCCGACGGGTGTAACCCAGTCGTCACCACGACCCCCAGTCGTCACTACGACTGCAGTCGTGACCACACTTCCGGCCGCCACCACGACTTCAAGTTGTCACTACGACTTAGGGCTGAGGCATTTCAAGTCTTTATGGCCCGGCGATGGCATTTGCGCACATCTGGTCGCATCAGCCGAACAAAATCTTGCTCTGCTGCGCTGCGATATGCATAAGCGATGGCGACCGTGGAGGAACGATTATGGCTGCCGGACAACCGCTCTGGACCCCGACGCAAGACCAGATTGACGCAGCACCCTTGACCGCCTTCACCAAGGCCGCCGGAGTGAAAGCCGGCGTAGCGTTTTCCTCGTATTCGCAGCTTCACGCCTGGTCGGTCGAGGACCGTGAAGGGTTCTGGAGCCTGATCTGGGATTTCTGCGGCATCGTCGGCGACAAGGGCGATAACCTGCTCGTCGACGGCGACAAGATGCCCGGCGCTTCTTTCTTTCCCGATGCGACACTGAATTTCGCCGAGAATCTGCTGAAGAAGACCGGCTCAGGCGACGCAATCGTGTTTCGCGGCGAAGACAAGGTCGAGCGCCGGCTGTCCTGGAACGAGTTGCACGCGCTGACCTCGCGGCTGCAGCAGCTTTTCCTGTCGCTCAAGGTGAAGAAGGGCGACCGCATTGCCGCCATGATGCCCAACATGCCGGAGACCGTCGCCGCCATGCTGGCCGCCGCCTCGATCGGTGCCGTCTGGTCGTCCTGCTCTCCCGATTTCGGCGAGCAGGGCGTGTTCGACAGGTTCGGCCAGATCGAGCCCGTCGTCTTCATCGCGCCGGATGGTTATTGGTACAATGGCAAGGCGATCGAAGTCGCCGACAAGATCGCCGCGGTCGCGGCCAAGCTCGGCACTGTCCGCAAGATCCTGGTCGTCAACTATCTCGGCACATCGAGCGATGTCGCCGGGACCATCGACAAGGCGGTAGCGCTGGAAGAGGCGCTGTCGCCCTTCGCCGGCAAGCCTGTCACTTTCGAGCCGCTGCCGTTTTCGCATCCGCTCTACATCCTGTTTTCGTCGGGAACGACCGGCATTCCCAAATGCATCGTCCATTCGGCCGGCGGCACGCTGATCCAGCATGTCAAGGAACACCGGCTGCATGCCGGTCTCACCGATGGCGACCGCTTCTTCTACTTCACCACCTGCGGCTGGATGATGTGGAACTGGCTGGTGTCGGGGCTCGCTTCGGGTGCCACGCTGCTGCTCTATGACGGTTCGCCCTTCTATCCCGACGGCAATGTGCTGTTCGATTTCGCCGATGCCGAGAAGATGACCTTTTTCGGCACCTCGGCCAAATTCATCGATTCTGTGCGCAAGGCTGGTCTCAAGCCGATCCGCACGCATGATCTGGCCACGGTGCGGGCAATCTCCTCCACCGGCTCGCCGCTGTCGCCGGAAGATTTTCGCTTCGTCTATGACGGCATCAAGAAGGACGTGCACCTGGCCTCGGTCTCCGGCGGCACCGACATCGTCTCCTGCTTCGTGCTCGGCGTGCCGACGCAGCCGGTCTGGACCGGCGAGATCCAGGGACCCGGCCTCGGCCTGGCAGTCGATGTCTGGGACGACGACGGCAGGCCGGTCCGGCAGGAAAAGGGTGAGCTGGTCTGCGCAAAAGCCTTTCCGGCTATGCCGATCGGCTTCTGGAACGACCCCGATGGCAAGAGGTACCGGGCGGCCTATTTTGAGCGCTTCGACAATGTCTGGTGTCATGGCGATTTCGCCGAATGGACCGAGCATGGCGGCCTCATCATCCATGGCCGCTCCGACGCCACGCTCAACCCGGGCGGGGTGAGGATCGGCACGGCGGAGATCTACAATCAGGTCGAGCAGATGCCTGAGATCCTGGAAGCATTGTGCATCGGACAGGACTTCGACAACGACGTGCGCGTCATCCTGTTCGTGCGGCTAGCCGCCGGCGTGCAGCTCGACGAGGATCTGGAAAAACGCATCCGCGCTAAGATCCGCAGTGGCGCCAGTCCCCGCCATGTCCCGGCCAGGATCGTTGCCGTGTCGGATATTCCCCGCACCAAGTCGGGTAAGATCACCGAACTCGCGGTGCGCGATGTCGTGCATGGCCGCGCCATCAAGAACAAGGAGGCGCTCGCCAATCCAGAGGCGCTCGAGCTGTTCAAGAACCTGCCTCAGCTGGCCGAGTAATTGGCAGCCGGCATGGTTAACGAAATATCTCGCTAGAATTTACCTAGATTTCATGAGTGGTACACATTCGTAAATTTTCCGGCGCCCCGGTAAGGAGTTGTTAAGGTCCGGCGTCGATAGTCGCACGTAACTTGAGGGAGAAATCCCGTTCCTCAGCCCCGAGGATCCGAATTCGCTCAAGCCCCGTTGTGACAGCAATCCCATCTCTTAAGGCGTCCTTTGGGCGCCTTTTCTTTTTATCGGGACCGTAGAGGGCTGACCTATTCCGCGAGCACACGGGTCGACGGAAAAGCCACCTCGACCAGGGTGCCTTCGCCCGGTGTCGAATTGATGGTGAACCGGGCACGGTTGGCTTCCACCATCGCTTTGGTCAACGGCAGTCCAAGCCCGGTCCCGTCGCCGCGTCCGCGCTTCAGGGCGTTGATCTGCTTGAACGGCTTCAGCGCCTGCTCGATCTCGGCATGGCTCATGCCGATGCCGGTGTCGCGCACCCGCATGACGACGTCGCCCGACGTCTCATAGGCGGTCGAGACGATCACCTGGCCGCCGGCCTGGGTGTAGCGGATGGCATTCGACAGGATGTTGAGCGCGATCTGGCGCACGCTGCGCAGGTCCGCCACCACTTCCGGCAGCCGCGAAGCGAAGCTGGAGCGGATGATGACCCGTTCGCGGTTGGCCTGCGGCTGCATCATCGCCACCGTTTCGGCCAGCGTGTCGTTGAGCGACACCGCCTCATAGGCCATCTCCTGCTGGCCAGCCTCGATCTTGGAGATGTCGAGCAGGTCGTTGACCAGGTCGAGCACATGATTGCCCGAGCGGTTGATGTCGCGCAGATAGTCGCGGTAGCGGTCGTTGGCGACAGGTCCGAATTTCTCGTCGACCATCAATTCCGAAAAACCGATGATGGCATTGAGCGGGGTGCGGATCTCGTGGCTGATGCGGGCCAGAAAATCGGTCTTCTGCGAGGACGCGCGCTCGGCCACCGCACGTGCCTGCGTCAAGTCCTCTTCGGCCCGCTTCCACTGCGTGATGTCGCGAACGACGGCGCAGAAGCCGCTGTCGTTGGGCAGCCGGCCGATGGTCATGAACAGCGGAATGAAGCGTCCTTGCGATTCGCGCCCGATCACCTCGCGGCCGTCGTTCATGACACTCGCCACGCCGGGCTCGGACAGCCCATTGA
Organism: Mesorhizobium sp. M0239; assembly: GCF_040321815.1. NCBI lineage: Bacteria > Pseudomonadati > Pseudomonadota > Alphaproteobacteria > Hyphomicrobiales > Phyllobacteriaceae > Mesorhizobium > Mesorhizobium sp. M0239. The sequence continues at coordinate 17,236 of NZ_JAMYSG010000004.1, forward strand.
GATAGTCGCGTGCCGCGCGCTGGCTTTCAATCGCAAACAGCGAGGCGAACGGCTTGCCGGTCACATCGTCGCTGTCGAAGCCGAACAGCGCTTCGGCCGGCCGGCTGATCGATCGGATGGTGCCGTCACGGCCGATCAGCACGACGCCGTCGGTGGCGGTGTCGATAATGGTGCGCATCTCGGCGATGCGCGCCTTGAGCTCGGAAATGTCCGGCTGCGTCTGCTCGTCCCCAACCACATGCAGGCTCGCCGGCGCATCATCCTCGCCGGAGCGTCGCACGACCAGCATCAGCGCCTTGCCGTCGCGCCAGGGAACCGAGCGCAAAATGGCCTCGATCGGGAATTCCTGTCCATCACGCGTCTTCAGCCGCAGCGCGCGATCGGTGCCGTCGGAAACGCCGTCATCGGCGTAGGGGTCGGCAAACAACGCGCCGAGGCCGCCGGCATCCGCCAGATCGTCAAGCGCCTCGTAGCCGGTCAGGCTGAGGAATTCCTCATTCGCATAGTGCAACTGGTCCCCGGAATGGATGAGCAGCGGCACGGGCAGCTTGCCGAGCAGCGACGTGTCCGGAGCCTTGTGCTCATCTCCGGCGGAAAACGCCGACGGTACGAACCCTTCGGCCTTGAGCGGCGGCACCTGCAGGCGAGGGCGCTCGACGCGTATTTCCGCCGCGTCGCCGCCTGCATTGACGGTTTCCTCGGCAACCGCCTGCTCGTCGGGCGGCGCGGCTTCCTCGTCGGGCTGCGCCCAATCCTCACTGTCTTCGGCATCGCGAAAATCTGCTGACGTCATGCTGCCGTCATCGAGGCCATCATGTGTCGCGTCAGTGGCTTCAGGCTCTTCGCCGGGCGAAACGGCAGCGGTGTTCTCTGGTTCCGCCGCCACGGGGCCACGTTCGTCATCTTGGCCGGCATAGTCGAGCAACGAGCCCGTCACATTCATCCCAGGGGGGGCTTCACGAGCCGCTTCGTCCGCGTGACCGTCAAGCCGTACCAGATCCCGCTCGTCTTCGGCATCGACATCGGGTGGCTCGACCGGTTCGTTCTCTGGCCCTGACGCAGGGATGACGCCGCTGTGCATCGGGTCGTCGGACGGCTTGACCGGAGCCTCGGCCTCCGCTGTCGACGCCTCCGCAGTCTCAGCCTCAGGCGGCTCGACCGGAGCACTATCCTTCTTCAGCCGCTCGCCGATTTCGCGGAACGCGCTGCGTTCCAGGGTCGACAGACCCTTGTCATTGGCTGGCTGGCGGTGTTCGGCGAGCCGGATCACCTTGTCGGCAAAGCGCCGCTCCTGTTTCGGCACGATAGTCAACGCCGGCACCTCGCCCTTGAACGGATCCGATGCCTGCGTGTCCTCGGCCTTGGGCTCCTCAGCGTTCGGCTGTTCGGGTGCGGGTTGGATGGCTTGTGGTTCCGGCGTTGCCGGCGCCTGGCTATTGGGCACCAGCGCCATGCCGATGGCCTCCGGATCGACGACCGCGTCGCTGGCGCGGGCGACGCCGAAGCCGCGGAAACCCTCGAAGGCGCGGCTGCGGCCATAGACAGGCAGCGCCGCCAGGTCGACCGGTATCTTCAGGTCGGTGCCGACGACCGGCCACAGCACGGAGCGCCCGGACCAGGTATCGCGCCGTTCGAGAAGCCCCGATATCTCGCCGGAGGGGTCGAGGCCGAATGTAGCGGCGACATCCCTGAAGCGGCGGCCGATCACGGCGGCCGCCGGCTTGCCGACGATGTCGGCGAATTCCGGCGACAGCGCGCTGAACTTGCCTTCGGCATCGGTGCGCCAGACGAAACGCACCGGCGCCGCGGCGCGGTCCATCGCCGAGACGGTCGCCGGCGTGGCCGCGGAAGTGGACTGGATTTCCAGGGCCGCCGGTTCGGCCGGAGCTTCAGGTCCGGGCGCGGCGGGTCGCGGCGCCTGTTGCCCTCCGTCCTCGCCGGCGTTGAAGTACCAATGGTCGTGCTGCGCCGGCGTGCGCTCCAATGCCGGCTGATCGCTATTGGCCGCTGTCGGCGTCTGTAAGGTCGCGTCGGCGATCGCATGCGGCCGCGATCCGGCGACGTCCTCGGTCGGCAACGCGGCGCCTGGTTCGTCGGTCGGTGTCTGGCGACCCTGTTCCGGCTGGGAAGCCGCATCGCCAGCAGGTGCCCCCTCGGCAATGGTTTGTGTAGGATGTTCGCCCGCGGGGGCGGTGTCGTCGAGCTGGTCCTCGTCGATCACCACCAGCAGATGCCGCTCCTCGGTCAATCTTGCCAGCCCAGCCGGATAGGAGGCCGTGCCGCCGGGGACAAGGCGCTTGACGATGCGGTCGCTCTCGGCTGCGACGTCGGCAACCAGTGCCGCCAGCGTCTCCGGCAGGATGCCCAGTGCCGAAAATCCCTCCGAGGCCGCCTCGACGCTGCCCCTGGCATCGACAAAGGCGATGAAATGACCATCCTCGGTGAAGCCGCTAATGGCGCGCGCGGCGATTTCGCTGGCATTGCGTGACCCGGTCTGAGCCGCCGGGACTGCCAGCATGATCGCCTTTTCGGCGTCCGGCATGGTCACCGCACTGGCCAGGAAGCCGACGGCGCGGCTGGTCATTCCGGTCGCCAGCCGCACCATGATGGCGCGGTCACTGCCAATCTCGGGAAATCCGCTGGTCGCCATGATCTGGCGCCTGGCGATTACGGGCAACTGCGCCGAGGCGCCGATGATCGCCTCGATGTCGGGATACCCGAACATCGCGGCTCCTGGCCCGTTGGCCCAGATCACCTGCTCCAGATCCGCCGACAGGATCGCGATCGCGTCGCCTGCCGCAAAGCGCTGGCGGACCGCGTCGAGCACGGCGACATCGAGGAAGGAGTATTCGGACGGCATGCGCTTGGCGGACCTCACGGAGCGGCGATTTTTCAGTTAACGCTTTGTTAATAAAAGCCGGAGGCGCGAAGGTCCACAAGCCAGAACGTGCAAAGGCCGGAATCTGGGCTCTTGGTTAACGGCCCAAAGAAATTTATGGTGCACTGCAACAAAGATATTGCAATGCACAAAATTTGCCTTTATATTGCCATCATACATGAACGAGACGGCTTTCTGTCAAAGCCGCTGCCGCTGAAAAGGATGGAAAATGTCCAGGACCAAGACCGCCGAGACGATCGAAAACGTTGAATTCCCGAGCTTCGACGCTTCCAAGGCCACCGACCAGATCCGCGCTTTCGCCGAAAAGGGCGTTGAGCAGTCGAAAGAGGCCTACGCCAAGCTGAAGACCGGCGCCGAGGAGACCCAGAAGGCTCTGGAGTCGACCTACGAGACCGCCAAGACCGTTTCCAACGACCTGTCGCTCAAGACCATCTCCGCTTTGCGTGCCAATGCCGAGGCCGGTTTTTCCCACCTCGAGGCCCTGATCGGCGCCAAGTCGCTGTCGGAAGTCGTCGAGCTGCAGACCGCCTTCCTGCGCAAGCGCGTCGAATCGACCGTCGAGCAGGCCAAGGACTTCCAGGCCGTTGCCTCCAAGGCGGCCGAGGACGTCTCCAAGCCGATCAAGACCGCCTTCGAGAAGGCGATGAAGGAAATCAAGGTTGCCTAACATTTGCGCATGATCGGAAGATGCAACAAAAGGTCGCATTTTCTTAAAAACGATCGGGTGTATGATGGCAGCCATCAAGGAATACCCGGTGAGTGGAACCTCCTCCCTCTGCTCCCCGGGGTGACCAGCCAGCACCTCCTCCCGCTGGCTCGTAACAGGAAAAGGCCGGCACCTCCTCCCGCCGGCCTTTTTCTTTGTCCGGCGCCTGGTCTTCTTGCCAGGCAAATGCCGCGTCGATGTGGGGAAGTGACCTTTGCTTTCCAAAAGCCTTGAATTAGAATCCATAAGCCCGTAAGGACGCATCGCCGAACGACAGAGCGGGCGGATGAGTTTCTGTTTCGATCCGCTCGGGCAACGTGCCGTTGTAGCTCAGATGGTTAGAGCGCCGGATTGTGGATCCGGAGGTCGCTGGTTCGATCCCAGCCAACGGTACCATCGGTTTTCCAGTAAGTAATTGAATTTATTGTAAAAGTTTACCTTTGGGACATAATTTGTATCACAGTAGGTCTCACAATGTGTATCACAAATAGGAACTGGGTGCGCTCGGAAGCGACGCGAAGTGATTGATACCAAAAAGCTTTTTTGCGACACGCGATGATCATTGTCGGAAACCGCAGGATTCTTGGCGAAGAAAATCGAACCGGAAAGGCTTCGGTGGACCGCTTCCCGTCCACCGTGGGAGCCGATGGATGGCATCAGGCGCACCCGTCGTTGGATTGGGACTTGGCGGGTGCGTCGGATCCAGACAGCCATGCCGGCGCCGTTTTACACTCATTGCGGATGGCTCGGCTCTGAGGTAATTTAGATCCTGATCGGATGGGAAAGTGCCTGCTGTCGCGACGGTTTTTTGTTTTCTGTTCCTGTCTCGGCTGATTGTGAGCTCTTTAACAGCCTTGATACCGCAACCTTGGGGGCTTGTGGTCATCAGGTAGCGACGGTGGAAACAGGCCATGCTCCGACTTTGCGGATTCATCGCGGTCTTCTTCGTAGCGGCCCTTACGACCTTCGATGCGTCGGCCGATCGACGGGTCGCCCTGGTGATCGGCAATTCCGACTACCGGCAATTCCCGGCGCTGAAGAACCCGGTCAAGGATGCCGAGGACGTCTCCAAGACGTTTCGACTGGCAGGGTTCGAAGTTTTCGTTGCAAGCAATCTCACCAAGCTGCAGTTCGAAGAGCAGTTCCGCAATTATCTTGCCGCGATCGATGGCGCCGACCTCGCCGTCGTCTACTATTCCGGTCACGGTTTCCAGATCGGCGGCGAAAACTTCCTGATTCCCGTCGATGCCTCGTTGAAGCAGGCGGCGGACATCGAGGTCCAGGCCATCAAGCTCAACGATGTCCTGGAACAGATGCGTTCGAAATCGAAGATCCAGGTGATCGTCCTCGATGCCTGCCGCAACAATCCGTTCCCGCGCAAGAATTACTGGCTGAGAGACCAGCTTATCACCTCCGGCAACGCCGGGCTCGCGCAGGTCAGAAGCTCGCTGAACACGCTCATTGCCTTTGCCACCGAGCCTGGGGCGGCGGCCTATGACGGCAGCGGCGACCTCAGTCCGTTTTCGGCGGCGTTTTCCCGTCGCGCGCTGGCCCCGAACCAGGAGATCCGCACGGTCATGGCGGCGGTGCGCCGGGATGTGGTGGAGGCAACAAAAGGCCTGCAGGTTCCCTGGGAGAACTCGTCGCTGATCGACGAAGTGGTGCTGATGCGCCGCAGCAACCGCCCCTCGCTGCCGCCGGTGCTGGAGAAAATCGTGTTGTCGGGAGTGGGCCCAGTCGATCTCGGCCTGCCGGAACCGGTCGATGTCGACGGCGGAACGATCACCGTGAGCATCGAGAGACCACCTGCTCTCGGCCGCCTCATGCTGGACGGCGAACCTGTCGAGGTTGGCGAACCGATCCAGGGCAAGGACCTGCCGCGTTTGCAGATGGATGTGCCCAAGGGGGTCGACGCGCAGGACGAGGTGGATATGCTGGCCTACGCCACGCATGACAATTGGGGCGGTCAAAGCCAGGGCATCCTGGTGTTCCGGGTCAAAAGCGGCGAAGGCGCCCATGGCGAACAGGTCATGGCCTCGCTCGCGGCCGAGCAAAAGCAACAGGTGGTGGAGCGCGGCATTCATATCACAGGTGCCGCCGAGGCGATCGAAAACCGTGACATTGATGTTCCCGTTGGCGTGGGCCCGGTTGCGCTTAACCTGGATTTCCCGACCGACGATCCCGCGGTCAGTCTCAAAGTTTCGGCATATCCCGCGACAGGAACCCTTTCGCTCCCCGACAGAACCCTGTCACCTCAGTCCAGCCTGATGGCCGCTGAAGTCGACCGCCTGCGCTACGAACCTCAGATCGGCGTAGCCGCGCCGGTCGAGGTCGGCTTCGAAATCCGTGCGGACAGCAGTTCGTCCAAGCCCGCCACGATGAAACTGTCGCCAACCGTCGATCCGTGCGACTCCGCCGCCGGCGAGCCTCTGGACCTGCAAGGCGTCGTTCCCGGCCTGCTGCCGAACGAAATCGGCGCCGGCGCCGTGGAGGTTTGCGAAGCCGCTGTGAAGGCTTATCCCGATGTCCCACGCTTCCGCTACGAACTGGGGCGCGCGCTGCTCGCAACTGGCAAGGTCGAGGAAGCGAAGACAGCCATCGAGGAGGCCGCCAAGAAGGGACATGTGCGTGCTGTGTTCGAACTCGGCTACATGTATGCGACGGGAACCGGTCTGGTCATCGACCGCACGCAGGCCAACGCGCTTTACGCCGCGGCATCCGACAAGGGCGATCCCTACGGCATGACGTCGTGGGGCCGCGCCTTGTTCAATGGCTATGGCGTCAAGCCTGATACCGCCAAAGGTCTGGACCTGCTGCTCAAGGCGGCCGCGATGGGGCACACCTATGCCATGAACGATCTCGCCGCGATCTTCACGGAAGGCCGCAACGGCGTGACCGCCGACCCGGCCCGTGCAGTTGCCTTCCTGGAGGCCGGCGTCCAGCGACAGGACATGTATTCTATGAACCTTCTCGGCCGTAACTACCTGGCCGGCGTGGGTGTCGAAAAGGACCCCAAGCAGGCGCAGGGGCTATTCCAGAAGGCTATGGATCTGGGCCAGCCCTACGCTCCGGCCAGCCTTGCGCGCATGTACCGGGATGGCGTTGGTGTCGAGCAAAACCTCGACGAAGCGCAAAGACTGTTCGAGTTGGCCACGGCACGCGGCGATCAGTCCGGCGCATATGATCGCGCAGCGCTCGAAATGCAGAAGGGCGCCAATGCCGACCAGACGATAGCGGTGCGCTATCTGGCCTTTGCGGTCGCGCTTGATCTTCGCAAGGAATTGCCGGGTGCCCAGACGACGCTGACGAAATTCGAAGTGAAGACGAAAACGGCCGCGCTCAAGCAATTGCGTGGCGAACTCAAGTCGAAGATCCCGGCGAAGGGCTCGCTTGACGACCAACTGGTCAATGCGGCCAGAGCGGTCTGGGAGCAAGCCAATCCGCGTCGGGACTTGTTTTGATCAGTGAGGAGGCAATCGTGGGCAGGGCAGTGAAGCAGGCATTGATCGCCACAGTTCTATCCGGCGCTCTGGTGGCAGTAGCGGGCTGCATGTCCGTTGCGCCCGCGCCCAAGGCCGAACCGACGGTGACGACGACAAAGCACAGGCCGAAGCTCATTCGCACGACGACCACGCCAAAGATCACCAGGCAGAAGAAGGCTATCGCCAAGAAACTCGTCGAACCGACTGAGGAAACCGCACCTGTCGTCGTTCCACCTTTGGGCGGCGGCAATGGCGGCACCGGTGGCACTGGTGGCGGAGGCGGCGGCTGGGGATAATGCTAACAGCAGGTCAGGGTTTCGCGGCACCGCTCGCCGAGGCCGCCTGCCACCATTTGACACGCCAACTCTGCCCCCGGACCTTGACCGGAAGACCGGCTGCAACTGCTCGCCAACCAGCCGCAAGTGCTCTATGCTCTCGCCAGGTGTCGTGTCGATACGGTGGTCCTGGTCAGGGGGCGTTCCATGTTCGAAGTCGTCGCATTCTGGTGGAAGACGAGGCTGAAAGGCCCCGCCACACGAGGTCTTGGCCTGATCGTCGCGCTTTCCGGCTTGCTGCTACTCGCATCGCAAGCCGCCAACGCAGCGCCGAACTGGACGCTTGATCCCACGGCTTCGGTGATCACCTACCAGTCGGTGAAGAAAAACACGATCGTCGAGACAAACAAGATCAGGAACATCACCGGCACGCTCAGCTCGGCGGGTGATGCCAAGGTCACCTTCGACCTCAATTCGGTCGATACCGGCGTCGACCTGCGCAATGTCCGCATGCGCTTCCTGTTTTTCGAGACATTCAAATACCCGACGGCCGAGCTGACGGCCAATGTGGATCCCGCCGCATTCGCCGATCTCGCGACAAAACGCAGGGTGAAGTCGACGCTGCCTTTCCGTCTCAATCTGCACGGCGTCGACAAGGACCTCGAGGCCAGCATCGTCGTCACCATGATCAGTGACGACATGGTCTCCGTTGCTTCGGAAGCTCCCGTCGCGGTTCACGTGGAGGATTTCGGCTTGCTGCCGAACGTGGACAAACTCCAGCAGGCGGCCAACGTCACCAACATCGTGCCCACCGCGTCGGTGTCGTTCGATTTCGTCTTCACCGCCGACGGCAGCAAGCCCGCTGCAACCCAGACCGCCGCGGCGAGTTCGACCGATGTAGGTCCCGTTGCCACCGACGCCGCCAAGGCGAACTTCAGCGATGAGGAATGCTTGAACAGGTTTGCCGTGCTCTCACGCACCGGCGCCATCTACTTCCGGCCGGCCAGCACGCGGCTCGATGCGAAAAGCCGCCCATTGCTGACGGAGGTCGAAGGTGTCGTTGGCAAATGCCCAAGCCTGAAGGTCGAGATCTCCGGCTATACCGATTCCGATGGATCGCCGGACGCAAACAAGCAGTTGTCGGAGCGGCGCGCCCACGCGGTTGCCGACGCCTTGATTGCCGAGGGTATTCCGCGCAATCAGGTCAGCGCCGCCGGCTATGGCGAGGAGCGGCCGGTTGCCGCCAACGATACGCCGAAGAACAAGGCGCTCAATCGGCGGATCGAGTTTTCCGCCACCAAGCCCGTGAACTGAGGTTCCGGTGAGGTCCGATCTGATCGCCTGTTGCGGTGGCCTCTTTCGTGCCGCCGGGCTTGCCGCGCTTGCCTTGCTTTTGACTGTAACAGCCGCCAGTGCCGAGCGCCGCATCGCGCTGGTTCTGGGCAATTCCCAGTACCAGCACGCGGCGCCGCTCGCCAATCCGGTGCGCGACGCCCAGGCCATGGCCGAACGCTTGAAGAAACTCGATTTTGAGGTCGTTTCCGGCTTCGACCTGACCAAGCTGCAGACACAGGCGACGATCGTGCAGTTCGCGAAACAGGTGCGCGGTGCCGACATCGCGCTGTTTTTCTATGCCGGCCACGGCCTGCAGGTTTCGGGCAAGAACTATCTGCTTCCAGTCGACGCTGCGCTGGAAGATGAAACCTCCGTCGACTTCGAAGCCGTGTCGGTTGATTTCGTTTTGCGCCAGATGTCGCGAGAGACCAGCATCAGTCTGGTGTTTCTCGACGCTTGCCGCGACAATCCCCTCGCCGAGGTGCTGGCCAAGACCGCGGGCGTCAACGGCGCCAGCAGCGGCCTTGCCGAGATCCCGGTAGAGAATGGTGGCACCGGCACGCTCGTCGCTTTCGCCGCCAGTCCCAATCAACTTGCCTATGACGGGTCGGGCGAACATTCGCCTTTCACCTCGGCGCTCCTCAAGCGTATCGGCGAATCCAACGTCTCCATCACCGACGCCATGAACAGGGTCACCAGCGACGTCTTCAAGGCAACCTCCGGCAAGCAGCGTCCCTGGATCAACGTTTCGCTGAAAACGGATGTCGTTCTGCACAAGGTCGATCTCAATGCGCCGTTGATCGTGGGCGAGGCGAGCGCACCTCCAACCGAAGGCGGCTCCGACGCAAGCAACACCGGCGCTGCAGGCGCATCAGGCCAAAGTGACGACCAGCTTGCGCTCGATGTGCTGCGTCAGAAGATCCCCAGGCTGGCTTCGGACGATCCGATCTTTTTCGACCATCCGATCGATTTCGGTGATCCGGCAATCGATGGCAAGAGCATCGCCCAGCTGATCAAGGGCAAACCCCTGTTCAGCCCGGTGGAGGGATTGGACAAGTCGGTATGGGAGGACAAACATTGCGACGGCTGCCATGAATGGGACGAGGCACGGCTATGCGAACAGGCGAAAAATTTCGCCACCAACGATGCTTCTGTTTTGCGCCTGCAACATCCACTTGGAACGCGCTTCAAGGTGGCGCTTGCCAAATGGGCTCAAGGTGGCTGCAAGTAAGCATCCGCCGATTGGCGCAGGGCCTCGACCTCGGCCATCTGGATGCCCATTTCGACAAACGCGGAAAGAACGGCAAAGCGGTCCACCAGTGCGACACGCGCCAGCCCGGCCAGAACACCCGCATTGATTGCATGGGCGGCAGGAAACGGCTGCAAGGCCGATGGTGCTTCTGCGCCGACAACAGATCCGACAATAAAGGAACCATTGTCACGCCATCCCGCCGCCCGGGCAATCCAGGCTCCCGGCGTTGTTGGCGGCGTTGCCTCTGCCTGGCTCACCGCGGGGCGATGGCTGTCCGGTTCACCGACCCAGTCGCGAACATAGGCGAGCAACTCGTGATCAGTTCCATCGAGCAACTCGCTCAGATGGCTCAGGCATTCATGCGCCCACCAGACCGCAGCCCGGTCGGGAAGCAGGTAGGCACAGAACGTGATCGCCTCTTCGGGAACGCGCCCGGCGAGCAGGTCGCGGCAAAACTCGATCGATTGCTGTTCGGTTGGAAGGGCTCTCATGTCCCGGGCAATAGCGGGACAAGCCATGAAGAGATCCTGTGCCGTTTTGAATCGGAGCTCATTGGCCATGACCGCCACGCCTTCATCGAGAAGCTCCAACCACTCAAGCCCCAGGCGCGGCGCGGGTCAAGTCTCAACCGGTGACGCTGCAACAACTGCCGGCACCGCCGCATCCCCTGGCGTTTATCGACAGACAATTGCCCCGGAATTTGGTATGATCACCACCATCGAAATCGGATGCTCAAACAGGAGTAACCGCTATGCAGTGGGGCAGTTCAGCCTTGGTGTTGGCAGTCGTGTTTTTCTCGACTCACGCTTCCGCCGACCCTGTTCAGAAATCAGAAGACATCGTGAAGTTTTTTGCCGGCGCCGCCGACCTCGGCAAGTCGCGAGGAATTTGTGTAGGAACCGAGGAAGAGTGCAAGAGCAAGACCAAGGCAAAAGACGCGCCGGCCGAAAAATCCAGCCTCGATATGCTGATCAATTTCGGGTTGGATTCGGCCGAACTCGACGCGACAGCGCGCAGTGAACTCGACGAGTTCGCCAAGGCCCTGAAGGACAGGCGGCTGAGCACATTCAACTTCGTTGTCGAAGGCTACACCGATGCCACCGGCACGGTCCACTACAACGAGGGCCTGTCGCAACGGCGAGCGCAATCGGTGGCAGCCTTCCTGACGGCCAATGGTGTCGAGGCCGCCCGCATCAACCCGATCGGCATGGGCGAAAAGAATCCGCGCAGCCCCAACCCGTACGATCCGGCTAACCGCCGCGTGGAAATGCGGATAAAGACGCAATAGCACCTACCGCGTGCCACTGTTCCAGGAACGCCGGCGGTCAGTTCTTGAGCACGCCGCCCACAGCCACACCGGTGCCGAAGATCAGCGCCTTGGTGAGGAAGTCGTTGTTATCCCGGGGCGGCGGAAGATCATCATCCTGCCGCACCACTGTGTCCCGGTTGCGCCGCTTCTGAACGACCTGCTGTTGTTTGCGGGGTTTCTGTGCCACCGGTCTCTGCGTGCGGACCTTCTTTACCACCTGTTTTTTCGGCTGCGTCGCACGGGCCTGATCGGCAGCATATCTGGCGCGCACGGTTTCCATCATCGGATCAGTCTGGATCACGAGGAATGCAAGTTGCTCGCGTGTCAGATAGCTGGTCTGCGGCAGGCCGTTCTCCACCTGCCAGATACCGATCGCCTGGCGGGTCTGTGGGCCTATGTTTCCGTCGACGCGGCCAAGCTCGTTGCCCAACGCTTCGATGCGCAATTGCAAGTCGATGCGACCCTGGCGGTCGAGGCCAATGGCATTTTCCGTCAACTCGGTGCCCGGTGTTTGCTTCACCTCGTCGGGGACGCCGACCGAGGTGCGCACTGCGGAGCCGGAACTGGCGTTCGCCTGGTCCGTATCGAGTGCCGCGACCTGCCGGTTCTGGGCTTCCGGGTCGTTCAATTCGTCGATGTTCAGCCGCGCCACCGTGGCGAAGCGGCCGTTTGGGAACTGCTCGAGATAGGCCTCGTAGAACGGCACCGAGTTGCGCTTGGAGGCTTCATCCCAGAGCCGCTGCTCGACTTCCCAGGAAGGCGGGTCACCAACCACCAGCGTGGGGGCGGTTGCCGCCCCGGCATTGGCAGGCTGTGCTTCAGGCGCCGCCACGACAACGGGTTTTCCAATGAAGACCTCGCGCCCCAGCGACGCGTTGTGCCAAGGCCTCTGGCGACCTTGCGTCGTCTCGGTCACTTCGCCGCGCACGCGCGTCAGCGCGCTCTGGATCTCAATGCCGGGTTCGGTCAGGTGCCTGGCGAGCGCCGTGGAGTAAGGGCTGTTGACGCCGTTGCCGTCGAAAGCGATGGCGCCCGGATCCGTTGCATAGGCGATCAGGATGCCGCCCGTGCCTACGCCGTCCGATCTTGCTTCGATCGGTGCCAGACCGGACCCCAACGAACGCGACTTCGGCAGCGAGGCGGCCAACGTCCTGGCGAGTGGATTGTCGCGGCAGGCATCGAGTATGATGACGCCGACCGCCGGATCAGGCGGCAGCGCCGCCAGGAAGTCTTCGACCTGAATGGTGCGGGTCTTGAGATAGGCCGGCGACGTCAACTCGGCGTCGACCGGTATCAGGAAATTCTTGCCGTCGACCTGCATGCCGTGCCCGGCATAAAAGATGACGGCGAGGTCGGCATCGTAAGACTGCTCTGTGAACCGGCTGATGAGGCTGTGCATGCCGGCATTGTCCTGATCCATCCCCTCGATCACCTCGAAGCCGGCATTGCGCAGCGTGGAGGCGATGAGGTGCGCGTCGTTGGCGGGGTTGGGCAAAGCGACAGCATGAACATACTTGCTGTTGCCGATGACCAGTGCGACGCGCTTGGCGTCGGGCGCGGCTGCCTCAGCGCTGAACGCGGCAAGGATAAAAAGGAGAAATCCGCTCAGAAATACGATGAACGCTTTCATGGACCAGCCCTCCGCCCAGCAGGGCGCACTGTTGATGTCTGCGCATGCTCAATTTCGTCAGCGACAATGTCGCTTATGCCAAAATGGCTCTTGGGCGTATGTGATCCTGACCACGGTCTTGGTTCACAAAGGACCCGAAAAAAGTTGTCCATAGTAACACTTTGCAGCCGGAACACCAATGGTCTGACGGTGAACTCATGAACCGCGAGGGCAGGTTCAAAGGGTATTCTGAAGCGAGCTTATGACGGCCGTGATGGCTTGCTTGTATTCTTCGAACTCTGGCGACGTCTGGCGCACTTCCGTCGTGGTCGATACCGGTTGGCCTGCGCCGGTCCCCGCGGGGCTGAGCTTTCGGCCCATTTTCCTTTCGGCCCAGTCCACGACATAGCCGGCGGTCTTGCCGGTGAGGAACGGGTTGGCCTGAATGACGGCCGACCCGAGCACGGCGCTCAATTGCGCCGAACTCGACGCCGACAATACCTGATGGGCGCCTTCCATGCCCAGGAAATGGCAGAGATAGAGCCGGCCGGCTGTGATCTGGTGGCCTCGCGCCCGAAGATAGGCTTCACCCTCGCGCGCAAGATTGCGCACCATCTCGCGCGAGATCGTGTAGTCGTAGCGCAGAGCAAGGAGATCCGCATTTGAAAGTGTGCGCGCCAGTTCGGGACGGTAGGTGTTCATCATCCTGATCCAGGTCTTCGATATGAATTGGCCGGCACCGGTTGCTGAAGAAAGCGGGTTCTTGGCGCGGGCGCTGCCACCACTTTCGACATGAACGATACGGTCGGTCAGTGTTTCGACAGCAGGATCGCTCGTTGCGACCGCGGCGGTCACCGTGCCCAGCGGGTCGATCGCCCCGCCATTCTGATAGAGTTCGAAATGCAGATGCGGCCCGGTCGACAGGCCGGTGGTGCCGATATAGCCAATGATGTCGCCGGCCTTCACCTTTGTGCCGACACCGCTTGCTATCGCGAATTTCTGCATATGCGCGTAGCGCGTCTCGCGTCCGTTGGCATGCGCAATCTTCACCAGGTTGCCATAACCGCCGCCGTCGCCCTGGAAGGTGACCTCGCCGTCGAAAGCGGCCGCGATCGGCGTACCCACCGGAGCCGCCCAATCGACGCCCTTGTGGATGCGAACCACGCCCAGAATTGGGTGCTTGCGTGGACCGAAGGTGGACGTCATGACCCCGTTGACCGGCGTGACCATGCCGTTGATGACCGTCAGCGAGCGGATCTGATCGTCGCCGGTAACGCATGCAAACTGACCGTCGCTCTGCTGGAAGACGAAGCATTCGAAGCTCTTTTCAGCACCCTGCACGCCGACATACAGCACGCGTCCGTCGGTCTCGCCCTTGCCGCGCGGCGTTTGTGAATAGATCAGGACAAGGCGCTGGTCCTCGCTGGCGAAGGCGTCCAGGTCCCGTCCTCTCGATAGGTACATGATCGCTTCGCCGATCACGCCGGTCGGAACTTTGTTGCGCGCCGCCGTCGAATAGATTGCGTCGAGCAGGCGATATTGCCGCTTGTGCGTGCCTTCTTCCGGTGCACCCGAATAGTTGAACAGATCTTCGCGGACCCAGGGATCGACACCCGATACGAATGCACCCGCGGCGTTGCGCGTCAGCGTGCCGACAAAGACGCTCTTGGCGTAGATCGACACCTGCATGAGCGACATTGTTGTCGTCTCGCGCGTCGGCCTGAAACCACGCATGGCGACGACATAACCCGGTTCCAGGCCTTCCCGGTTGAAAAGCGCCTTCAGCGCTTCGCCCGCCCGCCTGGCGTCCTCGACGGAGAAATGCGCATCGAGCGCAACGCTGTCCAGGCTGCGGTCGTTGAGGATTTTCACGAACGTGTCTTCGGTCGCCTCGAACCGCTGATACTCATTCGTGACGGTTGCGACACTCGTGTTGTTTTCGATCTGTGTCTTCTGGAATGCGGGCAAAGCTGCTTCGCCTGCATCGATTGTTTCACCCCAGCCGGCTTCGGGATCGTCGGTGCCCATCTGCTGCCCCGAAGCAGCCGGAGCCTCGTTGGGGGCAGGCGAGGGCTGAAGATCGTTCTGCAGATCCCCCGCCGGCGGCTGAAGATCGTCCTGCAGATCGTTGGACGGCGGCGGGGCGGTCTGCCGTTGCGCCTGGAAGAATGCGAAGTCTTCCTGCGTCGACGGTATCGTCGTCATGAATTTTTCGCTGGCGCTGAGCATCACATCCGACAGGATTTCGATCTGCGGAGAAATCCCGGCCTGATCGAGATCCGCCGGCTTCGCGATCGAACGGCCCCTCGACGTGGCGTCGGCGTCGGGGGCAAGGGTGATCCACATTGGGTCCCCGGCAAGGTCGATAATGGCAGGCACATAGACCGATGCATCGGCCGGCACGTCGTCCACCCCTTCGACCGCGTGAAGCTCTTCGTCTTCGTCGCCGAACGACCAATAATCGGCGGTGAGGTAGAAGCCCACGGCGATCGACAGCATGATGATCGCGGCAAGACCGGCAAGCAGCCGGCGCCAGAGCCTGCGTCTGCGAAGCGCAAGGCGCGCCTGCTTCTTCTGCCTGAAGCTCGTGTCGATAGTGTGCGTCACGGGCTGTTTCCGGTCAGGAAGAACGTCCACCGCGCCTGTTCGAGCGTATCGACTTCGAGAAATTGCGCCGCGATATGGCCGCGTTGCCAGCATTCGTCGATGCCGCGGGTCGAGAAACGCCTTCGCTCGATGCACATTTCGGTCGATCCCGTCAGGATCGCGTGGCCGAAGACGTCCGTTGCGTAGATGTAGATGTAGCGGTTGGTCAGTTCCTCGCGAATGACATTCACGCACTGATTGGCGCCGATGGTCCACCAGCCGTCTGTCTGATCGGCATTGTCGACCTTCTGGCCGACTGCGAGATTGACGACGTCGAGTGTCTGATTGCAGACCGTGAATTCGGCTCGCGCTTCGCCGGATGACAGCACAGCCAGCAGCGCGGCGCCCGCGATGACCGCAAGCTTCATGTGGCCCGCCAAGGCGAGCAGGGCGCGAACCGGTTCACACTGCTTTATGGGCAGGTCGGCAGACGAGTGGGGCAAACACGAGCAGCGTTCCATCGGGCGCCCATGCTATCCGCCGAGCCGGAAATACTTGGCAGTGGCTGAGAACTGAGATCCGTTGGTCTCGATTTCCTCGAGAATTTTGGGTAGCAGCGCCGAGGCTGGCGTCGGCGCCGAGAATGCGGCCGCCTCAATATCCTGGGGTCCCGTGATCACCATTATGATCTGCGGCACGGCCTTTCCAGCGGCCTTGTCGGCGGCGCCGAGGCCAATCGGGATGCTGAAGGTGGCTTTGTCCGACTGTGCGACGATGCGATCGTCGAGATTAAACACCATGCCCTTGTGATCGATCAGCAACACGCTGGAAATGAGCCCGCCACGCGTCACCAGCGTGCCGCTGATCGGCGTACCGTTCGGCACCGACGTCCGGTCGAGAACAAGCTGCGGCTTGTCGGCCGCGGTCTGTCCCAGAAAGCGCAGAAAATTGGTGACTTCGCACTGGCTCGGCTCAATGAGGCGGACGCTGATGTCGGGCTCCACATGGAATTTCGCCTGGAAATCGCCCAGCATGCGTTCGAATGGCTGGACCGCTGTTCCAAATCCTTCGATCGCGGCTGCGGTGTCGGTTGGCGAATTCATGGTCGCATAGAAACAGTCGCCGCCGCCGAAGTCGCGAACCCAGGAGACTCGTTGCGCGATGTCGTCCACGGCCGGAGGAATGGCCGGTTTGGGTACGTTCAACGCGACGACAGGTTGGTCCGGCTGCTTGGCCGCCGGTGGCACAGTCTTTTGGCTCTCGGCGTTCGCGGCATCCGTCTGGCTTGCAGTGGGTTTGGGCGCCGGCCCGGCAACCTTGGGTTCTGCCGGCTGGCTGATCTGCGGCTCCGGTTTGGGCTTTGGGCTCTCCACAAACTCTGGCTGGGCCGGCGGTGTCTTTTCGGATGGCTGCTGCGCGTCCGTTGCCGATGACTCCGGGGGGCCCGCGGTTTGCGCGGGGACAGTGGGCTTGGCCGGCTCCGGCGTTTGCACTGCCTTGGCATCTGCCTGGCTTCCAGCCGGCGGCACGCCCGCCTCTGATTGCGGTTGCGCTTCCATTGCCGGCGGTTTCTCAGATTCCTCGGTCTGCGAAGGGAGTTCGGCGGGCTTGGCCGGCTGCGGCTTTTGAGCCGCCGAGGCATCTGGCTGGTTTTCAGCCGGCGGTACGCTGGCCTCCGGCTGCACGGGCGGAACTGGCTTTGCCGGCTCAGGGGCGTTCGCGACTTTGTCCGTGAGGGTCGGCGCCGAAGTTTCCGGTGTAGGCTTTGACGGTTCGGGCGCGGAAAGCGATGTCTTGCCGGCAATCGGCGTTGCCGGCGTCATGAAGCCGCTCAGATACAGGCCCGCGCCTGAGGCGACAGCTAGTGTCGCCAGGGCAGCGATCGCGATAGTTGGGGTCTTTGTGGATTTCTTGGGCATATCCGCAGTGACCGCGCGCGGAGGGCCGGCGACCGGCGAAGGCAGCGGTTCGGACAAATGCGCGGGCCGGACATGCGGGACGAAGCGCTGCTCGCCCGGGCCCGTTGCCGTCGGCGCGTTGCGTCCCGCGACATTGGATGCCTGGCCGCCCTTGGGATCAGGAGTAAGGGTTTGCCCGGCTGGCCGGTTGCGGGGTGTGATGGACGTCGGCGGCGTTGTTCCTTCGTCTTCGCCACGCGTCATCCTGGCGATATCAGCCATGCTGACCGGCCGGTCTCGCGGATCCGGTTGCAGCATGGCTTCGACAATGTCACGAAAATCGTCGTCGATATCAGAGAGGTCAGGCACGGCCCGGCGCTTTTCGATGATCTCGAACTGCGATCCGCTCATGTCGATCGGTTTCCCGCGCAGAGCGGCAGCCAGCACCAGCCCAAGGCTGTAAATGTCGGACTGTTCACTGACGTCGCCGCTGTACAGCCCGAGCTGTTCGGGCGAAACGTAGTTGTACTTTCCCGCGAACTTCCCGCCGATCAGTGTCTCCCCGCCCACGGTCGCCGATCGCGCTATACCGAAATCGATGATCTTTGCGCGGTCGACCCGGCCCCCCGGCAGGATGATATTGTCCGGCGAGAGGTCGCGATGGATTGCTCCCGCTTGATGCACGGCGCTCAGGCCGGATGCGAGGCGATGGCAGAGCTTGCGCACCTCATCCGTCGGCATCGGACCACGTCGCATGATGTCGTACAGCGACTCGCCGTCGACGAATTCCATGGCAAGGTAGGGACGGCCGATCCCGGGATCGATGGTGAAGACGTGGTATCGCACGACCGCATCATGCGACAGGTGGTTGAGGATCGAGGCCTCCTTGCGGAACAAGGACAAGATCGTCTGGTCACGGGCAAATTCGGGCAGCACGATCTTGATCGCGACATGGTCGCCGGTCTGGATGTTGTGGCCGCGATAGACCTCGCCCATGCCGCCGAATGCGATCCGTTCGTCAAGTTCGTAGATGCCGCTGAGCTGCGTACCGACAGCGGTGTTGGCCACTTGCGGCGATATTCGCGTCTTGTCATCGGCGCTCATCAGCCTCGGCCCTCCGCTCTGGACAGATCAGGGTGGAGCGATTGTCCATTGCGCCCGTTCCCAATCTTAACCAGCACAATGGTGACATTGTCCGTTCCGCCTCGCGCCAGAACCGTTTCCAGCAGGTTTTCTCCGGCCGCCTGAGGTGTAGCCGACACGACGGCGGCCTCGATCTCGGGGTCGGTGACATGTGCCGTCAGCCCATCGGTGGCCAGCACGAAAATGTCTCCCGGCATCAGTTCGCCCTGCTGGAAATCGATGACGAAGTCGTCACTGACCCCGATCGCATGTGTGATGACATTGCGGCGTGGCCAGGTGAGCGCCTCGACCGCGCTGATCATGCCTCGATCCAAGAGTTCCTGCACTTCGGTGTGGTCTTTCGAAATCTGCGAGATCGCGGCGTTGCGGATCAGATAAACCCGGCTGTCGCCCGCCCACAGGCAGGCAAATCGTCCGTCCATCGCCAACAGGGCGGCGACCGTGGAGCCGATGGTGATGCCGCGCGATTCCGATATGCTGCGGATTTCGGCATTGGCCCGGCTCAGCCTGTCCTCGAAGCGGGCCCGAAGATCGGGTGCCGAGCTCGCGATGCCGATTGTTGACAGATGATCGACGATACTGGCGGAAGCGACCTCTCCGGCGTCATGTCCACCCATTCCGTCGGCTACCACCCAGAGGCCAGTTTGTGGCTCGACTAGATAGCTGTCTTCATTGAGCTCACGGACACAGCCTTTGTGGCTCACGCCGAAGCTTTCGATGGAAAGGGCGACAGTATTCAAATTGCCACCAAGCGCTTTTCAAGCGTCCTTCTGCGGCGCACCTTTGGACGCTCGCTGGCGCCACTTTGCCACAGGCTCGAACATTAAAGTACCGAAAACTAAGGAAAACCGGGGTTTGAACTCTGGTCAGCGGATCGGCGCCATGATCAGCAGATCAAACCCATCTCAAAACGCCTTGGGACAGCTGAATCCGGAAAGGGCCGGGAGGAAGAAGTGGTTGGAGCCTGAACCTGTCTGGAGCGTATAAGTAACGTCGCGTCCGCCAATCACGAAGCGTGCTTGCATGTTGCTGTCGTGGCCGGTGACGGCAGCCTTGTCCAGAAGTCGCTTCAGGGCCCACGGCCCTTCGAACTTGATGGCGGATTCGCGGCCTGGCATCTCCGGCGTCAGGCTCAGACTGGCGGATCCGGAAGCCGCGCCGCTCGGCCAGGTCACTATGCTCGGCATGTTGCCCGCTTGGTTGCTCTGGACGGTCTGGCCGTCGACATCGAGCACCGCCGCATCGGCATCGCCATGCAGTGAGAAGGGCGTGAAGGTCACGCTCACCGAGGGCACCGAACCGCCCTGGGGAAAAAAGGCGCTACGGATTTCGGCCGCCAGCTGGAAGTTCTTCAGCGTCGACTTCGACAGGTCGCGGCCGAAGCGAGCATCCTGTTTCCAGCTCCAGTCCTGACCGGTCATATCGATCAGCGATGCGAGGTTCTGTGCGAAGAACCGGTCCATCAGCCCGCCCGGAGCGAACAGTTTGGCGAAATCCGCCATCGCGATGTCCTCGGTGCCATTGCGGGCGAAAGGATAACGGCCGTTGACCGCCGCCTCGCAGGGCTGTGTGACCGTCTGGTCGAGCATCTGGTTCAAATTTGCCACCGAGGTCTCGGTGACGTTGCCTTCAAACTCGTCTGCCGTCGCATTGACCATCCGGCCGAGTTGCTTGGGCAGTCGCGAGACATTGGCGCGAAGGGTGGCTATCTGGAGCTGCAGGTTTGCGTTGACGCGTTCCGTCTGGGAGGGGACGTCGGTCGCCAGTTGCAGGCTCTGGTAGATATCGCGGAAATTCTGGGTGAAGGCATCGATCGGGCGGTGTCCGGCAGCACCGCTCACCAGGGCCTGGAACGGCCTGAATTGCGCTTCGATGTTGGCCCCGGGATTCTGGTTTTGCGCGCTTAAGGATCCCGTGCCGGCACGGGTTTGCGATTTTCCGGTGGCGATTTGTATGCCGATGCGAGCCAGACCCTTGGCCACGCTTGCTGCGTCCTGTAACTGGCCCGCGCCGCCTTCAACCCCGGTGGCTGAGTCCTTGCCGGAAGCAGCGTCCCGCGTCAGAGCGGTTTCGTCGGCGATCGCCGTAAACAGCAGTTCGATCGGCGAGGTTGGCGAGGCGACGGCGGAAAGCGCGATATAGCGCGGCTTGTCCTTCAGCATCGCCTTGAATTTCAACCCGTCGAGAACGCTGTTCCACGCCGTTGCGAACTCCTTGCCATAGCGGTCGAGAAGTTCGGGACCGAGCTTGGGCAACTCCTGATCGATGCCGCCTTGCTCGCCGCCGCCACCGAGGACCCACTGGTCGTCGACGAGCGTCTGGGCAATGCGCGAGAGTTGCACGAGATAGAAGCTGTTGAAGCCGGCATAAGTATAGAGGCCGGGAACACGAAGGCCTGACAGATCGCCGCCATCGACCCGCTCGAACAGTAACGGGGCTTCCGGGCCGCTTTTCAGGGAAACAGAAAAATCATCCAGAGCTGCCGCGTATACTGCGGATTTGACCAAAGCCGAGGCACGGTCGGCAAGGCTCATGCGCCCGAGCGACCGTTGAGCGGCTTGGACGAGCGGCTGGTTGAGTTCGAAAACCGGATCGTAGGCGTCGTCCAAGGCAAGCATGGCACCCAGGTGCTTTTCGAGATGCTCGCGTCCTTCGCGGTTGTTTTCACCTGGATACCGGTTCTGCTCCCAATCGTGCTTCATCCAGGAAATGATCAACGCGTCGTCGACCTTCGGCGCCTTGCCGCCAAGCATCAGGTAGATTTTCAACGGCTCGTAGAGCGCGGCGGGATCGGCCATCCTGGCCTGGATCGTCCGCTCGGCCTGGATCAGCAGGCGCGATCGGAACATTCGTTCCAGCGCTTCCCGGTAAGCCGTCTTGGATGCCGAAAGAAGTCTCTCCCGCTGGCTGAGGCCGAACGTCTCCTCGATCGGTGTCGGCACGTCGCCGGTTTCGAACCCAGCCGGCAGATTGCGCAACTGGTCGAGCGGGCCAATGACGTTTTCGAGGTCGACATCGGTGACCTCGGTGCTTTTGAGCAACGCGTCCGCCGTCTGGCGATACTGGCTTATGGCCTGCGTGGTGGAGGCGATCAGCGACCTGTTGGCTGTGAAGCTCAGGGCTAGGGTGCCGAGGGCCGCCGCAGCGATCAACGCGATGGCGCCAAGGCCGGCGAACCTGGCGATCGTTGCACGTCTTACAGCTGATTTGTCATACGAAACCCATCCGGATTCGGCAAAAATGACGCCCGTCAGCAGATCGTGCAAAAAGAAGCTTTTGCCGGTTCCGGAAAGATGGGCGCGGGGGCTGCTGCCGAAATTGCGACCGATCGCGCCCAACACCTGATCGATTGGCGTTCCCTCTTGCGTGCCTGAAGAGAAGTAGAGTCCACGCAAGCTGACATTCACCTGGCTGCGGGTCGGATCGAACAGGCTGGCGATGAAATTGGTAATTCGCTCCTTCAGCGCGCCAAACTGCGCCGGAAAGCCAAAGATGGATATACGCGCGACCGGATCGGCCTCTTCCTGGAGGCGGTCAGGCATCTCCTCCACCAAGCGTCTTGCCAGTGCATCGAATTCGGCCGGAGCCTCGGCGGCCATATTCTTGTTGCGATCCGTGGTCTGGAATGTCGCGCCCCAGACCTTGCGCCGGCGCGGCTCGTCGAAGCCGCCGAAGTAATCCATGAACCCTGAAACCAGGTCGGCCTTGGTGAACAGCAGGTACACGGGAAACTGGATTTTCAGCGTCTCGTGGATTTCCCGCAGACGACTGCGTATCTCGACGACGTGAGCGTCAAGCTGCTGATCGTCGAGGCTGACGAGGTCGGCGAGGCTGATGGCCAGGATGACGCCGTTTATCGGTTGCCGTGCGCGGGCTCTCTTGAGCAGTGACAAGAAGGCAAGCCAGCTCTTCTTGTCGGTCTCGGCATTGGAATCCTGCGTCGTGTAGCGTCCGGCTGTGTCGATCAGGACGGCCTGGTCGGTAAACCACCAGTCGCAGGAGCGTGTTCCGCCAACGCCCGCAACTGGCTGGGCATCACCCGAACCGGCCAGCGGAAAATTCAGACCCGAATTGACCAGCGCCGTTGTCTTGCCGGCACCGGGCGGGCCGATGACGATGTACCAGGGGATCTCATAAAGGAAATTGCGTTTGCCGCTCGACCGCTTGAGCGCCGCCACGGCCTCATTCACGCGGGCCTCGAGCACCCGCGAGTCGTCATCGCGGTCGTCATTGTGTGTGACCACGGTTTCGAGTGCTTTTTGCGCTTTTCTCGCTTGCCAGAAACGCAGGCCGTAGAAAAGCGTGAGCGCTGCCACGATCACCCCGATGATAGTCGCGCGCAGCCAGGCAGGCCCGAGAGGACGGGTATCGGCGAAGCGGATCAAGGGTCCGGCAAACCACACTGCCGCCGCAAAGCCGGCCAGCGCAATCATGCTGAATATCCGCAGCAGCCAACGCGTCATGGCCGCTCCCGACTGGCCGTGCTCACAATGTTTCCTCCTTGGCGATCATCACATCGACACGGCGGTTCTTGGTGCGGCCTTCCGGCGTCGCATTGTCGGCGATCGGTTCGTCCTCGCCCTTGCCGTCCACCGTTAGTCGCGAAGGATCACTGAACTTCGGTGCCATCATTGCTTCGACGGCCTTCGCTCTGGCGACGGAGAGATCGAAGTTGGACTTGAATGGGCTCGATTTCCGCGGCTTCACATTGTCCGTATGGCCGACAATCCTGATCGGTCCGCGCTCGGGTTCCAGAGCCGCGGCGATATCTGCGGCAATGGGCTGGAACTCCGGCTTCGCCTCGGCCCTGCCGGACTGGAACAGCAGGAGATTGTTGATTTCCACAACGATGAAGTCGCCCTTCGTGCCGATGGTCAGCCCGCCGCCTTCGACTTCCTTGGCCAGTGCCGAACGGATGCGATCGATCTGCGTGGTTGTGGCGACGGGTGGGACGATTTTCGCCGGCTCCGCCAACGGCGCCACGCTGGCCCGTTCGATGGTAATCGGCGTCGATGGGTTGAGCGCCAGCAATTCACCGGCGGCAGCGTCGCCTTCGTTGGTGATGAAGACCCGCAGTGCGAAGAACGCAGCAGTCAGCAGCGCCGACACGGCTGCCGCGACGACCCAGAGCGGCAGGCGTGTCGACGGCTGCGTCATGGTCGACGCCAAGCCCTGCCAGTGGGGCGAGATGTCCGCGTCCGCGCGTGCCCTGAAATAGCGAAGCGTTTCGTAGACGTCGCGCCGAACGCGTTCGAGATTGCTGTCTTCGCGCGTCAGGCCCCGGTACTGGCCCTCGAACCCCAGCGACAGGCAGACATGCATCAGTTCGAGCAGATCGTAGTGTGCCTCGGGACTGGCCAGGACCTTGTTCAGCGCTTCGAAGAAGCCTGTGCCGCTGGGCTCGACGTGAAAGAACTGCGACAGCATGCTGTGCTGCGCCCAAGTATCTTTCTGTGGCCAAGGCAGGTTGCCGACGAGATCGTCGGCGGTTTCGCAGAGGATGAATTTCGCAATCCGCGCATCCTCTTCGGCAACACCTGATTTCTCGACTGTCCTGTCGAACCTATCGATCGCCTCAGTGACATGTTCGGCCAACGGCTCGGCTTGTCTCTCGACGGGGATAAGCCTGAACTGGCCGAACAGCATCAGCAATGGTGCGGCCGCGGCAAGGATCGGGTTTGCCGCGGAATATCTGACACTGTCCGTGACATTGAGCAGGGTCTCCTGCCGTAGAGCTGCCTCGGAAGCGCCGCTTCCTGCCGAAGCGGAAGGGGCTCCTTGATAAATCACTGTCCCGGATGCCCAGCCCGGCGGTGTATGCCGGCCGATGCCGGGATCGAATACGGTCGAATCCTTGATCTGCGAGGTTTGCCCGTCATCCGCGACGGGCACTTGAGGGACCGGCGCCGGTTTTCGCTCACGCCGTGGAGGGGCGCGAATGACGGTCTTGCCAGCCGGGCCGAAAGGATCGTCCTTCGAACTCATGGACGATCGTCCGTGCAGGCGGTGTGCCCGCGACTGGGTGAGACAGGCGCAAAACGGTTTCTCGTCAGGTGAAGGAAACGCAACCCCTGCCGACCCTGACAGTGTCCGGAGGAAGGTAGGCTATATCTTACTATCCCGCCGAAAGATGACATTTGCCGCAGACCCCCAGGTCGATCAGCCTTAGCCGCTTAGCGAATTGTCGTATGCGATCGTAATCTCACAAACTCTCGATTGGAACCGGATGCCGCGCACCAAAGAGGTTTTCTTCGTCGACTTCAGCCTCGCATCCCCCTTTGGGCCTGTCTATTTCTGCTTGTCGGCCTTGGCATAGGCCTCGCTGAAATAGGCCAGGAATATGTCCAGCATGCCGTTCTCGTGGGCTTCCTCCATGGTTCGCCAGGTCGCGACAAAAGCGTCCCAGGCCTGGCTTTTCTTAGACGAGAACGATGTCGGGGGGAGTTTCTTTCCGATCGCCTCGGGCGACAGATCGTCGAGCAGCCGCGACAGCGCAGCTTGCATGGCGGCATAGGTGGCGAATTCGTGCGTCTTGAGATCGCGGAATGCATCTTTGATGCTGCGCCTGGCATCCAGATAGCCGGCCCTGCGGCGGGCGAACATGATTTCGAGGATGTCGTCGGTTCCCGGGCCGAACTTCAGGGGGTTGTTGTCGGCGGCGCTGATCATCGTCCGTTGTGTGCTCTTGGCCAGTATTTTCGCGGCCGTGCGCGCTTTCAAAAGCATGGTCAGTTCCTCGACCACAGTCCGCAGGACCGTGCCGATTTCGGCGGCAACTTCATGCGGATCGCGCGATTGAAGCAATTCCGGCGAGATGCCGGCCGCGATCGCGATTTCCCGCAGCACTTCGTCTCTGGTCGAGGGGAGAGGCGGTTGCGACGAGAACGCCGGAGCCGGAACCCGCTGCCCGGAATGTTGCTCCGAAGGAGTGAAGAACGGCTCGGCGGCGAATTCGAGCGGCCGGCCTGTCGCGGCCGGCATTTCTCGTTGTGTCGAACTGATATGGCCTGTCGTGGCGGGCTCGTCGTCGATCGATACGAAGATGACATGGCGGCCGATCAGCACCCGGTCGCCATGGCTCAGCCGATGCGGGCCGGTCATGCGCTGGCTCGATCCGTTGATGTAGGTTCCGTTGCGCGAGACATCGTGCAGCCAGAAAGCGCCTGCCTCGTAGCGAACCTCGCAATGCCGGCCGGAGATGAACTTGTCGGGGTCCGGCAAGGTCCAATCACAAGCCTCGCGTCCGATTTCGAAGCCGCGATCACGCGCCGCGTAACTGGTCGAGATGCCCGCAGGCAAGGCGTCGACATTGTTGATTTGCAGACTGATATACATCGAGGATCGCCGTCGAACGCTGATCGATACTCCACATTCTAGCAGTTTGCACATCCAACAGGACAGCGGCGTTTCGAGCCAATGCATCGGCAGGGTAAGGTTTTTCCGCTGTGCATCTCTTTGGTCGGCCGGACAACATGTGGTAGGCTCAACATAGCCTGGTGCGGCGGGCCAAAAAGTTCCTGGATGCGGGAACTTCAAACCCACTGCCGGCGGCCGCGTCCAGGAGGGGCACGACCCATGCCGAACGAACGTGCCACGGTTGTGCAAACACCGGTTGGCGCCGAGCTGTTGACCTTCACGCATCTTGTCGGTCGCGATGAGATCAGCCGTTGTTTGGCCTATACGGTAGGGTTCGTCAGCCCCAGCCCCGATATCGATCCGCTGAAGATGCTGGGGGGTGTCGTTTCGGTGGAAGGCGAATCCGATCCGAAACGTTGGTTCAGCGGCCTTGTGTCCGAGTTTCGCCTGACCCGCATAGAAGACCGGCTGGCCTACTACGAAGCGGTCGTCAGGCCGTGGCTCTGGTTCCTCGGCAACACCACCGATTGCCGTATTTTCCAGAACAAGAGCGTCGTCGACATCGTCAAGGACGTCTTCAAGAAATACAGCACGGCGGAGTTCGATCTGCGTCTGCAGGGTTCCTACCCTCCGCGCGAATACTGCGTACAATATGACGAGACCGATCTGGATTTCGTCCAGCGGCTGCTCGAGCATGAAGGCATCCTGTATTTTTTCGAGCATGACGAGGGCAAACACACGCTTGTCCTGACCGATGCGATGAGCAAGCTGAAGCCGGCGCCGGGCTACGAGAAAGTACCTTATCATTTTGAAGGGCAGGGCTCCCGGCGCGATGTCGAATACATCACCGAATGGATACCGGGCAGTTCGGTGCGTCCGGGCGCCTATGCCCACACCGACTATGATTTCAAGAAGCCGGGCGCCGACCTTATGGCCAAGTCGGCCCAGCCGTTCAGTCACAAGCTGGCCGCCGGCGAAAACTACCGCCAGCCCGGCGCGCATCTCGAAGTCGGCCGGGGCGACAACCTGGCCGCGATCCGACGCGAGGAGATCCAGGCCGTCCACCAGCGTATCGCCGCGGTCGGCACCGTGCGCGGCCTGTTTTCGGGCTGTACGTTCAAGCTCGATGGCTTTCCGCGCGAGGACCAGAACCAGGAGTATCTGGTGGTCAGCGCCGAATACAGGCTGTTCGATCCGGGATACAGAAGCCATGCCGACGTCGACAGCGAGAACTTCAAGGTGATCCTGGGCGTGGCGCCGACCGCCTTGCCCTATCGTCCGCCACGGATCACGCCCCGACCGATCATGCGTGGGCCGCAGACGGCGACCGTGGTCGGTCCGTCAGGCCAGGAAATATTCACCGACAAATACGCCAGGGTGAAGGTGCAGTTCCACTGGGATCGCCTGGGCAAGAAGGACGAGAACAGCTCCTGTTTCGTGCGGGTCTCACAGACCTGGGCCGGCAGCGGCTGGGGCTTCATCCAGATACCGCGCATCGGCCAGGAGGTGATCGTCGACTTTATCGAAGGCGACCCTGACCTGCCGATCATCACCGGCCGGGTCTACAATGCCTCGCAGATGCCGCCCTACGGGCTGCCGGCGAGTGCCACGCAATCCGGCTGGAAGTCGGACTCCTCGCTCGGCGGCGGCGGCTACAACGAGCTGATGTTCGAGGACAAGGCCGGCTCCGAACTGGTCAATTTCCAGGCGCAGAAGGACCACAACCTTCTGATCAAGCATGACCGTACCAAGCTGGTGCAGCACGATCAGTCGGACCGCATCGACCACGACGCCAAGCATTCCGTCGGCCACAACCTCGACGAGGACGTCGGCAACAACAAGACAGTCAAGGTCGGCGTCGACCAGACAACCGACATCGGCAAGAACGATACCGAGACGGTGGGCGTCAACCGCTCGCTTACGGTTGGCTCGAACGAGACGATCGGCATCGGCGCGAACTCGACGGAGACGATCGGGTCCAATCACACGCAGACCGTCGGGTTGATCCAGACGATCACCGTGGGCGCGGCGCGAGTGGATTCAGTGGGCGCAGCGGAAACCCGAAGCGTTGGCGCCGTCCAGACGAATCAGATCGGCGCATCGCGCTCGATGACAGTGGGGGCCGGACAGACTCACACCATCGGAGCGGCGGACAATTGGACAATCGCGGCCGCGCAGAGCGTGAAAATCGGCGCGGACCAGAGTTTCGCCATCGGCGGCGCGCAGTCGTCGCAAATCGGCAAAGGCAGGTCGGCAAAAATCGGCGCTGACGACGCAACCGATGTCGGAGGCGGGCACGCGCTCAAGGTCGGCAAGGGCAGCGGAATCCAGATTGCGGACGACAGCTCGATCAAGGTCGGCAAGAACCTGGTGATCGAGGCGGGTGACTCGATCACACTCAAATGCGGCTCGGCGTCGATCACGATGAAAAAGGACGGCACCATTGTTGCCGACGGCAAGGACATAACGCTCAAGGGCAGCGGCAAGATTACCGTCAAGGCCGACGGCGACGTGATCGTCAAGGGAAGCACCATCAACAACAACTGAGGGCGTCATCATGGAAGTGCTGGATCGTATCGACGGCGTCGTGATCGGCCTGCTGATCGGTTTCGAGGGCGGGGCACCGCTTGTTGTCTTCGTTGGCAATCCGCGCGAGACGGCGATTGCGGCGCGCAGCCTGACTGAACTGGACATTTCGGCGATCGGTTCAGAACTGGCCCTTCTGTTCGAGGAGGGTGATCCAACGCGGCCGTTGGTCGTTGGACGCATCGTCGATCCGGCGCACAAGAACAGGGAGCTGAAAGTCGCTCGCGAAGGCGACCGTGTCGTCATCACCGGAGACGAGCGCATAGAACTGCGCTGCGGCCTGGCGTCGATCATTCTGGAAAAGAATGGCCGCGTGACCATTCGCGGCAGCCAGTTGACGAGCCAGGCCAGCGGGACCAACCGTATTCGCGGTGGGGCCGTGCATCTCAATTGAGGCGTTGCCTATGCACCGCGTCGCGACCATCGCCGCCATCGTGGATCAGCATGCCGAGGACGCGGCTTTCCTGTGGCTGCGCCGTCGTCGGGAGATCGACGGTCCAATCCTCGACGAAACCGATATCGGTCGCATAGACCAGCGTCTCGAAGCCAATCTTGAAGGGCTCATGGCAGCCGGCAAGGCCGGTTGGGAAGCTGCTCAAGCGCGCTTTGCTGACTACGCCGAACCAGGCGAACTTTTCGTGCTCGGCACTCTGGCAATGCGTTGGAGCGATGCCAAACTGGTAACCTCCGCAATCGACGCCGGCGTAAGCGTGGGTGAAGCCGGCTTTTCAAGCTTGTCCGCTGCGATCGCGCGCACGCCGCGCGATAACCTGCGTCCCTTCGTGGCGCAATGGCTGGACACAAGCGATGCGCGACTACGCTGCCTTGGGCTGTCTGCGCTCTGGCATCACCGCGTCGATCCGGGACCGCGCCTGCATGATCTGGCCAGCCATTCCGACGCGAACGTCCGCCGGCGCGCCGTTCGGCTCGCCGGTGGGCTCGGGCGGCGCGACCTGCTTCCGGCAGTCCTGGCTGGCCTTGATGGCGAGACGGCGAGAGAACGTCTTGCGGCCGCCTTCGCCGCTTGCCTGCTTGGTGAGGCGCGGTCCGCGCACCCAGTGATCGACAAGATCGTGCTGACGGAGACGGACCAAGCGGAGGCGGCGATCGAGATACGCCTGCTGACAACGCCGCCCAAGGCCGCGAAAGGTTGGTTGCAGACGCGCCTCGGCCAGCCCCTGCTACGCGTGGCGGCAACGGCGTCGATCGGCCTGTTTGGCGATCCGTCGGTGATGCCCTGGCTGATCGAGAAGATGCGCGAACCGGAACTTGTCTTTGCCGCCGGGCTGGCGATGCGCGATCTGTTCGAGGTGGATTTCAACGACACCGACCTGTTCACGATAGACCCGGCCGATTTGGGGAAGGCGTTTGAATCTCTGAACCACAGCCCGTTGCCTGTCGCCGATCGCGTTGCTGCTTGGTGGGACGAGGGACGGGGCGGGCGCGGCCGCACGCCTTTCCATTCGATGCGCCGGTTGCGGCTCGACGCGTTGCGCGCGGCCATCGCGGCAACCGATACGCCGCTGACCGATTGGCGCAGGACGCGCCGGTTCCCGGCCTGGATGTAATCTATCGGCGGTTCGCCCGCGCCACGACGGCGGCGGCGCGCAATCCGTTCTCGGATGCGACTTCGCACATGGCAATCGATCCCGGCGCATAATTCTGGACAAGACTGTCGGCGGCCAGCATCAGCGCCAGCGCGCCGCTGGCCGCGCCGGTGTCGCCGACCGTCATCGCCGGATAGGCCGTCGCCATCAGGGTGCGGTGCGTGCGATAGAAGCGCGGTCGGGCAATCAGCATCTCCCAGCCATGATAGCGCTCGCCATTGCCGTTCGAGACGACGAAGTCGATGTCGGGTTCCGATGGTCCCGATCCCGAAACGGCGTCGCGCAGCGCGCCGAGCATGGCGCGGCCCTGGCTGTAGCGCTCGGAAAGGATGCTGTCCGTCTCCTGGGCCATGCCGATGCCATGGATAGCGGCCACGACAGGCTCGCGGCCAGGTTCCCGCAGCAGCCGCACGAAGACGGCCGCCTCGCCAGGAACCAGTCCTTGGGCGTTGTCCGCGCCCTGTAAACGTCCGGTCCGGCTGAGCCGGCCGAGGTCGGTGTGGTTGACGAGGCTGTCGACGCCACCGAGCAGCACTTGTGCGGCGCCTTGATCCTCCATCAGTGCAAGCGCCCGTTCTATCAGTCCCACACTTGCCGCCGCGCCGCCGTCGATGACGCACGAGGCGTGGTGGAATCTCAGGCCTGTTGCGTCGACAACCGCGGCCAGGAAATCGCGCGCCGGAATATCAACGAAAGCCGGATGGTTGCGAAAGCTCTCCGGCGTCGTGATGAGCAGCGCGGTGGCCGCCGCGACCCCCGGCTCGCCCGCGCCGAGCGCTTCGTTGATAGCGCGGGCGGCCATGTTGACCAGCCATTCGCCTTCGTTGCGGCGCAGATGCCGGTGAGTGGGTATGCGCGCGACTACCTGTGGCACTCCGAACGGTTCGGCGAGCGTGATTTCCTCGAAGGCCGAAAGGCTCGCCCGAATGGCTGCGATCGTTTGCCGCGCGTTCAGCCCGGCGGGCGTGACGGCGCCGCCGCCGGCGACGTAGAGCGGCCGCTTCATGGCTGCCACACGGCGCGGTCGACTGTGCCGTCGCCGCCACGCGGGCTGAGATAGCTCTTGCGCTTGCGCCGGGCCACGAGAAAGGCGGGCGTGACATGGCCGAAGACGATTTCCCGCAGCGCCGGCGTGTTCCGTTTTGTCACGTGTGAAAAGCGCGCTTTCAGTGTGACGCGCCACAGATCCGGCTCGACAATCACCGTGTCCGCGGCAAACGGACGTTCCTCGACCCGGTCGTCATAGATCAGCCGCACAGGCGCAACGATGCGCGGCAGGCGGAAGTCCCAGCGGCCGTTCGGTGTCATGCCGATGATCGTGACAGTCTCACCGCCATGGATTGCCGGCAGGTGCTGGTCCGCCGGGGCGCACAGATTGTAGCGCGGATCGAAATCCCCGGGAGGCAGTGGCCACTGCGTGTCGATCCAGGCTTGGTCGTAGGTGCCCGCGAGCGGCAGTCTCGGCATCCAACCCCGCCCGAGCGGGCCGAAGCTGGCCGGTCTGGGCCGATCGGAGGGACTGAGATAAGGTTCGGCGGGGTAGGTGACATTCGGGGCTTGTGTTCGCACTGCCGGATCGGCGGACGAGGCATGGTGATAGCCGACGCCGACCGGGTTGCGTCGGTCAAGCCGGCCATCTGGCAGCGTCCCACCATAGGCGCGCTCGTAAACGATCGGCATGGTTCGGAACAGGGCCGGCGCACTGTAGCCGCCGGCATCGTAGATGCGGTCTCCGACAACGTTGAGCACCTTTTGCAAGCCACCGACGCGGAAACCGACCTGCATCTCCGCCACCGGACGGCGGTTCGGCGCGTGCGCCGAACCGTTGACAAGGATTTCGGCGGCCGGCTTATGCGGCGCAATATCGGCTTCGTAGCGATTGGAGGAATTGGCTGGATCGCCGAACGGGATATCCCAGAGCGCGACCGGCATCTGGTCTTCGCAGACGTCCAGTGCCGGTGCGCCGTCGAGCGCATCGAAGCTTGCCGAGAACATGACGACCAGGACTTCCTGGCCGTCGGCGTCGAGTTGCACATGTGTTGCGGTGGCGAACGGCGTGCGATTCTCGATCCCGACCGCGAACGCCATCGCTCAGCACCAATTGCCGTGTTCGTCGAGGCCGATCGGCCAGTAGGGCATCGCGGTCAGCAGCGTCGCATAGTCGTCATGGCCGCCCTGGATCAGCCACTCGAGAAGTAACACTTCGGGAGGCACCGCACTCGACGCGGAACGCCGGTTTTCCTTGTCGCACGCGAGCCAGTACTTGCGCACGAGCCAGACCACCCTCGGGTGGCCGGCGGGGCCGGCAAGCCCCTTGGCCTCGATCGTTCGGAGGATTGCCTCGCCCATCGGCAGGCCGGTCTCCATGCGCTCCTCGACACTCGCGTTCCATGTCTCGGACGCGACAGCGAACACGTCCACGAAATCGAGCAGATAGGCGGCGAACAGGCTGCGATGTCCAGCCGAGCCGGTCCCCGGCGCCGTCCCTTCCGCGCGGCCTCGGACGTCACCGGGCGCGCGCAGCAGCCGGTAGGTCCCGTTCTGGATGTTGTGGTTGACGAGCAGTGCCATCGCTCAGGACTCCTCGAATTCCGGATCTTCCCCGATGGGAATGAAGTCGAACGGCCTCATGAAGTCCGCCAGCTCGGGCTCGGTGTCGCCCAGCCAGGAGAGGAGCAACGTCACGGGTGGGACCGGCCCGTCCCCCTCGCTCCCTTCGGACAACTGCTTGGCCTCGGAGCCCCACATCTCGCTCCTCCCGGGCTCCGGCCCGCCGCCCGAAAGCAAGTCGTTCAGTCGCGTCGTTTCGAAGTAGTACTTCCGAAACAGGGCAATGACCCGAGGGTGACTCGCTGGTCCCGCCGGCCAGCGGGCGTCGACAAGCTCCCTGTTGACTTCCTGCGCACGAAGGTCATGCCACCATTCCAGCAATGGTGGCACGACGATCTTCAACTCGTCTGTCCAACGATCATAGATGTCTTGATACGTTATCGAGATCATTTCATATCTCTATATGCCCAGGCCGCCAATGTGCTTGTTCATCGCATCGTAAAGCTCGCGGCGATCCAGTGCGCGCATATCCTGGGACTGCTCCATGCTGTGAGCATGACAATGCGGCTGGCACGGAAGGTCGCGCATCCGCTGGGCGAAGCTGCCCGGATCGTGGCACGCTCCCATCTCCCACGCGGTCTTCTGCGGCGGCTGGTGATCGGCGATCATCGTGACCTTGCCGTCAGTCTGCCTTTTGATTTTCTTGTCAATGTCCTTCAGCGCCTTGTCCTTGGCTGGGCCTGAAGCCCGACGAAGGATGTTGGCGCGGTCCTTCTTGCACTGCCAGCAGGTCTGCCCCTGCACGGAAGCGCGCTGGGTCTCGGTCGTGGGGGTATAGTCCTCCGAGTACTTGTAGTCGCGCGGGCAGTCTTCCTTCATCGCGTCCTTGCCCAGCACCACCGAGAAGTCGACCATGGCGGACACGTCGACCGTGTTCGGCAGCGGGCTCGCGGTATTCTGCTCCATCGGATCGCCGTGGCGGCAGACTCCCTTGCCCTCGACCTTGACCGTGAACGACCAGAGCTTGAACGAGCCCTTACCCTTGATGCGATGGGTGACCACGCCGGCGCCAAGTCCAGGCGTGGCCGCTTCGTTGCCCGTACTCAGCGCCACTTCGGAAGAGTTCTCCAGCGCCGTCGGTGTTCCCTGCACCTTGACGCTCTTGCTGCCTTTGATGAGATCGCTGGCCGAAAGCATGTTGACATATGGAACCGGCACCGGTCCCGCTGGCGGCGGCGGCGGGCTGAGGCAGACGTCGCCCGGCGCGACGCCCTTGCCGCCGCTTGCCTGGTGGAAGAAGCCCATCTTTTCGGCGTAGACCGTGTTACCCATGGCTCAGGACCCCGCCGTCTCCGGCGATGCCGCGCATCGCGGGCAGGGCATTTTGAGCAAGGTCGTGGATGTCGGCGAAGCCGAACTCCCTGACCTCCCAGTCGTCGCTCCAGAATGCGATCTTGTCGGTCGCGGCGGCGGCGCCCGGAGGTGGCAAAATCTGAAGGCTTTCGGCCAGCCGGGTCTGCGCCCAGTAGTTGTCGACGCAGTTCTGAAGAAGCGAGGCCACTGCATCGTACCACGGGTCGCCCGGCTCCGGCGGGGCCCCAAGCCGGACGATGGCGAACGGATAACGGCGGCCGACGCGATCCTCGCTCATGCGCCAGACGCCGGCACAGGGCTGGTCGCCGAAAATGCCGCCCTTGACGATGAAGCGCCAGACACGCGAATCCAATTCCCCCTCGTCTGGCCTCTCGCGCAGTTCCATCGACATCCACCGGTCCCAGCGGTCGATGAACGCTCGCGGCAAGTTCGCGGCGACAAAATCTCCGGTCGCCGGAATCTTGCCGAAGAAGCCGGTGCTCATATCTGCGGCGGACATGAGAATTTCTTGAACATTTGCAGGTTGTAAGGGTTTTCGACGCTGGCGGCCTTGAGCTCGAAATCGGCGTACATGCCTTTCGTGCCCAGCCGCAGGCTGTAGACATCGGACAGCGAGGTTCCAGTGAATCGGCCGCTGCGCAGCATCCTCAGCCACGCCCAGCTGCCGGTCTCGTTGAGCATGATTTCGGGCGAACCATCGATGGGCTGGAAGGCGAGCGAGATGACCCCGGTGCCGTCCTTGCCGGGCCAGGTCATCGGTTGCGGCCGCGTCGCGTTGTTGAAGTAGACGAGGGTCTGGCCATCGAGATTGAGCGTTACGCGCGTGACGTTCGGAGACAGGTCCTTGGGTTCCAGCGTGAAGCTCATCACCGGTCCTGTACCGCCGGGAAAGAGATCGTCGCGTATCCGCCTGGCCTGCTCGAAAGCCGCCAGCGCCGAAGGGTCGAGGCCGAAATCGGCACGCCATTTCCACGGCTGGCTGGCGGTGTCGACATAGCTGATCAAATGGTCGTTGGTGAACGCGTCGATCAGGCCCGCCGGTCCGAACAGGCGGGCGAAGTCGCGGACATTGACGTCCACCGCGCTTTCGGGACTGAACGGATAGCGGTCGTTGAGCGCCGCCTGGCAGAAGGGCAGGATGTCGGCGCGCCAGATGGCGTTGAGCTCCGAGGTGACCGCCTTTTGCGTCAACCCGCTGGTGTCGCCGGCGACACCGCCGAGCCAGTCGTCGACCGGGTCGGGCAGGATTTGCGCTTGCCTTGCGACCGCCCCCGTCAGTTCGGCGAGGCCGCCTTGCTTCTTGATGGCATCCTGGGGATCGGGATTGGCCGTGACCGTCTGCAAAACGTTGGACAGCGCCGTCAAAGCCACCACCGCGGCGTCGAGTGCTGGCGGCTGGCCGTCGACCTCGGCAATAGCACCTTTGAGCGGCTTGAAGTGTTCGGCCACCAGGTTGCCGGTAAGATCCACCTCGTCAGCTGAGCCCGCGCGTGGAAGCAGCTTTGCCCCCGTTTTGACGATCTTGCCGAGCTTGCCGAGTTTGCCGAGCAGTTTCGAGCCGCCCTTGGCCGCCGCCTTGTCGTCGGCCGGCGCTTCATCGGACCGGGTAAGCTCGGTCTCCTGAACGACCGCCGTGAGCAGGCGTTTCAGCGCTGAATCGGCGCTGGAAAGATCCTTCAGATTCTCACTGGCGACATTGAGGTCGCTCAACGGCGCCAGCCTCATATCGCGCAGGAAGCTGTCCCACTGTGCGATATAGTCGTCGTAGTAGAGCTTCAGGATGTCCTCGGACAGCGCCGACACGGACGTTTCGGAGTTCTCGGAGCAGCCCCCGGCGAAGACCGCCCGATCCAGCGCCGCTTGTGCTGCCACATCCTCGATCCGGTCGAGAACGGCGTCATGGAAGCCTGCATAGGTGAATGCTCCCGAAATGCCGACGCGAAGCGTCTTGCCGGAGCGACGCGCAAAAACCTTGGCGCCGTTGGGACCGGCGAAATTCGCCGGAATCCATTCTTTGAGCCCGGCCACTACCGGATCGGCCAGCAATTGCTTGTAGGCACGCGCCGGCAATGAAATCGTGCATACCGTTTTCAGCGCTTCGGCAACCAGCGCCTGGTCGGGCTCGATATAGCTTTCGTCGACCGTCATCCGGCGGATGGCCGCAAGCTGATGCTCTTCGGCATCGGCGGTTGGAAATGGTGCTGCGGCCGCGAATTCGGGAAGGCTGTTGACCCACCAGTTCTGGGTGTAGTCGGGATCCATCTGCGACAGACCCGTCATCATACGATAGGTCTTGAGAGCGCCGAGCATGAAATCCGGATCGCGGATCTGCCGCCACATGGTGGCCTCGAGAAGGGCCACCATGTGCGGCTCAAGCACGTTGCGCAAGGCGTGATCGTAGGTGTCGGTCTGAGCCCGCACCAGTTCCGCCGAGGCCGATGGCCCTAGCAGATCCTGGACAGCGGCCGGCGGTGCTGTCCGGGCATTTGAGACCGCGTCCATTGCCTCGAGCGCGCCGTCGATGGCAGGCTGCTGCACCGATGCCGGGTTTGCGGCAGCCGAGGTCAACGGCGTCTGCAGCGCTTCGAACTGGCTTGCCTGGGCCGAGATCGCATTGCGGTTGTCGTAGTAGGACCAGGCAAACACCGCACTGGCCAGCAAGCCCGCTGTGGCACAGGCAGCCGCCGCGCCCCGCCAGATCCAGGCGCGGCGGCGTTGCGCCAGCGGGTCGAACGTACCCAGGCCTGCTTCCTTGAAGATGACTTCGGTGAGCAGGTTCTTCAGGAAGAAGCTGCGTTTCTCGACCCTTGGTGCGGGCAGGACCCGCCGTGGCGGAAGACCGAAAGACGACGACAGCGCCGCGGTCAGTCGGTCGATAGGCGCCCCTTCCTGAGTCGCCGACGTCAGGTAGAGGCCGCGCAGCCATGCAGCCTCTTCATACCGGCTTTCGCCGAACATCGCCTCGACCAGCACCTGGATCGGTTCGGACAGGCTTGCGAGTTGGGCAGGAAACCGGAAGATCTCTGCACGGGCGGCGAGTTTTTCCTCATCCTCCAGGCGCGGCACCAGCCGCCGCTCCAGCTCCGTCGCCAGCGTCGAAATTTCGCGTTCGATGGTCTTGGCATCCACGCGCGCATCCAGCGCGAAGGTCGTTCCCCACACCTGCTCGCGCGAGGCGGTGGACAGACCGCCGAAGAAGGCTTCGAAACCCTTGATCAGATCGGCCTTGGTCAGCATCAGATAGACCGGAAGGCGGATTTCGAGCCGGTCGTTGAGCTCGGCCAACCGGCGGCGGATCTTGCGGCCGTGCGCCTTGATGGCTTCGTCGCCCTCCGAAAGCACGTCGATCGAAAGCGCCACGATGACGCCGTTGAGCGCGCGGCGGCCGCGATGCTTCTTCAAAAGGTCGAGGAAGCCCAGCCATTCCGCCGCGTCCACATCGGGCTGGCTCTCCTGCTGCACATAGCGGCCGGCGGTATCGATCAGAACCGCGTTTTCGGAAAAGAACCAGTCGCAGTTGCGGGTGCCGCCGACCCCTTGCAGGTCGTCGGTGAGGTCGATCGGAAAATTCAGTCCGGACTGCCGCAGAGCCGTGGTCTTGCCGGTGGCCGGCGGCCCGACGATCACATACCACGGCATGTCGCGCAGAAACTTGCGGCCGCCCAGCTTGCGGCGCTTCAGTTCGGCCATCACCTCGGCGAACTTGGCACCCACGGCAGCGACGTTCTCTTCGCCGGGGCTCAGCGGCTTTTCCACCGCGGGCGCGGCAATGTCGGCGACGAACAGGCGGTTGGCGCGGATCGCCCGGCGCTGGGCGACGATCAGCCAGATCAGCCAGAAGATGACCAGCAGCGCGATGATGACGATGCGCACATTTTCAGAGGCGAACGGTTCGTAGGCACCGACCCTGACGATCGGACCGAACACCCAGATGACCAGGGAAAGCAGCGTGATGCCGATCAGCGTCCACAGCCAGCGCGATGTCAGAACCGCCCAGAGGAAGCGCAGGATGAACATCTCACAGCCTCTTTTCGACAAGCACCTCGGCGCGGCGGTTCAAGGCTCGCCCCTGGCGCGTGCTGTCGCTGGCCACTGGATCGGTGGCCGCGCGGCCCTCGGAATGGACGCGGTCCCGTGGCACTCCGTTCTGGACCAGCATGTCGGCAATCGTCTGGGCGCGAGCCTCGGACAGCCGCTGGTTGGTCGACAGCGGATTGGTCTTTTGCAGAGGAACGCCGTCCGTATGACCGATCACCGTGATGTTTCCGATCAGCTCCTGATTGGCGAGGATCACCTTGGCGATCGAACCGATCAGAGGCTCGAAGCCTTCGGTCAGTTGTGGCCGCGACGACTGGAACAGTTCGGGGTTGGAGGCCTGGATGATCAGCTTGGCCAGCGAGACGCTCTCG
This sequence comes from Mesorhizobium sp. M0239, assembly GCF_040321815.1. Classification (NCBI taxonomy): domain Bacteria; kingdom Pseudomonadati; phylum Pseudomonadota; class Alphaproteobacteria; order Hyphomicrobiales; family Phyllobacteriaceae; genus Mesorhizobium; species Mesorhizobium sp. M0239. The sequence goes on from NZ_JAMYSG010000004.1 coordinate 55,612, forward strand.
GTGCCGCTGAGGGCGGATCTGAGGTCGGCCGGTGCACCGGCCTGAAATTCCGGCAACAGCGCAAAATCCACTTTCTCCGGCGGCGGGGCCTCGACCTTGGGCGACGTACGGCTGATGTCGCCGCGTGCAGGCGGCGGCAAGGTGCGCACAAGTGCGGAAAGCTCGACCGCCTGGCTGCTCAGTCCCATCGAGAGCCCGATATGGATCGCTGTGGAAACAACCGCCGCACCGAGCGCCATGACCCAGATCGGAACGATGAAGCGCTGCGGCTCGTCGGATGCGATCACGCCCTTCCAGTTTGGCGACAGTGGCGCGCCTTCAGCGTCGGCATCGCGCAGGAAGCGTGCCGCCGCCACGCGAACGGCATTGAGCGAACGGTCGCCTGATCGCCCAGGCACGCGATATTTGCCGCGGAAACCGAGCGCCATGCAATCATACTGCAGTTCCAGCAATTCGCGATCGCGGTTGGGATGGCGTTCCAGTTCGTCGAGACGCGTGAAGAACTGCGTGCCGGCATCGACATCGCCACGCAGCATGACCACAAGCGGCTGCCGAGGCCAGGCGCTGGCCCCACCCCAGGGCGTGTTCAGAGCCAGATCATCGAGCAACGCCGCCACGATCCAGGCTGCCTGGTCGGCCCTCTCCATCGAGGATCCCGTCGACATTGCCATGTCGCGTGCCCGAACCAGTTCTTCGAGCAATCGGGTGCGCAACGTTTCCGGATTCTCCGGCGGCAGCGCACTCTCGAGCTCGGGAGCGAACTCGAGCAAGGGTGCGAATGCGTTGACAAGCGCGTTCGGGTGGGTCCGAGACCGCTTTACCACCGCCCCCGGCAACAGCGGCGCCATCGGTCGCGGCATCGGCGCGCCGGTCAGTCGTATGCGGGTGCGTTCGCGATCATCCGACAGTCCGAACGGATCATCGCGGCTCATGATCTCACCTGTTCACCGAATAGCAGTCCACCTGCGGCTCGCTTGGCAACACGCCCGAAACGCCGATGACAAAGCCGGGAGCATCGAGCAGCGAGGCCCAATGCTCGCTTTTCTGGTCCAGCTCGAGGCACAGCCGATCGCCATCGTAGGGGATCTCGCGCGGCTGGGAATGAAGCGGTTTCAGCGGAATGCCGGGCAATCGCGATTTCCACAGGCCCTCGAACTGGTCGGCCGAGCCGACAGTCGCCTGATTGACGAATATCTTGCGCAGCGCGTCCTCCGACAGCTCCGAACCGACCCGGATGACGATCCGGCTGGCCACCAGCAGCTTCGGGTTGTCGATGCGGATTTTCCAGACATTGGTCGAATGCCGCATGACAGGCAGCGCACGCGATTTAGGCTCGATGTAACGCAGGCTGAGGATGAGCGAGCGCAGCGCATCCGCCAGCGCCGAATAGGCGGGGCCTGGCGCCATGTGATCGTAAGCGGGTAATTCGCCCAGGCGCCGCGCGCTCGATCCGTAGGTCGCCATCGAACCAGCGAGCCCGGCAAGTTCCAGGTAAAGCTCGGCCGGATGGAAGACATCCTGCGCCAGCATGTGGGCGAGCCGCGGACGCGCCGCATTGGCGAGATTGAGCATCAGCAGATCTTCGACGCTGCGCCCAGGCCCGCCCATGACCATCTTGCCATGCGCCTCGGCGATCTGCTCGAGGCCTGTGACAACTTCCAGAAGCAATTGCCGATACCAGGCCACCGCGCCGGTAATCAGTGTCGGCGGCAGGAAGGTCTCGTCCAGAGAGACGCCACCATCGGCTCGAACCCCCTTGAGGTCGGCTATCGGCAAGGCTGTGTAGCCACCGACCGACTTGCCGGGTGCAAGCAGCAGCGCCTGCGGACGGGCGATCTCGATTTCTTCAGGATCTGAACCGCCCTGGACGGCGTCACGCACCGAAACGACCCGCCCGTGATAGCGTGCTCCCGAGGCGGCTGCGTGTGCCGGATCGAAGCCGACACCTCCCGGAGGCTCCAGAGGCAAGGCCACCAGCACCGGCCCGGCGCTCGTGTCCGGGGTGACCGGCAATGGTCGCGGCGCGTCCATCATGTCTGGAATGGAGAAAGGTGTTCCGTCCGGAAAGATGCCCCGTGCGGACAGGATCGAGATCTGGCCGGCCTCCAGCAATGCCTGATCCAGCGTCAGCTGCTGGAAGCCGAACGTATGCAACTGCCCGGCCTGCAACGCGCCGCGCACCGTCGCCTCGAAAAAGCGATCCTGCTGCTGGAAATGCTGGGTCCGGAGAAACAGACCTTCGGACCACAGCACCCTGTTTGCATCGCTCATGCCGCTACTCTCTGCATCGAGCTCCCCTTGCCCTGGCCGTTAGGCGGAAATGCCGCCGCTGCCAAGCGAGACGTTGACCGTAAATTGTGATCCCGCCGACACTGACTTGGTCGTCCGCCAGTTCCGGCCGCCGGGCTCGCGGATCAGTGCAACGAAGCCCAGCGCCGTCGCGTCCGGCTCGACCGTGATGGTCTTGGACGCGGTCTTTCCCGGCCCGACGGCTATCTGGTCGGATCCGATGAGGTCGCCTGCGAGTGCCGAACCGGCATCCCCCTGCAAGGCAAAGTAGTCGGCGGAATTGAATTTGCCGGTGCTGCGCAGCCGCATGACGAGGACCGTCACCGGCCGGTCGCCGCCGCCCGGTCCCGGGTTCATACCGGCCCCGCCGGTCAGTTTGACGGTGATCACCGATGGTTTCGGCGGCCCGCTCTGGCAAGCCGTAAGCAGCCCGGTTGCGCCCAAGGCGACAATGAATTCGCGTCGATCGATCATGTCTCACTCCTCCTCATATGCATCCCGAAAATCAGCGCCGATTTCGCCCAGAAAGCTTTTTTCCGCGCTCTCGGCGATTTCACGGTGGCGTTTCTGGTAAAGCTCCCACAGCTTGGCGCTGCGTCCGCCCGAAAGCAGCGTGCCGATCGCGGAATTCGATTTCAGCTCTTCCTCGATCGCTGTCGGGTCAAAACGGTCAATCATCCGCCGCAAGGCGCCCTGTACGCCGCGCCAGGCGCGCACGTGATGTTGGGCGAGGTCGCGAACCGCGTCGGCGATTGCCGCTTCGCCGGCGAGAAATCCAGGGCTGCGCTCGGCGAGAAGCGTGACGATGGCGTCGTCGACCGTCGGCAGAAACTTGAGCGGATTGACTTCGGAAGCCCCAACCATGGTCTGGGCGACGCGAGCGTTTCCCTTTTCCTCGGCCCGTTTGCGCAGAAGCTGCATCAGGCCTTCCATCATCAACCGATATTCGCGGCCAAACTTCTCCATTTCCGCAATGCTGTCGCGCTCGGGGAAATCGGCTTCCTCGACACCCATGCCATGCAGGAATGCGGAGCGGAGCGCCATGTCCCCCAGTTGCGGCGCTGCCGGCAGGCGGGCGGGTTTGGCAGCAGCACCTGCCCGCGCCGGAGGCGGGACGTCAGCCGCTTGCGCGGGCAAATCCCAGGGATTGGCGGATTGTGGTCGTTGGGCGATGCGCTCGCGCTGCCCGGCCGAGCCGGTGCCGTTTGCCGAACCGGGCGCCGCGGCCGATCCGAAACCAAAATCATCCTTGAAATCGGACGGCTTTCCATGAGCGGGCTCGGCTCCCCGGCTGGGAGACGGCACGGGGTCGAGGCCGAAGGGGTCCGCCTGGTTCGCCGCGCCGCCCGGTTCGCGGTAAGAGGCGGCATTTTTCGACACAGGCGTTGAAACCGGATCGAGGCTGAACGGGTCATCGAAACCAGGCGAACTGCGCTGGCCGGAGGTGGCACGCTCGAACGCGCCTGGAACCGGCCGTTCGAACGGGTCCGGCAAATCCGCCGGACGTGGCCGTCGCGGCTCTTCTTCGACCGTGGCGGAAAAGAAGTCGTCGTGGCCGATGCTCACCGGCGCCCGGGATGCCGGCGGCAGGCGTTCCGGAGCCGGCTGGCCGGCTGTGGGTGCTTGGGCGGTTGGCGTCTGCAGATCGACATAGACGACGTAGTCGCCCAGTCTTAGCCGCATACCGCTTTGAAGACGCGTCGACTTGCCGGCGCCGAGCGGGCTGTCAGAATCGTTTATGAACAATCCGCTGCTTGACGTATCGGTGACGAAATATCCATCTCGCCCGCCCGAGATCCTGCAATGAGCTCGCGAAACGAACATGTCGGGATCGTCGATCTGCCAGCCTGCGTCCGCGCTGCGGCCGATCACCAGGTCGCCTTCGTCCAGCCGGGTGTGCCGTACGGCCTGGGTGCGTGGCCCTTGCTCCAGCGTCAGCAGCAGGCTCATGTCGCGACCCCCGCCATTTCCGGCTGCCATCCGACGATTGTGCGCAGCCGCAGATCGTCAGCATCGCCCCTTTCAACAGGCCGCGCAAGCCAGGCAGTTCGGCCGAGCTGTACCGCTCCGAGACGGGGCGGCGGCACGGCTTCCCGCGCAAGCACGATGCGCAGATCGACGTCGAGCGATTCCCCGACCATGTCGCGAACGGCTTGCTTGAACAGTTTGAACCGCTGGCCACCGGGCAGGAACGCCTTGAAGTCCTCGTACCCCAGCGGGCCGACACGGAGCTCGATTCGGCTTTGGCGGTTGAAAACGCGCGGGCCGATTGTCGCTCCTCGGCCAAGCCCTGCATAGGCTTTTGCAAGACGGGTCTGGAGCCCGGTTGGGATGATTATCCAGGCGGCGATGAACTCCTTAATCTGAACCGGCACCTTGAACGCTTCCGCCAGGAACAGCGTCAGCCGTTCCGGGCCGTCGACCTGGCTGGCGAGCGAAGCCGCCTGGCGAAGCTTCACCGTATCGAGATCGGTGTTCTGGGTGCCCGGAAGTCCTATTCCCGCCATGGCTTCGAGCATGGCGCGAACGCGCCCGCCGACCGCGCGTTCGACCTGTACGGCCGGATGCGCATCCGCCCATGCCCGATAATACAGGGCGATCATGCGGTGCTGAAGAATGTTGACGAAGTCCACGAATGTCGTGTCGCTGGTTTGCTGGGCATCGGCGCCGGTGAACCAGCGCTGCGACAGACGATCGAGCACCCAGCGTGTCAGATGCAGCGGCAGCGGACCTTCGGGTCCCATCAGGCCGAGATTTGCGACGGTGACCCTGGCCGGAGCCTTGTCCTTCGCGTCGTGGAATTCAACCACGTCCCTGGCCGAAAAGCTAAGACGCACATGCTGTCCGAGCCTTGCAGGCTCGCGCTCTGGCGAGCCGGAATAGCCGAACAGCCCGCCCCTCCGTTCGAGTCGGCGCAACAGTTCGAAGAAGTCGAACGTCCCGGACAGCGCCTCGGCATGGTTCGGGTCGACTGTGTCTAGATCAGGTAGCGATTGCCGGGCGTCATCGGCCATGGCACATCCTCCTGCTTCTGCAGCAGCCGCGTACGGGTTCGCACGAAGCCGTTTATCCCGGCATGCCGGGCAAACAGCCGTGCCAGCAGGGCCGAAAGCAGCAATGTGCTTTGCCCTGCCAGGACCAACTGGTCGACATGCAATGTTACTTCCGTGCCACGTCCAAAGCACATCGGGCCGTCGATCTGCAGCCGTTCGATGACCGACCGCGAGTCGATGCGAACGATCGAATGCACGTTGCGGGCAAGGCTCGGATCTCCCCGGTCGGCGTAAAGATCAAGCAGCGCATGCAGCGGATCGACGCCGCGGCCTTCCTTGGCAAGGCTGAGAAAATTGAGCGCCAGTTGCGCCACCAGCCGCCAGGCGAGATTGTCGGCGCGCGATTCGCCCGCCGCGCCCGAAGGCAGCGCCGCGGGGATGGCCGGGCGAGGCGGACGCAACGCGCCGAGAAGCCGCACCGTTTCGACCGGGTCGCCGGCCTCCAGCGTCAAAGTGGGATTGTCATCGAGGATCGGCAGATCGCGGTTGGTGCAAAGCGCCACGATGTCGACACGCTTCAGCGACCGGTTCGCCTGGCTTTCCACCGGGCGTGAAATTGCCAGGAAAACATCGTCCCCTGCGTAGGAGGTGCGGGTCAGCCCGTCGCGCCGCTCGTCTTCCGTCGCGCGACGAGGACGCCGCTCGGTCGAGTAGACCCAGCCACTGCCACGATTCTGACCCAGGCTGAAGAGCTCCGGAATTTCGGCATCGCTGCCCCCGGTGTCGGCGTCCTCCACGCGGATGACCCGATAGATTTCGAAGTCACGCGCCCGCGTTCGGTCGGCATGCAGCACCTGGCGCGTCCTGCGCGGATCAAGCTCGATGACGTTGCACTCACGCTCGAAGAGATTGATGATCGGCGTTGCGAAAAGTTCGAAATCGGCCGGGGTCAAGTCGGCAAGCTCGGGCACTGGACGCCTGAACATGAAGATGATCTCGAGCCCGGCGGCGCATCGGCGCACGACGGGCTGCAGTCCGGAAACCCGCGCATAGTGAAAGCGCTCGGGCATCATGAAATATTCGCGCAGCAGACGGTACCCCTCGAATGTCGGACGGGTCCGAGGCATCAGGGCTTCGTCGTCGCTGATGCCGATCATTTCGGGTTCCGGCAAGGACGATACGGGGTTGGTCTTGCCTTCCGCGCGTGCGCCAACGGCCGAACAAGCGCCAAAAATCGCGTCGAGAATCAAGGGTGCCTTGGTGCGCCCGGAAAAATAGAGATCAAGCTTGTCGAGCGACAATTCGTCGAGCCTGCCTTTTCCGGTTCGGGCCAGCACGATGCGGAGCGCCGCCTCGCCGGCCACACCGCCGATCGGCCCTATGCCGGCCGCCGCCAGCGCGCTGCGATCTTGAAAATAGCTTACCGAAGTCACCCCTATCGGCCACAGCGTGACGTCCTGGGCGGTGGTGAAGGTGCAGCGCGTCGAAAGGCCGGGCTGCAGGCCGGAAACCAGCCGGGTGTTGCGCTTGACGACATGGCCGGCAACCATCGTCTGGACCTGCTGGCCGGGTTTCAGCACCACCATAGCCGTTGCCGGCGCCGGCGTGACCAGATCGGGATAGAGGACATCCAGCACGCTGCGTGAAAACCGCGAGCGCTCGGCATCGACTTTCAGCCGGGTGCGCGCCGCGAGAAAAGCGACGCCGTCAAGCAACCGCTCGACATACGGATCCGGACACGGCACCGTGTCGAGGGAGAGATTGCGCGCCACCGCCGGATGCAGGTCGGCAAATTCCGCCGCCAGCGCACGGATATGGGTCAGTTCCTCCTCGTAATATTCCACGAAGACCCGATCCATCTCAGGCCTCCCTAAATTCGGTCCGCGCCAAGCCGTTGTCGAGATTGATCGTGGTGCGCAGACGCATGCGTTCCGGCGTCGGCGTCATGATCAGCACCGCGTCAATCTCGATCTTCAAACCCACGCTCTTGTCGCCAAGCGTCACCGTGACCTTCGTCGTACTTTCCTTGAGGCGTGGCTCGAAGGTAGCAAGCACCGAGCGGATCTCGCGGGCGAGCGCCTCGCGATCAAAATCGCGGGAGGAACGGCCCGAAAAGGAGGGCACGCCGTAGTTGATCACGCTTCGGCGCACCTCCGGGAAATCGGCGAGCGACGGCGGGTTGTCCGCTGCCTGCTCGCTTTCGAGATCGGAAAGAAGCGGAACAGCCTCGAAACGCTCGGTGTTGAACAGGGCCTCGATATCGCGCCGCACGGCCTCCCGGAGCACGCGGGCCGACACGACCACGCCGCGGCTTTCCATCTCCACGCGATGCTGGATCTGAAAGGCCAGGCGGTGCAGGCGCCGCTTCTGATCGGCCGTCAGCTCCGCATCGGCATCGATGAGCCGCGCGCTGCCCGCAACCAGACCCTCCAGCCGGTCGGCGCCGAGTTCGTCCTGCAAGGCCTGGCGCAGCCCGTCTATCTCGGAGGTCATGCCCGGCAGGTCGTTTACGAGGCGGTCCCAGAGAGAGGGCTGGACCGCTTCGCGTTTTGCTCGCGAACCAGCGGTGACCTGCAGCTTGTCCGCGTCGGGCCGCCGGCCCTCACTTGCCGACATAGACATCCATTTCGATTTCGTCATTGCCGTCATAGACGAACTTGATCTTCTTGTAGGCGAAGCTGACCTCTTCCTCGATCAGGTCTTCCTCATCCTCCGCCTGCGACAGGTCGTATTCCATGATCGAGGCGTCGGTGAGGGTGACGACCAGGTAATCATTCGTCTCGCCATCGATGGTCCGGCGAGCCGAGAACACCACTTCGTCCAGCGCCTTGTTCTCGAACAGTGCTTTCTTCAGATAGGGCGAGGACTTGTCGTAGTGCTTGGTGAACTTGATCATTCCCAAGGAGACACGGCCGCGGCGCGAGAGCGAATTCGGATCGTATGGCGCGACTATCTTGTAATCGACCCCATGGATTTCGATTTCGTCCTCGTGGCCGTCACGAACGCTTGGGCCTTTGATATCCGGAACTTTTAGAAAGCCATCAATCTTCGTACCTGTGGGCATTGTCTTTCTCCACCGCTTTCAAAAAACCAAGATGGTGTTGCTGCAATTCAAGTCTTCACGGACGGTAGTTCCGAGACCAGTCGGAGCGAGGCATTGATGCCCTCGAGCTGGTAATGCGGACGCAAATAGAAGCGGGCGTTGTAATAGCCCGGCCGCCCCTCAACGCTGTCCACCTGAACCTCGGCCGCGGCAAGCGGGCGCTTGGCGCGCGCCTTGTCGTCGGCGAAGGCCGGGTTGGCCAGCACATATCGGTTGATCCATTCGGTCAGCCAGATCTGCATGTCGGAGCGCTCTTTGAACGAGCCGACCTTGTCGCGCGCAATGGCCTTGAGGTAATGCGCAAAGCGCGAGACCGGGAAGAGATAGGGCAGGTTGGCACTCAGCCGCTCATTGGACTGCGCGTCGGGGTCGACCAGCCGCCCCGCCCGCGTCTCGTCGTCCTGCAGTGAGTGTGCGCCGATGAAGGCCGCGAGATCGGTGTTCTTTCGATGCAGGATCGGCATCAGGCCTAGCTTGGCCAGTTCCGCTTCGCGCCGGTCGTCGATGGCGACTTCGGTCGGACATTTCATCGCGATCGATCCGTCATCGGTCGGGAAGCTGTGCACCGGCAGGTTAAGCACCGTGCCGCCATTCTCGACGCCGCGGATCTGCGTGCCCCAGCCATAGAGCTTGTGGCTGCGGTTTATGTTCACGCCCATAGGGAAGGCGGCGTTCATCCAGACATATTTGTTGTGATCGCCCTGCACCTCTTCCTCGAAGGTGAAGCCCTTCACCGGAACGGTATCCGTGCCGTATGGCAGCCGCGCCAGAACACGCGGCATGGTCAGGCCGATATAGCGAGCGTCCTCGCTCTCGCGCAACGACTGCCACGAGGCATAGGCCGGGTTGGAGACGATCTGCTGGAGATCTTGCGGGTTCGGCAATTCCTGCCAGCTGTCCATGCGGAACAGGCGCGGCGAGGCGGCTGCGATAAACGGCGTGTGTGCTGAAGCACAGATGCCGGAGATGTTACGCAACAAACCGACGTCGCGCGGGTGGTTCGAGAATTCGTAGGCGCCAATCACACAGCCGATCGGCTCGCCGCCAAGCATCGAATACTCGTCCGTATAGACTTTCTTGAAGATCGGGCTCTGATCCCACATCTGGCCTTCATAGTCTTCGAGCGTGTCGGCCAGTTGCTCCTTGGAGATGTTCATCACCCGGATCTTCAGCTTCTGATCCGTCTCGGTGTTGTTGATGAGATACCAGAGGCCGCGCCATGTGCCTTCCATCTCACGCACTTCGGGCGCGTGCAGGATCTCGTTGACCTGTGTCGTCAGCATCTTGTCGATGCCCGCGATCAGCGACTTGATCGACTTGATCGCATTGGAGGAGATGGTGGTGGTCTCGGAACGGGACTGCGCCGCGAGTGCGAGATTGCGCACGAGTTGCTGCAGTTTCTCGCTGTCGTCCTTCTTGACCTTGAAATCCTTCTCGAGAAGCCCGCTGAATTCTCCAAGATCTATGGCTTCCGCCTCGGCGGCGACGGCGGCGGTCTTTTGCTGTTCGGCCATGATTTACTCCCCAACCTTGTCGTCGTCGGCCAGCGCCTGGCTGGCGATCTTGCCAAGAAGTGGTTCGTTGTTCAGAAGTTGCGCGATGCGTTTTTCGGCGTCGACGCGGCCATCCATGAAGCCAAGCAGCTCCTCGAGCTGGCGCCGCATCTTGAGGATCTCGGCCAGTTGCGGAACTTGCTCGGCAATCTTGTCCGGGGCGAAATCGCCCATTCTGGAAAATGTAAGGTCGAGCGCCAGTTCCTCGTCCCGCTCGGCGCCCTCAACCTGAGGCAGCGTATTCTTCACGCGGGCTTTCACTCGTGGTCCGAGCGCCTCCATGAATTTGGGGAAGCGGTTTGCGTCGGTCTCGACAAAGGAACGGTCCAGCACCGACTTTGACGCTTCCTTGGTCTGCGAAGCACCGGAAAGGTCGGCCATCACGCCCATGACAAACGGCAATTCGATCGTCGTCGGGCTACCGTAGGTTTCCACGTCGTAGGCGATCTGCACCCGCGGTGCGCGATTTCGTTCGATAACCTTCGCTTTGCTTTCGGCTGGCATGTGCTGTTACCTTTCATCCTTCTGAGCCGTCTTCTTGACATCGGGAACGCCGGCAAGGAGCCGGAATTCCTTCAGCCCCGACGGCGCGAGATCTTCCATCAGTTCAACGAAATCCATATGCACCATCCGGCGCACGCGCCGCGCTAGGTGCGGAATCGGGCTCGACGGTTCAGTGCGGTCATAAAAGGCGACGACGAGGTCGAGGCATTTCACCACGTCGTCGCGCGAGGAAATCCGGTTGGGAAGCCCCGTGCTCGAGTCCGCGTAGCTTGCCGCACTTGCCATAGTATCGGCTCCATGACCGTTTCGAGCAGGCGTTGCCGGTTCTGCCGGCGTGGGCGGCTTGGCCGCGCCATTCGCCAAGGCGCCGGCTGCCGAATTCCGTTCGAGGGTCGTCAGCAGACGCTGCAGAAACCGCTTCAATTCCGGAACAGGAGCGCCGCCGCCCTCGAGACGGGCGTTGAGAGCGGTCTCGACCGCATCAAGGGCTGCGATCGCTGCCCGGGCGTCGGCGACGAGCAAGACCATTTCTGCGTTGGCTTGATCCATCTGTGCCGCACATCCAGCACGCACCCGGTTCAACAATTGTCCGTGCGCACTGACCAGTGCGGCCTTTTCTGCCGCGTTCAATCCCGAGGCGGCTTCCTGGAGCATGACACGGTCGTCGAGCGCACACCTTTCCAGATCCTTGCCCTGGATCGGGCCGATCGCACGTGGCGCAAAGAACGTCATTTGCCGCAGGTTCGCCAACAACCCCTCCTGACCATTCTGGAGGTCGAGCAGCGCGTTGATACGGCGCAAGGCGGCATCGCGTGGCAAAGCGTTGGGCCGCAGTGCCGGATGCATTGTTTCCCAATGCTGATCGAAGGTCTGCGCAATAAGGGCCAGCCCCTGCGCGAGCCCGGCCAGTCCTTCTTCATTGGCCAGCGCGCGCGTGACGACGACGAGCAGGCGCAGGTCCCGGCCATGCGCACGCAATTCCTCCGCCTTGGCGAGCACCGCGGGCCAGTCGACCGGAATGGTGCTTTGCGAGGCGGGTTTGTTCTGGCCGTCGTGGACGACCTTGATCTCGGGTTCCGTCAGGCGCTCCAGCTCATGAAAAGCCGGGTCGTTGCGCAAATCCTCCCCTGACGGATTTTCACCGTCGAGCGGAGCAAGCCAGAGTGCGACATCAATCACACCAACCCCCAGCGATCGGCCCTCAAACCGTACGTGACCCTACGGTATCACACGGTTGCACTTTACCACAATTCAAGCACTGCTCAAAAAATTAACGAAAGCTGACCAAGCCGCGTCTTGGGTGCTGGAACCCTTGACCAGATTGCTGACCCTGTATGTGAAATGCATTACACCGAGGCGGACAATTGCGTGGTTGTTTGCATCTGATGGCGCGGCACTCTCCACAAGTGGAAGGGGCGCTGTTCATCACGCTTTGTCAAGTGACGGCTTATGTGGCAGGTTATCGACTGGCAGATTGCAGGAGCACGTTCGATGGAACAGCGCCGGTCATCGCAGACCTTCAAACGCAAGGAACTGGTCGGCAAGCTCAATCCTGTCGGTGTGCGCGCCTTCAAGGCTGCGGCCGACACAGCCAAACTGCGCGGCAATCCTTACGTCGAGCTCGTCCACTTCATCGAGCAACTGGTACTTTCCGACCGTTCGGATATGCAAATGATAATCGCCGATGCGGGCCTTGATGCGAGCCGGCTCACGGCCGATATGACCCGCGCCGTCGACAAGCTGCCTTACGGCGCAACGTCGATCGAGGAATTTTCCGACCATATCTTCCATGCCATCCAGGAAGCCTGGAACCTAGCCACGCTGGAGTTCAGCGTCGAGGAAGTCCGCAGCGCCCACATTCTCCTTGCCTGCCTGAAGACGCCGGTCCTGGAAGGCCTGCTGTCGAAGATCAGCGGCGAGTTTGACAAGATCGACGCCGCCGCGGTCATCGCACGGTTCGCCGTTGTCATGGAGGGCTCGCTCGAAGCCGGCGCCTCGACCACGGTCTCCACCGCAGAGGCGCCGCGGCGGCCTCCGGGTGGGGATTCGGCGCTGGCGAAATACGCCACCGACCTGACCCAGCGCGCCCGCGACGGTAAGATAGATCCGGTTGTCGGCCGCGATCCAGAGATCAGGCAGATCGTCGATATCCTGATGCGACGCCGGCAAAACAACCCGATCTTGACCGGTGAGGCCGGGGTCGGCAAGACCGCGGTCGTCGAGGGCTTTGCCTTGCGTATCGCTGCGGACGACGTGCCGCCGACACTGCAAGGGGTCAGTGTGCGCATGCTCGATGTCGGATTGATGCAGGCGGGTGCAAGCGTAAAGGGGGAGTTCGAAAAGCGGCTGAAGGCAGTCATCGATGAGGTGCAGTCTTCCGAAACGCCGGTCATCCTGTTCATCGATGAGGCTCACACCTTGATTGGCGCTGGCGGCGCGGCTGGAACAGGCGACGCGGCCAATCTGCTGAAGCCGGCGCTGGCGCGCGGCGAACTGCGCACGATCGCGGCAACGACCTGGGCCGAGTACAAGCAGCATATCGAGAAGGATCCGGCGCTGACCCGCCGTTTCCAGGTAGTCAAGATCGACGAGCCGTCCGAGGCGGTGGCCGTTCTCATGTTGCGCGGTATCGCCGGCGTTCTTGAACAGCACCACAAGGTGCAGATATTGGATGAGGCGATCGAGGCGGCGGTTGGTCTCTCGCATCGCTATATCCCGGCGCGGCAACTGCCTGACAAGGCGGTGAGCCTTCTCGACACCGCTTGCGCCCGTGTCGCCATATCGCAGCACGCCACGCCGGCGGAGGTCGAGGACATCATGCGCCGACGCCAGGCGCTGGAGGTCGAGCGCGGCATCATCGGTCGCGAGGCCGCGATCGGCATCGAGGTGAGCGACCGGCAGGCACGGGTCGACACCGGGTTAGCCGAAACCGAAGTCATGCTCGCCGCCGCACAGGAGCGTTGGGACGGGGAAAAGGCACTCGTTGCCGAAATACTCGAACTGCGCGCCAGGCTGCGTGGCGAAGGTGTGCCGCTCGATGCGGTGGAGACGCCGGAGACCAATAGGGAAACAGCAGGCACGGACTCGGTTGAGACTCCGCTGCCCAAGGTCGAAACGCCCAAGACCAAAACGGCCAAAATCAATGTGGAGGCACCGGCGGCTGCCAATGCCCCTCCACCCGATCCGGCCGCCGATCTCACCCGGTTGCGCGAACTGATGGTCGAACTGGCCGAGGCGCAAGGCGAGACGCCGCTGATCCTGCCGTCGGTCGACCGCAACGCCGTGGCGGCGGTCGTTCAGGACTGGACCGGCATCCCGACGGGGCGGATGCTGTCGAGCCAGACCGAAAAAGCGCTGCGGCTGGCCAGCACTCTGTCCGAACGCGTGGTCGGCCAGGATCACGCCATGGAGATGATTGCCAAGCGTGTGCAGACCAGCCGCGCCGGGCTCGGCGCGCCGGAGAAGCCGGTGGGCGTGTTCCTGCTCTGCGGCCCCTCGGGCGTTGGCAAGACCGAAACCGCATTGGCCTTGGCCGAGACGCTCTACGGCGGCGAGCAGAACCTGATCTCGATCAACATGTCCGAGTTCCAGGAGGCGCACACGGTCTCTACCTTGAAGGGGGCGCCGCCCGGATATGTCGGCTACGGCAAGGGCGGCATCCTGACCGAGGCGGTCCGCCGCAAACCCTATTCGGTGATCCTGCTCGACGAGGTCGAGAAGGCGCATCCTGACGTGCACGAAATCTTCTTCCAGGTCTTCGACAAGGGGATGATGGACGACAGCGAGGGCCGGCGCATCGATTTCAAGAACACGCTGATCCTGCTCACCTCGAATGTCGGCTCCGAAGTCATCATGGATCGGACCAGGAATGGCACGCTGCGGGCAGGGCTCGACGATCTGGACACCGCGCTGCGCAGCCCGTTGCTGAAGGTCTTCCCTGCGGCCTTTCTTGGCCGGGTGGTGACCATTCCTTACTATCCGCTTTCGGGTTCGATGATCGAAGCGATCACCCGTCACCAGTTTGCCAAGATCGCTCGCCGGCTGCGTGCGACCAACGACGCAGAATTGGTGATCGGCGATGGCGTCATGGACCTAGTCAAGGCCCGCTGCACCGAGATCGAATCCGGCGGGCGGATGATCGATGCCATCCTGACAAACACGCTGCTGCCGGAATTGAGCCGCGGCGTGCTGAACCGCTCGCTCGAGGGCGAAAGGATGACAAGGGTAACCGTCGGCGCCTCCAAGGAGGGCTTCACCTATTCCTTCGAGTAAGGAAAGTTGATGACGGTTTGCTTCGGCTTCTTCGTGCATAGGCAAGCTGAGCCGACTAGCCTGGGAGCGGCCGGTGGCGGTGAATTCGTATGACGCAATCGGTTAGAAGAATGACGGTATTCTTTTACCTGCCACGACACCGGATCTGCGAGTGGCTTTAGTCAAACACGCTGCGGCCGCTGTGGGCGAAGGCATCCAAGGGTCGCGGAGAAGGTGCTACAGATTGTGATACCTATTGTGATACAAATCGGACGTTGGAGCAGAAAAAACATAATAAAAACAATAGCTTGATCCGGGGATAGGTCCCAGCCAACGGTACCATAAATAGTCAGGTCATTTCAAAGACTTAAAGATTTCTAGCTTAGCCAAGCTGGCTTGAGTGTCAGTGCATTCTGTGGACGTGTACCATAGGGAGCTCGTCGAGCTATGCCTATGACGGTCGAACCTGCGACGTCGGCCGTCGTTTCGCTTGAGATCTTTGCGCAGCCAAAAATGCCGGCGTCCACAGGAGGCTAACGCTTGCGGAAACCGCAGGCCTGAGGCCGAGCGGCTATGGCCGGCAGGCCAAGTACCTTCTCGCCGGGAGCGGAATTGCTGGCCCGGTGGTGAGCGGATCTGGTTCTGACGCAAAAGCTGCGTTGCCCGCGGCCGGTGCCCCAATCCCTTTCTTGGCCAAGACGGATACTCCAGCGTTCAGCGGGCGTTGCGGCTCCATGCATACCGCCTCGTTTTCAGCAGCCCTGCATGAGGCGATCTCGAATCATCTCTGCAATCGGGATCGCCGAGGAGGCGGCGGGTGAAGGGGCGTTACAGACGTGCAGCATGCGGTCCGTTTGTGCGAACAGGAAATCATGGATGAGGGCACTGTCTTTGCGCACGGCTTGCGCGCGGATGCCTGCTTCGTGCGGGAGCAGGTCGGCGAGGCCGAGGCTCGGACAGTATTTCCGGCCAACAGCATCAGGCTGCAGCCGGGATATGTCTCAACCAGCCGCATGGCCGTCGCCAGGCCGACGATGCCGCCGCCGATAACGCAATAGTGGGGCACGCTTGCACAGTCGCCAGCCTTTGGCCGGCAGTTTCAAAACTCATTGTCCAGAGGGGCTTCCAGACCCGCGATCTGTCGCCGTCCTTGTCGGCAAGCAGTAGCTGACGATCAATCTCCTCGCGTGGTATCGACATTTCACGGCGGCCAGATATCGCTGCCCAGATCTCGCTGCCAGCGTGGACCGGATGTCGCCGCAGCATACCAAGAAGGACGGTGCTCTTTGACAATCTTCCCCTTCACCGAAGCCACCCCGATCCAGTTCCAGCAGCCCCTGCCGAAGACTTCGGACGTCGTGATCATCGGCGGCGGGGTCATTGGCGTGAGCACGGCACTGTTCCTGGCGCGACGGAACGTCTCGGTGACGCTGCTGGAAAAGGGCCGCATCGCCGCCGAGCAATCCTCGCGCAATTGGGGCTGGATCCGGCAGCAGGGCCGCGATGCCGACGAACTGCCGATCGTCATCGAAGCGCAGCGCCTCTGGCGGCAACTGGCGCAGGAATGTGGCGAGGACATAGGACTGAAGCAGACGGGCGTTACCTATCTTGCGCGGACAGACAAGGAGATGGCCGGTTTCGCGAAGTTTCTCGAGATTGCCCAGGCTCATGGCGTCGACACGCGTCTCCTCGACCAAGGTGAGTTGGCAAGCCTGATCCCGGCCATGTCGCGACCGTTCAAAGGCGCAATGATCACCCCATCGGACATGCGGGCGGAACCTTGGGTCGCGGTGCCCGCGCTTGCTCGCCTGGCGGCCCGCGAAGGTGTGACGATCATCGAGAATTGCGCGGCACGTATGCTCGACATCTCCGCGGGACGCATCAGTGGCGTCTGGACCGAGAAAGGGCGCATCGCGACCTCGAGCGTCGTCGTCGCCAGCGGCGCGTGGACGTCGCTCTTTCTGCGCGCCCACGGCATCTCGATTCCGCAGCTCAGCGTCAGGGCGACCGTCGCCGCGACAGCACCGATGCCGGAGATCCACGCCGGTGCCGCCGCGGATGAACGCATCGCTTTCCGGCGCAGGCAGGATGGCGGGTATACGCTCGCATCGGGAGGCAGCAGCCAACTCTACATAGGGCCGGACGCATTTCGCCATGCGGGCAAATATTTCAGCGCCCTGATGGCCAATCCCTTCGGCACGCGCTACCTGCCGGCCGCGCCGCGAGGATACCCGGATGGCTGGTCGACGCCGCGCAGATGGAACGCGGATGAAGAAAGCCCTTTCGAACGGATGCGGGTCCTCAATCCCGCTCCCGAGACGTCGGCGCTCCGCGCCATCGACCGCGGGTTCAGGGAGCTTTTCCCTCAGTTCACGACTGTACCGCTCAAGGCGAGCTGGGCGGGCATGATCGATGCGATGCCTGATGTCGTGCCCATCGTCGATCGCGCCGCTGCGATCCCGGGTCTCGTTATAGCGACCGGGATGAGCGGCCACGGCTTCGGCATCGGACCCGGCATCGGCCGTGTGTTGTCTGACCTCGTCCAAGGCAACGAGACCGGGCACAACCTCCACAGGTTCCGTCAATCCCGTTTCAGCGACGGCAGTCCGATCCGATTGGGGCCATCGCTGTAAGCGTTCCTGCCGCCCGCCAGCCCATCCGCTCTGGCCTTGAAGGACCGGACGAGGATCTCAGGTGCCGCATGCCCGGGCGTAGGCCTCGATGCTCCGCCGGACGTGACCGATCGCGATCTCCTCGACGTCGCAGGCCCGGTCAGCCCATGTGACTGCAGAAGGCAGGTGCTGGAGAAACAGCATCACCGGCACCTTGCGGCCGTTCAGCGTATCGAAGAGACGGTTGCAGGCGGCACGGGCTTGCGGGATCGCCCAATAATATCGGATGCGATCGGAATAGGAGTAGTGGCGCAGCGTCCGCTTGTCGGCATCGCTTCCATGATAGTGGCTTGCCCAATTCTTGGGGGTGCCTTGCATCAGCTCTTCCATTGCGTGGTAAAGCGGCCGCTCGCCATAGTCAGGCACCAGGTCGGAAGCGATCAGGTCGAGCGCGTACAGCGCCTCGCGCAGCTTGAAGGTCAGCTCGGGTCCGACCTTGAGGACGGCGAAGCCGTCCTCGACGAGTTCACGCAACGGCCTCTCACCCTGATAGTCCGTCGAATGGGCTTCGAAAATGAGCGACGGCAATCTGTCGAGGGTTGCCGCCAGGTCGCGGGCCTTTGCCCGATCGTAGAAAATCACATTCTGGTTGCCGAACTCCACGCCCGGCTGCACCACAAGCCCGATGACGCGGGAAAATGCGCTTTCAAGCCCGGCTGTGTGGAATGCTTGGGCGTGAATGGCATGTGTCTGGCGAGCGGCCTCCGGACTGGTCGGGGTGATCGCATCCAATGTGTGATCGGCGCCACCGGGCGGCGGCACCTCCGTCCCGATGATGTAGACCGGGCTTGCCCCGCCGCTCTGCGCTGCCGCCTGCTCCGCGACGCCCGCCAGCCTGGCCGCGCGCCCGGCCACCGTGTGGTCGTCTAGCGTCGCCGGTTCACCCGCGCAGCCCATCGAAGCATCGAGGTGGATCTTGCGGAAGCCGGCGCGGACATAGGCATCGACCATCGTCCCGGCCTGCGCCATCGCCTCCTCGGCGGGCCGGTCTTTCCAGGGATTAGGGCCGAGATGATCCCCGCCAAGCACGATCAGCTCTTCCGGGCACTGCTCGACTGCCGCGAGCGCTTCCACCATCGCCGCGAAATCGGCCGGCGTCATGCCCGTATAACCACCCAGATGATTGACCTGATTACACGTCGCCTCGATCAGGACGGTGGTGCCGGTTTCCCGGCCATGGCGCAGTGCGGCTTTCAGCACCAGCGGGTGCGCCGAACACACCGAGGTCACCCCGATTTTCTTGCCTTCCCTGTGCAGGGCCGGCACATCTTCGATCGCCACACGCATCAATTTCTTCTCGCCGTTCTTGCCATGAAATCTTCCAGCTCGGCCCGCGTGCCGGCTCCCTCCATGGGGCCGAGGCGTGTGACGTTGCGCGCGCCTGCCGCGTTGGCGAATTCGAGCGCCGTCTGCAGCGCCATGCCCAGCCGCCGCCATGCGAAATACGCTCCGCCGAAACAGTCGCCGGCCCCGGTGGGGTCCGTTTCCTCGACGATCAGGCCGGGGCAATCGGCGCGGGCTCCGGTGCTTTGACGGGCTGACGCGCCATGTTCGCCGCGCTTCACAGCGATCTCCTTGACCCCTCGTCTGAACAGCGCCTCGATCGCGCGTTCCTCGCCGTCCATGCCGGCGGCCAGGAACAATTCGTTGCCCGACGGCAGCAGCAGGTCCGCTTCGTCCACCAGACCGGCGAATTTCTCCTCGGTCTGGCCGTGCGCCAGCAATTCCTTGCGCAGGTTCGGATCGAGCGACATCGTGCCGCCGCGTGCCTTGATCAGCGGGATCGCGCGTTCGGTGATCGCCCAGGCTGCGGGACTTGCGAACACCGTTCCCATGACATGGATATGCCCGCAACGCGCGATCAGCGCCTCGACCTGCGGGGTCCATTCCAATCGAGCGGCGGCGGATTTGGCGATGTTGTAGACGAAATCGCGGCTTCCGTCCGCGCGGTAGCGAACAAAGGCGCTGCCCGTCGGATAATCCGGGGAAACAGCGATGGCGGAAGTGTCTACGCCGTCCCGCTTCAGGCGCTCCACGTTGACGACGCCGAAATCGTCGTCGCCGACCACGCCCACCATCGCGGCCGCTCCGCCCATACGTGCGCATTGATCGATGAAGATGGCGGGCGCGCCGCTCGGAAAGGGGCCAATGAGGCCGATAGGTTCCCGGAAGCCGGTGCCTGTCTGCCTCGCGACGATCTCTACCAGGATTTCTCCAATCGTCACGGTTGGCCCGAGCGAGTCCGCTGCAAGCGTTTGGGGGAGGTCGTTCATCAAGCGTCCAATCCTGGGTGTGATGTCGTTTGCGGTTTCACGACGCCGAGGCGCAAGGGGGATTCCTACCGGTCGATGTGAATCGATCAGTTGCCATCACGCTACGATCCTGAATGCATGGTCAAGCGCACACCTGGAAGGTAACGACGCGCAAACCCTCAGCCGGGAAACAGATCCAGGATCGACGACAGACGGTTGGTGCTGAGATCGACGTCGCCGAGCAGGCCGCCGCTGGGGAGATAGCCAACCACGAACAGACCGGCGGCTCGTGCTGCCTTAGTGCCGGTGCGGCTGTCTTCCACGGCCACCACCGACCCTGGAGCTACGGCGAGCTGCCGGCAGGCCTCGCGATAGGGCGTGGGGTCGGGCTTGCCGGCCGACACGTCGTCGAGGCTGATTGTGAGACTCATATGGTCGAGCACGCCGAGCGCATCGAGATTGGCATTGACGACTTGCCGGCCGGAATTCGAGACGCAGACCTGCGGGACGCCGCGGTCAGCCAGGGTCCGAATCGTCTCGACCGCCTCGGGGATCGGGACGGCGTTCGCCCGGTTCGCGACGTAGTGGGCATTGATAGCGGCGAGCCACTCCGCCTGGTCGAGCCCGACTGGGAGACGCGGACGCAGCATTGTCCAGACGTCGCCCATATGGATGCCGCGAAAGGCTTGGTCGGGCAGGTCGTCAAGATCGACGTTCCAGTTGCGGCAGCCGGCGAGGAGGGATTGATGATGCAACGGCTCGCTGTCGATCAGCGTTCCGTCGATGTCCCAGGCGACGGCGCGATACATCACGATGACGATCCCGCTCTGGTCGCGCCAGGAGCCGACAGGCGCGCATAAAGATCGCGATAGCGGCGATAGCCGTCGCGGTAGATATCAGCCTTGCGCGGGTCGGGGTCGAGCCGGTCGGCGAAGCTGACGAAACCGGAAACGCCCGACCAGTCGTCGGTCAGGCCGACGCCAATCGCCGCCGTCCAGGCAGCGCCGATGCAAGAGCCGGGGTGCCCCGTCAGTCGTTGGACCGGCTTTTGCAAGACATCCGCGACAATCTGCATCCAGACCTTGCTGCTCGAGCCGCCGTCGGAGGCGAGATAGCGCTCGGTCCGGTGACCCATGTCGTTGAGCACCTCGACATGATGCGCGATGGCAAAGGCATAGGCCTCGAGCAAAGCGCGCCAGACATGGCCGATATCGTGCGACAGCGTCAGCCCATCGATCACGCCACGAGCCGCTGGATCATGAATCGGCGTCTTCTCACCGAGGAAGTAGGGCAGGATGGTGAGGCCATCGGCACCGGCGGGACGCTCTGCCGCCAGCGCATCGAGCCGCTGGTGTACCGAAATACCTTCGGCCTGTGCCGTGGCCATCTCGCCGCCGGCGAAATTGCGTACGAACCAGTTGAGGCCCGAGCCGCCGGTCGACATGCAGCCATTGGGCATGAACAGGCCCGGCACCAGGTGGTAATCGAGATACATGCGCGGATCGGGCTTGATCTGATCGGTGGCGATCAGGATATCGACCGAGCCCCCGAATTTCAGGAGGACATCGCCTGCTTTGGCGACTCCGGCGCCGAGCGCGGAGGCGATCATGTCGGCCGCACCGCCGACGACAGGTGTTCCCGCCATCAGGCCGATCTCATCCGCGGCCTTCGCCGAGACGGAACCGAGGATCTCATGCGAGGCGATCTTTCGTGGCACGGCCGAGCGCGGTATGTGCGCGAGCGCCACCAGATCGTCGTCGATCCGGTGCGTCGAAACGTCGACGAAGCCGGCCTCCAGCGCCCAGTTCTGCTCGACCGCACGTTCGCCGGTGAGGCGCCAGTTGATATAGTCATAGGAGCCGAAAACGGTGGCGATGCGGCTGAACACCTCCGGCTCGTGACGCTCTATCCAGCGCAGCTTTGCGGTGACGAGCTGTTGGTTGATGCCGTTGCCGGCCTTGGCGATGAAAGCCGCCTCATCGCATTCGGTCCGCAGTTCGGCCACTTCGGCGCCACAGCGGCCGTCGCTCTGCTGAATGCTTGGCCGCAGCACTTCGCCCTGGTCGTCCAGGAGAACGACCGCCGGCAGCATGCCGGTGGTGCCGACCGCCACGATCTCCTCGGCCTTGATGCCGCTGGTCCTGAGCAACTCCTGCACGATGTCGCGGACATTGATCCACCATTGCGCGGGATCTTCCTCGGCCCAGCCCGCATGCTCGGAATGCAGCGTGACGGGGCGCGAGGCGAGGCCCAGCACCTGATCGGGAAGCCGGATCAGAATGCCGATCGTCGAGGTGGTGCCGATATCGAGACCGAGAACGAACGCCATGTCGAATCCATTGAAATGCCGGGAAGGGCAGGCGGGCGAACCTGTCTGCCTCGTTGTGTCCCACTGCTCGATACCAGTCGATCATTCCGGACGCCGGCCCGCAACGATCGATATGATCACCGCGAGCCGGCGGTGGCCGGCATCGCCGTGGAAGCCGTCCTCAGCGCAAGGTGGCGACAACGTCCATGAAGCGCTTGACCCGATCGCCGTCGACGGCGTTCCAGGTATTGCCATCGATCTTGAAATGGGTGCCGATCACGACGCCGCTCGCCAGCGAAAGGACATCGCGGACATTGTCGATGTTCACGCCGGTGTTGGCGAAGACCGGCACGTCCTTGATCGTCTCGCAGACGCTGCGCAGGTGGGACTGGTCGGCCGGCTGGCCAGTGATCGGACCGGAAACGAGGATGGCGTCGGCCATCGACGAGAACACCGCGCTCTTGGCGCGCAATTCAATAGGACGCTGGTCGAGCGAGTGTGCGAACTCTGCATTGATGTTGAAGAGAAGCTTCATGTCGTCGCGGCCAAGATTGTGCCGCAGGCGCGAGGCGGCGGCGCAATCGGGCTCCCACAAGCCCATGTCGGAAGCGAACAGGCCGGTGAAGATCTCGCGCACGAAACGGGCTCCGGTGGCAGCCCCGATCGCGACGCTGGCGGTCGGATCCCAGAGATAATTGACGCCAAACGGCACTTTCAGTTCGGGCTTCACCGCCTGGACGATCGCAGTCATGGCGGCAATGCCTTCGGGCGGCGCCTTGAAGACATAGGGGCGGTCGTTCTCGTTGCCGAACATGATGGCATCGACGCCGCCGCTCTGCAGCTTGCGGATGTCGGAGAGCACGCCATCGATCAGCTTGTCGAGGCCGCCATCGGCATCATAGAGGGGCGTTCCCGGCAGGGCACCGATGTGGGCCATCGAGATGACAGCCTTCTTCTTGTCGCCGAAAAATTCAAATACCATCGAGTCGTCTCCTTGGGGATAAAGTGAGAATGTTGCGCCTCAGTCGCGCGTCAGTGGCGGCGCGATGCGCAGGTCGACCTTGGCCGCGGCGAGCGCCGCGGCGATCTTGGCCGGCGGCTCGGCATCGGTGATGAGGATATCGATGTCCGATAGTGGCGCTATCCGCACCAGCGACATGCGCAGGAATTTGGCGGAATCGCAGAGCACGATCTTGGTGCCTGAGCGTCTCAGATAGGCGCGCTTCATATCGGTATCATCGAAGGAATAGTCGAAAAGGCCGTCCGCCGTGATGCCGGAGACGCCGATCACGGCGACGTCGAACCACAGCGCCTCGAACTGAGCGATGGCCGCGGGTCCGCCGGTCGACATCTCGTCGGCTCGTACGCGGCCGCCGGCAACATAGACTTCGGGCATACCGCCGTTCAGCGCCGCCGCGATCCTGAGGCTGTTGGTGAACACCTTGGCGTGCGGAAGGTCCTTGAGGTGCTCGGCCATCAGATAGGTGGTGGTGCCGACATCCAATGCGATCGTGCGGTATCCCGAAACCAAGGCGGCCGCGGCGGCGGCAATCGCGGCCTTCGGGTCACGGCGCTGGCGCAAGCGCGAATCGAAACTCGGCTCCTCACTGTCCATGGCGACCAGCGGCGGGTTATCGGCCTCGATCGCGCCGCCATGGATTCGCACCAGCCTGCCCTCGCGTTCCAGTTCGACGAGATCGCGGCGGATCGTCATGTCGGAAACGGCGAGTTCGGCCGCTGCCGCGGCGACGGTGAGCGACCCCGTCCGGCGCAGGAAAGCGAGGATGCGGGCTTGTCGATCGTGCGCGAGAAGGCGCTGACGATCGGCATCGCGCGGTGCGCCATGCGTGGATGTCTCAGGAGCGGCGGTGTCGTCTGCCATCGATGTATCCGGTGGGTAAGCCGCTGACGAAGCGGTCTGCAGTTTTGACTCTATCGCATGATCAAACATTTTCAAACAAAAATATGTTTGCAGTGTTCGAATTTATTGGTATGCATCTCCATATCAACAGAACGCATTCCGTCACAAAGCAGAGAGAATACGACCATGCCGGCTGTCTCCGTCATTCCTCCAGTGCTTGCCGAACTCGCGGGCAAGCGTGCCTTCGTGACGGGCGGCGGCGCGGGGATCGGTCGCGCGATCGCGACCGCCCTGACGCGGCAGGGCGTCGCCGTGGCGATCGGTGATCTGGATCCCGACGCGGCACGCAAGGCGGCTGAGGAAATTGGCGGCGATGCCGCCGCCGTCACGGTCGATGTTCGCCGCCGCGATTCCGTCGAGACGGCCTTTGCCACTGTGCTGGAAGCGCTAGGCGGCTGCGACATCCTGATCGCCAATGCCGGCGTGTCCACCATGCAGCATGCGCTGGACCTGACCGACGAGGAGTGGGACTTCAACTTCTCCGTCAATGCACGTGGTGTATTCCTGGCAAATCAGATCGCTGGACGGCATTTTGTCAAGCAGGGCACGGGCTGTATCGTCAACACCGCCTCGCTTGCGGCGAAGGTCGGTGCGCCGCTCCTGGCGCATTATTCGGCGTCCAAGTTCGCCGTGCTCGGCTGGACGCAGGCCTTTGCCCGCGAGCTCGCGCCCAAAGGGATACGCGTCAATGCCGTCTGCCCGGGGTTCGTCAAGACCGGCATGCAATCGCGAGAAGTCGAGTGGGAGGCGCATCTGCGGCAAGTCACGCCCGAACGGGTGGTCGCCGACTATATCGCGCAGACGCCGCTCGGCCGGCTCGAGCTGCCGGAGGATGTCGCCGACGTCGTCGTCTTCCTCTGTTCGGATCAAGCCCGCTTCATGACTGGCCAGGGGGTCAACGTGACCGGCGGCGTCTACATGACCTGACGGCTTTTGGCGGCTGTAACCGGATCCTGATGCTGGCACGCGCCATCCAAAAAAAGTGAACACATATGATCAGAAGGCAGGCTTTCAATGTTATATTTTGTTCTCTAAGATGACCGTTCGCTCGACTCCGGCCTTCGGCGTTCAGCCGGGTCAGACGGGTTCATGAGGAAAGTCTATGGCGTCTATCGAGCTCGATCGCGTTTCCAAGCTCTACGGCAATGGCAATTACGGGGTGCATGAGGTCGATCTCACCATTCCTGACGGTGAATTCGTGATCTTTCTCGGCCCGTCGGGATGCGGCAAGTCGACGACGCTGCGGATGATTGCCGGCCTGGAGAGTATCTCTTCCGGCGATCTCCGCATCGGTGGCAAGAGCGTCGCCAATGTCGCGCCGCGCGACCGCAACGTCGCGGTGGTTTTCCAGAGCTACGCGCTCTATCCGCATATGTCGGTGCGGCAGAATATGGCCTTCGGGCTGAAGATGCGCGGCACCGACGCAGCGGTCATCGATGCCAAGATTGCGGACGCCGCTAACCTGCTCGGGCTGCAGAATCTTCTCGGCCGCAAGCCGGCAGCGCTTTCGGGCGGCCAGCGGCAGCGTGTCGCGCTCGGTCGGGCGATCGTTCGCGAACCGGCGGCCTTCCTGCTTGACGAGCCGCTGTCCAACCTCGATGCGCAGCTGCGTGCAGAGATGCGGCTCGAACTCGTCAAGCTGCACCGGCGCCTTGGCCGCACCATCGTCCATGTCACGCATGACCAGGTCGAGGCCATGACCATGGGCGATCGCATATGCATCATGCGCGATGGTCGCCTGGTCCAGGCCGGCCGGCCGCTTGAAGTCTATGCCGACCCGGTCAACACCTTCGTCGCGCGCTTCCTGGCGACGCCGCCGATGAACCTCATTCCGGCCACGCTTCAGCCCGCACCTGGCGAAGGGCTCTCCGTCGTGACCGACAGTGGTGCCGTGCTTACCGTCCCCGCCCGCCACCGCAACGCCTATGGCGAGCGTGTCGGGCGCCGCGTCATTCTGGGCGTTCGAGCCGAAGATTTCCACGAACGCGCCGACAAGCCGGACTGGCAGAAGATTGCCGTACGGGTCGTGGCCGTCGAGGCTCTCGGCGCCGAGAACGTCCTGATCGGCCAGATCGCGGGTCAGGCCACCGGCAAGGATCATGCCCACCCCGCCGGAGACGACAAGCCGTTGGAGATCGCCGCCCGCCTGAGCCGTTATTTCACGGCGCCCGTCGGCTCGATCGTCGAGCTCTACATCGACCCGCTGCCAATGCACCTGTTTGATCCCGAGACCGAACTGGTCATCGCGCGGCCGAGCCTCATGGGGGCCACTCGATGATGGACAGAAACGAACGGCCTGCCTTTCGCCGCCGCTTCGGCCTGCATTTCGGGCTGATTGTCGTTTGCGCCATCGTGCTGCTGCCGCCGCTCTGGGTGCTGCGGACGAGCTTCGTGCCCGAGCAGCTATCCTACAGCAACGAGCTGATGCCGGCCTTTACGACGGACAATTATTCGGCGCTGCTGTCAGGTCGCTTCGGTCAGTCCTACCTCAACAGCCTGATCGTCGCGCTCGGCTCGGTTCTGCTCGCTTTGCCTTTCGCCGCCACCACCGGCTATGCCTTCGCCCGCTTCCGTACGGGCGGTCGTTGGGCGCGCTTTGCCGTTCTGGCGACGCAAATGCTGCCGCCCGTGGCGCTGGTGCTGCCGACCTTCACGCTGTTCCGAAGCCTGGAGCTCAGCAATTCGCTGACCGGGCTGATCATCGTCTATGCCGCGCTCAACCTGCCTTTCCTGACCTGGATCCTGATGGGCTTCTTCGAAGGCATTCCAGTCGATCTGGAGTGGGCGGCGATGACCGACGGCGCGACCGCCTGGGGCGCCTTCTGGCGCATTGTGCTGCCGGTGTCGATGCCCGGTATCGCGGCCGCCGGCGTGCTCGGTTTCATCCTGGCGTGGAATGAGTTTTTGTTTGCCCTGGTTTTGAGCGGGCCGAAGACGGCGACCATACCGGTTGCGCTCGCCGCGTTGCAGACCTCGAACGGCGTCCAGATCGCCAAGGTTTCTGCCGGCGTCGTGCTTGCCATCCTGCCGCTGGTCGTGGCTTCCCGCTTCATCCAGCGTTTCATCGTCCAGGGCTTGACGTTCGGCAGCGTGAAATAGGCCGGCCGCTCCGAGAGCCGACATGGCTCGCTAGCCGGTTAGGAAATCGTGGCGGGATCACCGCCGCGTCCAGAGGGAAAGAGGAGTAGAGAGTTATGACTTGGAACAAGCAGACCTTGATCAAAATGCTGATGACGGCCGTGAGCGGGGCAGCTGTTGTCAGCGCATCGCTTCCGGCCAGGGCGGCTGAGCCCATCACCTTGCACGCCTTGATGGAGGACGTGCCGGAAACCAAGATCATCGAAGCGCTGTTGCCCGAATTCGAGAAGCAGACCGGCATCAAGGTCGAGTTCGAGAAGATCGGCTATCCCGACATGCACGACAAGCTGGTGTCCCAGCTGACCGCGCCGCAGAGCTACTACAATGTGCTCGAGGTCGACTTCCTGTGGGCCGGCGAATTTCCGGCCGCCGGCTGGCTCGCCGATCTGAAACCCTTCGTCGAGAAATCCAAATACGATCTGAGCCCCTTCATTCCCTCGACGCTTGACCTGCTCGGCCGGACCAAGGACCAGCTGTTTCTGGTGCCCATGTACAACTACTCGATGGGCCTCCTCTACCGCACGGACCTGATCGGCGACGAGAAGCTCAAGGCCGCCTACAAGACGGCAACCGGCAAGGAGCTCGCTTTGCCGACGACGCTCGAAGACTATGTGAGGATTTCCAAATTCATGAAGGCCAATGCCGGCGTCGCCGGAGCCGCGATGCAGGGCCAGCGCGGCGATCCCAACAGCATGGAATTCTCCAATTACCTGTTCTCCGCCGGCGGCAGCTATCTCAATGCCGACGGCAAGGCGAGCCTCGACACGGCAGAGGCCAAGAAGGCGCTCGATCTCTATGTCGACAACATCCAGCACGGCGCCCAGCAGGGTGCCGTGTCGGCGACGCTCGATGACACCATGCGCCTGATGTGCAGCGGTTCGGCCTTCAGCATGGTCACCTATTGGTGGATGCTGCCGCAGATGGACGATGCCGTGAAGTGTCCGACGGTCGCCGGCAAGGTCGGCCTGTCAGTGATGCCGGGTGGCCACGGCGAA
The DNA here is from genome assembly GCF_040321815.1 of Mesorhizobium sp. M0239. Classification (NCBI taxonomy): domain Bacteria; kingdom Pseudomonadati; phylum Pseudomonadota; class Alphaproteobacteria; order Hyphomicrobiales; family Phyllobacteriaceae; genus Mesorhizobium; species Mesorhizobium sp. M0239. The sequence continues at coordinate 83,591 of NZ_JAMYSG010000004.1, forward strand.
AGCGGCGGTTGGGGCTGGGGCATTCCCAAGAACACGTCGCCGGAAGAGCAGGAAGCCGCCTGGACCTTCATCCAGTGGGTGCAGAGCAAGGATGTTTCGGTGAAGCGCGCGCTCGAGGGCCACGCGCCCGTGCGCAGCGATGTCTATGCCGATGCGGCGGTGCTGGCGAAATATCCCTTCTACAAGACCGCCGAGGATGTGGTGGCGACCGGCAAGTCGTTCCCGATCTTCACCTATTCGGCGCAATACGAGGATCTGCTCGGTACCCAGCTCTCGCTGGCGGCTGGCGGCCAGGCGACATCGGACGCAGCGCTGAAGGCGGCTTCCGACGGCCTGCAGGGGCTCCTCGATAAATAGCGGTCCGGCTCGGCAAGGAGATCCGGCGCGGCGGTGTCAGCCGCGCCGGATCTTGTCCAGACCCCGGATCCTGACGAGATCAGCAACGCCACCCCGACCAAGGCTCGGCTACGATGCACAATGCGATCAAAAAAGGATGGGCTGCCCGTGGCCGCGAGTGGCGGACCGGCTGGGCCTTTGCCTTGCCCGGCCTGCTGCTGCTGGCGATCGTGATGGGCTTTCCGCTGGCCTATGCCTGCATCCTCTCGATCTCCTCGATGACCTTGATCAAGCCGCAGCTTCTGCCGCTTGTCGGGTTCAAGAATTTCGCCTCGATGATCGGCGATGAGCTGTTCTGGAACGCGCTCTGGCTCACCGTGCGCTATTCGGCGGTGACGGTTGTCGGCGAATTCGTGATCGGGCTCGGTATTGCCCTGATGCTCAACCGGACGGTCCGGATGAAGCCGGTCTATTTCGCGATTCTGACCATTCCCATGGCGATGTCGCCGATCAGCGTCGCCTTGATCTGGCGCATGCTGCTCCAGCCCAATCTCGGCATCGCCAATCATCTGATGGAAACGTTCGGCCTGCCGCGCCTCGACTGGCTCGGCACGCCAGGCATGGCGCTCTGGACGATGGCGGCGATCGACATCTGGCAGCAAATGTCCTTCGTCGTGCTGATCCTCGCCGCGGGGCTCGCCGCTTTGCCGCGAGATCCCTATGAGGCAGCTGAAGTGGATGGCGCACGCGGCTGGCAGCAATTCTTCTACATCACGCTGCCGATGCTTCGGCCGGTCGCGGCGATCACCATCATCATCCAGCTGATCAACGAGTTCCGGACCTACGATCTGCCCTATGTCCTGACCAAGGGCGGGCCAGGCAATGCGACCGAAGTGCTGAGCTTCTTTGCCTATCGCCGTGCCTTTCTCGGCCTTTCGCTCAACGAAGGCGCGGCGGCCGCGTTCGTGCTGCTGCTGATCGTCCTTCTGCTCACCGTGATCTTCTTCGCCGTCCTCGAACGCTCGCAATCGGGAGAGGGCCGGAAGTAGGCTGTTAAGCCTTGAGCAATCTATACGGCCTATCCTGGCTTGCAGATTGTCGAGGGAACATGAAACGCAAGCCGCTTCTGCTTTTCGCCTTTCCGTTTCTCATTCTGGCGGTCCTGGCAGGGGAGCGCGTGGCGACCTTGTTGCTGGGCACCTATCCAGCCAGCCCCACCGCATGGTGGCTATGGCTTGAACTGCGCCCTCTGTCGACGGTGCTTTGGCAGCAGGTCGATGTCTGGCTGGGTGGTTCCATGGCTGTCGACGCCGTCATTCTTGCCGCGGCAGCGATCGTCTGCTGGGTGGCGTGCCACACCAAAAAGTCGGCATTCTCGTTCCTCGCCAACCACGTCGCCTTGATTTTCGCTGGCCTGATGATCGCCGTCGGCAGCCATTCGGAAACGGCGAGCACGATTGCCGAATTCACGTCGCCCAAGGGTCTTCCGTATTCGCTGGCCGTCGATTTCACCTTGAAAAACAGCCTGGTTCTGCTTTTGGGCATCGTGGCCTGTGCCTACTGCCACATCGCCTTCCTCACTGAGGCGCGGGAGCGGTCCGTCCGGGCCATCCGTATCCTGGCGCTGCAGCGCGATCTCTAGACCGATCGCCACCTGCAACCCGCCCGCTCCGGGCTCTGCCGGGTCTAGTTGATCCGGCGGTAATAGACCTTGCCGTCGGGCTGCTGGATGCGCTGGTAGTTGGAGCTTGGAGCAGGGGGCGAGGCCGATGCGATTCTCTTCCTGGGTGCGGGCGCTTCGATGACGCCGGGTTCGCTCGCGCTCTCGCCGTCGAGGGCTTCGGGCGCTTGCGCCAGCGTGCTGGTGGCGAATTCGGACGGTTCTTCCGCACCCGGCATGGCCTCGCCGCCGGCGACCGGCGCATTCTGCCCCAACCGGGCAATGCTGGCATCGATCTCGTTGAAGCTGCCTTGCAGCTGGCTGTCCAGTTTCTCGAAACGGCTCTGGAAGCCGTTGTTGACCGTGTCGAGCCGTGCCGCGATCCGCTGCTCGAACGCGCCGAGCTGCTCCAGCCGCGCTTCGACGAAACGCAGGTCGCTCATGCCCCGATAGAGATAGACCGCGGCCGCCATGTTGATCGCGGTGATCAGAAGCGCGCCACCGGCGACGATGACGCCGATCGTCTTTGCCTTGCTGGGTTTCTCGGCGGCAGCCGATTTGCGCTGTTCCTGGTTTCCGATATCGATCGCCGGCATGTCCGGTTCGCTGATCATCGTCATTGGACCACCACCTTTGCGCCGACCGCGACGCGTTTGAAAAGATCGATCACATCCGTGTTGGTGAGACGAAAACAGCCCGATGTCCCGTCGAAGCCGACACCCGACGGGTCGTTGGTGCCGTGTATGCGGTAGAGCGTGTCGCGCCCGTCCCGCGACAGGTAGAGCGCCCTTGCGCCGAGCGGATTGTAGGGGCCGGCAGGCACCATTTTCGGCAGCTCCGGCTGGCGGGCCCGCATTTCCTGCGGCGGGCGCCACTCCGGCCATTCGGTCTTCGCCCCGACCTTGACGGTGCCGGTCCAGCCGAACCCGTCGCGTCCGACGCTGATCTGGTAGCGCAGCGCCTGGCCCTGGCGGGTCACCAGGTAAAGCGCCTTCTCGTCCTTGCGGATGACGATCGTGCCCGGCTGCTCGGCGGTTCTAAAGGCAACGGCCTTGCGCAGGCTAGGCCCCATCGCCGGCAGCGGCGGCCGCTCCGAAAGCGCCGATCGCGCCTCGGCGAAATCGTGGACGGACAGCGCCAGCGCCACGCCGAGCACGCAGGCGCCGGCGAGCTTTGGGGCGATCCGATATCTATCGGGCAGCGTCATCTAGCCGCTCTTTGAACATCCGCTTCAGATCCTTGTTGAAGCGCGCCCGCCCATCCACCTCGGAAGGCGGGATGGCCCTGTTCAGCGCATCGGTCAGAAGCGCGTTGTCGAGCGCGACCGACTTGATGTGCGGCGCCTTGAAGATCTTCTCGAGCTCGCTGCGCGAAAAATGGTTCCCGAACCATTTGCGCTTGTGCTTGTTGGCGACCAGCGTGATCGAGACGGCATTGCCGCGCAGCTCGCGGATCTTCTTGTAGAGCCGCTTGCCCTGCCGCAGCGACGCGACGTTGAGCTCGAACACGATGAAGATCTCGTCGCTCGTCGACAGCACGGAATTGTGCCAGGGCGTTTCGAGATTGGGCAGGTCGATGACGATGTCGTCGAAGCGGTAGGCGACGAGGTCCAGAAGCCGGAAGACGAAATCGCTGCCATGCGGCTCGAATGGCAGCTGCGGCCGCTCGAACGCGTAGAGGGTGAGGCCGGACGGACGCGACAACTTGATGACATCCATCAGCTCGACATCGAGCCGCTCCGGCTGGCCGATGATGCCGGCAAGGTCGAACTGGTTGAACAGATTGAGATAGGCGCCGCAATTGGCGCTCTGGAAATCCAGGTCGACGAGACAGGTGGACGCCGCGCGCTCGGCCGATTTCGAAGCCAGGAATTCGGCCGCCGACAGCGCCAGCGTCGTGGCGCCCGCGCCGCCGCTGGCGCCGATGAAGGTGATGATCCGGCTCTTCGTTCCCTGGTTGCCGGTGTCGTGGAAGGTCACCGCATTGAGCAGCTCCTTGCCGTCGAGAGGCTTGTGCAGCCAGTCCGAAGCGTTCATGCGCACCAAAACGCGCGTCTGCTCCGAGGTCAGCTCGTCGGAAACCGCAATCAGCGGCACGCTGGCCCACAGCGCGCGCGCCTCGACGATGCCGGGCCTGCCGAGCAGCTCGCCATTGCCGAGATCGAGGATGACGATGCCGGGGCGCGTATCGGCCGGCGGCCCCTTGAGAAAGTCGCTCGTCTCGGAAATCCGCACATCATAGATCGCCAGCGCATCGAGCCGCGTCGCCACATCGCGCTTGAAATTCGGATCCGACGAAAACAGCGCCACCTGCTTGCGCTTGGTCGGCGTCACCTTGGTGTTGATGGCATTCATGGATAGACGCTCTTCAAATCTTCGCCCGTAACCGTGCTCAGCATGGAGGGCATGGTGATGTTTCCGAATCCGAGCAGGCCGCCCAGGAAGAAGAATTGGAAGGGATGATTGGTAATGCTGACGGTAATGGTCGGCACCGGTCCGCTAGGGCGCGTCCAGTAGCCGAGGCCTGAGGCCGCGTATTCGATCCGCACCTGCGATTTCTCCAGCATCGGCAGGAAGTCGAGCATTCCAGCACGATTGGCGGTGCCGTCATAGATCGTATCGAACGCGGCCTGGCTCGCATCCTCGGACTTGCACAAGCCTCCTCCGATACTGCAGCAAGCGACGCCTGCTGCGCTTGCAGTACAGACATAATCATACGTGCCGGCCGACACCGCTGTGCCGACTTTGGTTATATCGCTCTGCGTTAGCGTCTCGGATGGAAGCCCGATGGCGACGGGGGTGGAAATCTGCGCTAGTCTTGCGCCGGCTTGCACCGCTTTGTTTCCGGCGTTCCATTGGTAGAAGGCGTATCCGAAATCGACGAAGCCAAGCAGAAGCGTCAACAGCAGTGGCAGAGCGATGGCCATTTCGACCATTGTCGCTCCGGATTGGTTAGCCCAAAACTTGATGCGCTCCGTCACCATCCAATGACTCGTTCCTGATGGGATACACTGAGGGTCAGGGCCCCAAAGCCAAGATACGACCAGAATCCTACGTCCGGATAAGAATAGGAAGTGCTGACGTCCACGACATCGACTTTGGTCGTGCTGCTGAGATAAAGCTGCGTGCCCGTGGCGGCATCAACCGCGTCAAGCGAGACCGCCTTGGTGATGTCAACCGTCGCTGGAAGCCATCCAGTCACCCGGGCGGTGCCGCTATCGATCGTCCCATAGGCAGCAAGGTTTTGAGCCCGCGCCTTGCAAGTCGCCCAATCGCTGCTGCATCGCGCCATGTAGCGACCCGCATCCTCAACGCCGGCTTCGAGAAGCAGGCGCGTGTTCAGGATGTTGGAGAATTCGAACACACCGGCCGACAACAGCAATACGAGTGGTGCTGTGATTGCGACTTCCACCAAAGCGGCGCCACTTTCGTCGCCTCGGAACCGCCGTATGATTTTGCCGAACCTGATCATTTCGACTCTACCGATACAACTGGGCTTCGTTGCGGAATGCCTTGTCTACAAGGGTGTTGTTAGCAAACCCTCCATCGACGTCGACGATCTCAAGGCTGATGGGCTTCTCGGCCGCCGAGGCGTCCTCATCATCCTTGGTGTTGTCCTGCTTCTGGACCGGCGTGTTGACGAAGACGCTGGCATAGCCCTCTGGTCTGAGCTGGACGTGACCATTGATCTTTGCTTGGTTGGCGATACAGTTGACGATCGCCATGTTGAGAAGGCGGCGATCGGGATCCGACGTCGGGTTGTCCCCCTTATAGCATGATGGAGTGCCGGTTTCCTTAGTCGGCGCCAGGGACTTGTCGGCAACGCGGCCGTTCGCAATCTCGTATTTGTAGACGTCATACCGGGAAGCTGGCGCTGTTTTTGTGCCGGTCGGGTTGGTTGCACTGGGGACGTTGGGGTATGCTGCGCCGTGATTGATCTGCCAATAATTAGTCCAAAAGCCCTGCGATCCTATCGGAAGCGACATACCCGCTTTAGGAACGCCGTAGCTGTCACCTGGTGGGAGGGGAAGCGCCGAGTTGTCTGTAACCGGGTCATACTTGCTGCAGCCGGTCTTCTGACCCTTGCGAATATTGCTGGCCGGCCGATAAGCCCAATCCTTATTATTCTTGTTGAGCGAGCCGCTGTAGAGATCGAACCTCGTGTTCAGACCTGCATTGACCTGTCCCAACGTTACGCCGGTTTTGGTGGTCAGGGCGGATCGGTCGTAACAAGTGCCTGACGTGCCCATCGCTATGGCATCCCGCAGCGAGGACAGATTGTTGTCGATCAGTCCGAAGTTGCCAGGACCAGGATTGTTGTCGACCTTCAGGATGCGGAATTCCCGGCTATAGGTGTCGCCCGAAGCGAATGCCTGCTGGATGGTCTTGCTGGTCAGCGGATCGGTCGTCTCGAACGGATTGCACATGAAGATCGGCACCGTTTCGCAGATCGACTGGACAAATCCGGCAACCGCCTGCGGCCGGATGTCGAAGGTGTTGTTGCTGCCGATAAAGCTTGCCGGAAAGATGGTCGCGAAAGAGCCGGCACCGTCCCCGTCACCGGACGGGTTAACCGTAATCTCGGCGAATGACACCGCTTTGGGGTCGGTGCTTGCCCAGTTCACGCCATTGGCGTCGACGCCGTCGGCGCCTAATGCTATGCTGTCGCTCGCGGGAATTCCGGTCAGGTACTTAATAGTCACGTCAGACAGGGCGAGCGTGTGATCACCTGAGGTGGAAAACTTGGTCGTGTTGCTGAGAAGAGTCGTCGCCGCCAAGTTGGCTCTGGTGATCGAATCCGACCTGCCATCAAGTTCCGCCGCTACAGCAAGTGCAAGCGCATCGGCACCTTTCTGCAAGTCATTATGCAGTCCGTTGGCCCGGCTCATATCGATGGCCAGCAACGCGAAGCCAATGATCACCGGCAGCATGATGGCAACGAGGATCATCGCTATACCGCGTTGATCGTGCCAGAAGGCTCGAATGGTCCCCAACATGACCTTACTCTCTTTCACCTCGCGCCAGAGCCCCTCGCATGCCCGGCGCCCTCCGCATCCTTCCGTTCAGTTCACTGTGTCACACCCGACCCACCGACATTGACCGTGATGGCCGGCGGCGGTGGCGGTGGCGGTGGATATTTGTAGGCTTGGGCAACAGCGGCGGCGCGCGCGCCGTCTCCTTCGATCTTGGTATTCCTTGAGTTCGGATTGAGCGGGTCGACCGTCTGCAGCAGTGAATTGTATTTCTGCGTGTCGCCGGCGGCCAGGGTCACCGTATCGTAGTGATTCAGATAGTCCGCGGCGCAGCCCGATAGCGCACCGGCGCACATAAGGAGGATCAAGCCGCTATTTCTTGACATAGAGCATCTTGTCCTTCGATTTGAAGTCGAGCATGTGGCCATAGGGGCCGGTGACGCCTTCGCCCAGTTCATATTTGCGAACCATGTCCTTGGTCACTTCAAGCTGGCCGAGCACAAAGAATTCGGGATCGTTGGCGGGCCGTGTCTTGTCGAACGGCGTCGCCAACTGCTCGCCGGGCTTCACCGGCCGCACGATGTGCGGCGTGACGATGACGACCAACTCTGTCTCTTCCTTCTGGTTGCTCGAACTGCGAAACAGCGTCCCGATCACAGGCACCTGGCCGAGCCAAGGCACCTGGTCCTGGAGCTTGGTCGTCTTGCTCGACAGAAGCCCGCCAACCGCGAAGCTCTGGCCGTCGCGCAACTCGACGACGGTCGACAGCTTGCGATTGGTGAAGATCGGGTCGCCGGCGGTGGTGAATCCGGTCAGGTCGCTCACCTCCGGCGCCAGCTGCATATGGATCTTGCCGTCGTCGAGTACGACCGGCGTGAACAGCAGATTGACGCCGAATTGTTTGTACACGATGCTTATCTCGCCGTCTTTGTCGAGAGTGCGGATAGGCACTTCCCCACCGGCGTTGAAGCTGGCCTGTTCGCCGGAAAGCGTGGTGAGGTTGGGGTTCGCGAGCATGCGCACCGCGCCTTTGGACTCGAGCGCCTCGATGATCAGATCGACCTTGATGTTGCTGTCGATGACGCGCGTGATCAGCGCTCCGAAGGGCGCCGAGTTGGACAGGAGGCCGCTGAGCAGACCGCCCGGTCCGAGCACGACACCGTCTTCGTCGACGGCAGCAACACCGGTACCGGTACGGGTTGTGCCATCGCCGTTCCTGCTCTTGATCGACACGCCGAGATCGCGGCCGGTGTTGCGCTTGGCTTCGAGCACGCGCACTTCGAGATTGACCTGCTGGCTGTCGTCGACGATGACGGAATTGATGATGGCGTCAGGGCCATATTGCTGCGCCACCGCCATGATTGCCGCAAGCGTGGCTCCATCCTTGACATGACCGCCGAGCCTGACCCTGCCATTGACCGAGCCGACTTCGATGCGCGACTTTGGCGCCACCTGGCGGATCGCCTGCGCCATGTCGCTGACATCGACGCCGACCTCAATCTGGAGGGCGCCGAGCGAGCGCTTGTCCGTGGAGAACAGATTGACCGTGGTGGTGCCCGCGCCCTTGCCGATGACATAGAGTGTGCGGTCGGTCATCGGCTGGGCATCGGCGATCTTCTCGTCACCGACGACGATATCGCCCAGATTGGCACTCACCTGGATCGTTACCGATTGCGACATAGGCAGGAAGATACGATGGACGGCGGGGGTCGACACGTCGATGAAGCGGTCGGCCGCACCTGCCGCCAGGCTCGACAGAAACAGCGCTGCCAAACAGAACAACGCAGCCGCCGCCATCCTTACCCGAAACCCCTGCATCCCCGTCTCCCCACCCGCTGCCGGTGGCAGCTCCGTTTTTATTAGCCGCACCTTATCATGGTTGTCGCGGCACGTCATAGGTCTCGAGCTTCACGCCCCGAAAAACGCCTATCGTCGCCCGCGCCGGTGGCTCGGGCTGCACGTACTTGACCACTTCCTTGACAACTGGTTGCGCCATCGGGACTGGAGCGGGCTTTACCTTGCCCAGTTCGTCGAGACGGCTTCCCACCCGCTCCACTGCCTGGGTCAACCCGGCGATCTTGTCTTCGGCGCGCTTGCGCTCGGCTGCAGCCGCGGCTTCCGCCGCTGCCTTCTTGTCGAGCTCCGCCTGCCTGGCGGCGACGTCTGCCGGCGTTTCGCCGGTCAGGTCGGAAAGTGTCACCCGTTCGGTCGTCTCGCCCTTGTTGGCGGCGGCCTGGCGCAGCGCCAGCGACAATTGGCCGGCCCCTGCCGCCAGTGTCAGCTTCTGCGCATCCCTGGTGCTGGCCTCCAGCGTCACCGACTTCACCACCGTCGGGCTGTCCTTGCTTTCGTCGGCCACCTGGTCGATGGCCAGCACCTTCATGCTCTGCAGCAGCACGTCGACGAAACTCTTATCCGTGCCATCATCGCCGCGCGCCGTGCGGGTGAGTAGAATATCGACTCGATCGCCCGGGAAAACGAAGCCGGCGACGCCAAGCACGTCATTGACGCGGATCGAAACGGCCTTCATGCCTTCGCCAAGCACTGCCGATAGTGTGGCGCGCTGGCCGGGGCCAGTTATTTTGGTAGCGAGAATCGGCTCATTGACGCCGATCGCTTGCAATGCCTGCTTGGCACCGTCGCCAGCTAACAGGTCTTTTGTTGACTTGAATGCCCCGGCTGGAACTGCGCCCGCCGGCCATGCGACTTCGCGCAGTTTATCAGCGCTCAGAGCGTCACCGAACTTCAGCGGCATTGCCGCAACCACGACCGTGCTGCCTTGTACGACGCCCGTTTGTGCCATGGCGCTTCGCTGGCCGGCCAGCCAGATATTGACCAGGACAACCGCCAGGACGCCGAACACCCCGGCGAGCACGATCATGATAAGTGTGTTGGCGCGCATGCCCCAAGCCCCAAGCCCCAATGCGGGATTCGCCCGCTGCGATCGGATCCAGGCCCGGCTCGAACGATCCGGGCCTGGATGTAGTCAGGCGATCAGGAACCAGTGCCCGCAGTCGCGTCACAGGTTCCGACAGCGTCGGCGAGCGCATCGCACAGACCCGAGAATCGAGCATTGACCCACGCTCCGATGGCGATCACTGTCAGGATCGATGCAACGGCAATGATGCCGATAAGGATGGAATATTCGACCATGGCAGCGCCGTTTTCATCGTCGCGGAACTGCCGGGTCATCGTCATGAGCTTGTTCATGTCAATTTCTCCCTTTGGAGGTTGGAACCCGACGAGACAGAGCAAAGGATGAAATCCATACCCAAGCATCCCCCGTCATCTCGATCCTAGGTCCCGAGAAAACGCAGAGTCAAACGAGATTAAGAGTTCCTTAACTTTCATGTACCTGATTCGGCAAGAAGATTGCAAAGTCGAATCTAACCAAGGGCTTGATTCTTTTCATTTTTCAACCGACCTTAACCATTCGTTCACAATTCAGCCGCGGGTGTGGCGAAATTAGGGAAGCATTAGTCATAATGCATATTCTTTTATATCTAAGGGGTTAGCGGCGTTCCCGGAGCGGCTTGGCACCGAAAAACAGACGGACCCAGAAAGCCGGGTCGACGCTCTGACCGCGAACGGGCAGGCATATAAAATAAACACGTTATTTCAGGCTCCTGATCTTAACTATGTAAATAGTATAGGCCGTGCGGGGGGCGTCTGGGCGCTTGTGCCTCCGGTGGTTAACAGTTAGTTTCCACTAATATGAGTCCTAGGGGAGTATAAGCAATTATGCTGGGGCGGTTCATCAAGGGGGCAAGCGAACAGCAGGCAGTGACAAAGGTCGAACCGCCGGCGGTTTCGCCTGTTGCTCAGCCCCTTTCGACCGCCGCTGATATCGAATCGCATGGCGATGATTTTCTGACGCTCAAGGTCGAGATTCATCGCCATTTGATCGATCGGTTCAACCTGACCGCGCTTGAAAGTGCTTCCAAGGGTGAGATCCTGAACGAGATCCGTCCGATCGTCCGCGAGTTCGTTCGAAATCGGAACGTGCCGTTGAACGCACGCGAACTCGATCAATTGACCAGCGACACCGCCGACGAGATGCTGGGACTTGGGCCGATTGAGCCATTGCTCAAGGATGAATCGATCACCGACATCATGATCAATACCCACAAGCGCGTCTTCATAGAGCGACGTGGCGTGATCGAGGAGACGGCGATCCGTTTCCGCGACGAAGCGCATCTGTTGCGCGTCATCAACAAGATCGTTTCGGCTATCGGCAGGCGTGTCGATGAATCGTCGCCCATGGTCGATGCGCGGCTGGAGGACGGTTCGCGCGTCAACATTGCGGTGCGGCCAATTTCGGTGGACGGCCCGCTGGTGTCGATCCGCAAGTTCTCCAAGAATCCTTATTCGCTCGAGCGGCTGATGGCGTTCAACTCTATCCGCCCGCCGATGATCGAGCTGCTGCGGATCGCAGTCCAGGCGCGCAAATCGATCCTGGTTTCGGGCGGCACCGGCAGCGGCAAGACGACGTTGCTCAATGCGCTGTCGAGCTACATCCCCTCCAGGGAGCGGCTGATCACGATCGAGGATGCGGCGGAACTGCAATTGCAGCAGCCGCATGTCGGGCGCCTGGAGACGCGTCCGCCCAATGTCGAAGGTCGGGGTGAGGTGCGCCAGCGCGAATTGCTGAAGAACGCGCTGCGCATGCGGCCGGATCGCATCATCGTCGGCGAGGTGCGTGGCGAGGAAGCCTTCGACATGCTGCAAGCGATGAACACGGGCCATGAAGGCTCGATGACCACCATCCACGCCAATACGCCGCGCGATGCGATCTCGCGACTCGAGCAGATGGTCGGCATGGCCGGCATGCCAATGACGCATGATTCAATCCGCGCGCAGATCGCGTCCGCCATCGACATCATCGTGCAGACACAGCGTCTTTCGGACGGCGGCCGGCGCGTCACCTCCATATCGGAACTGACCGGTATGGAGGGTAATGTCGTCCAGCTTCAGGAAATCTATCATTTCGTCCGCCGTGAGGTCACGGCCGAGGGCAAGGTCATCGGAGACTTTCGCGCAACGGGTGTCCGTCCGCGCTTCGCTCCGGAGGCCGCGACGCTTGGCCATCATTTCGCCAAGGACGCCTTTAATCCGCAGGTTGCCCTCTGATGCCGACGGGTCAAGCTCTGCTCTACTTCATCTACATGCTGGCGGCGGCTTCAGTCATTCTCGCCGGCGAAGCCCTTTATCTTTCCTTTGCCGGCCGCCGCTCCCGGTCCATGGCGGTCAATCGCCGGCTGAAGCGGCTCGCCGGCGAGGTCCCGGCTGAACAGACTTTACAAGGGTTGCTTCGAGAGCGCGGTCTCACGGACTCCGGCGACTTTCTCTTTGGTATGGTCTGGTTGAACAGGCTCTATACCCAGTCCGGTATCACCGGGAATCCCCTTACCTTCGCCGCGACGTTCCTGCTTGCCGGCCTGGCGATGGCATTGCTGCTGGCGTTCCTTTTCAATTTCTCCACCTTGGCATCGCTCATTGTCTTTGTGGTCGTGGGGTTGGTCTTGCCGCTTCTGGTCCTCCGGCGTGCGCGTAACAAACGAATCCAGAAGTTTGCCAAACAGCTGCCGGATGCGCTCGATATGATCGTTCGTTCTCTGCGTGCCGGGCATCCCGCTTCGGTCGCGATCGGTCTTGTCGGGCGCGAAATGCCGGATCCGCTCGGCACCGAGTTCGGCATCGTCTCCGATGAGATCACCTTTGGCCTCAGCATCGAGCAGGCCGTGCGCAAGCTTTCGCAGCGTGTCGGCTTCGAGGGTCTTCAGCTGCTGTCGGTATCGTTGTCGATCCAGGCCAAGACGGGCGGCAATTTGACAGAAATTCTGGCCAACCTTTCCTCGGTCCTGCGTGAACGGCAGAAATTGCGAATGAAAATCAGGGCGCTTTCGGCCGAAGGTCGCGTCTCCGCTTGGATCATCTCCTTGTTTCCTATTGTGATGTTCTTCACACTTCAAATTCTTGCCCCAGCCTATTACGGCGGCGTCTGGGGCAACCCGCTCGTCTTCCCGATATTTTTGCTTTTTGGGTTGTGGGCGCTGCTTGGTGACTTCATCATGTATCGGATGGTTACTTTCGATTTTTGACTGGGAGCGCGAAAGAAATTGTTTTCGAACATTCAGGACCTGGGCTTTTTTGTGTCTATTGCCGTCTTTGTGGCGGCGGTGTCCTTCTTCCTGTTCGGTGCGCTTGTCTTCTTGCCGGCTCTGCAAACACGAAAGCTCGTCGCGCAGAGTCTGATGGGCGAAGGAATTACGGACCGCCGATCCATGCTCGGACAAGACCAGCTTGCCAAGCTTGCGGCCCAACGGCCGGTCGATGCCTACTTCAAGTCGATCGAGAAGGAGCGGGAAGAACCAAACGCCCTGGAAGCGAAGCTGTTTCGCGCCGGCTTTTATCAATCAAGCGCACCGCTGATTTATACGCTATGCCGCCTGGCCGCGGTCTGCGTCGGTTTTCTGGCGATGTATGCACTCCTGTCGCGGGCTCTGCCGCCGCACCTGCCGGGTTTCATCACCCTTGCCGGTTCTGCCCTGTTCGGCCTCGCCTGTATCGTGCTTCCGGCCATTCTGCTCGACCGTTTCGAGAACGGCCAGAAACAGATCTATCGCCGGGCTTTCCCCGACTTCATGGACATGATGATCACCTGCGCCGATGCCGGCATGAGCCTGGAGGGGGCAGTCGAACGCGTCAGTCATGAAATGGCTGGCACCCACAAGTGGCTGGGAATACAGCTGTCGATCATGAATTTGCAGTTGCGTGCCGGCAAGCCGTTGCGGGAAGCGCTACGCGAACTCGCTGACCGCATCGGCCTCGACGAGGCGCGGGCTTTGGCCGTGCTGTTCCGCCAATCGGAAGAACTTGGCACCAGCCTTACCGATGCCTTGCGTGTTTATAGCGCCGAAATGCGCGGGCAACGAATTCTGAGTGCAGAGGAACGCGCCAACTCTCTGCCGGTGAAGATGATGATTCCCTTGGGGCTGTGCATCTTCCCGGTCGTCATGATGGTGATAATGTTGCCGGTCATCATCCGGATGAAAGGCATTTTCTTCTAGTTTGGTATATGATTTGATCCTAATGTGAGTCGGGGGCCCAGGGGACACAATTTATGAAGAGGGTTATCGCGGCCGCGGCCTGTCTGCTCATGGCGGTGTTTGCCGGTTGCCAGACGGCGGACGTAACCGACGGTGTCGTTCGCACCAACGAGCCGTCGAAAGGCGACGTGACGTCTTTTGGCGATGCTTTCGATGGGCTGAAGACGGTCAGCGATGTCGAATACTATGCCTCGGACCAGGCCGTCGCCGAAGCCAAGAACCAGTTCCGTGCCGAGAATTACGGCAATGCCGGCGCGCTGTTCTTCAAGGCGACGCAGCTGGCGCCCAATGATGGCAACGCCTGGATGGGACTGGCCGCCTGCACCGACCGGATCCGCCGCTTCGACCTGTCCGACAAGGCCTATGCCAAGGCATTCAAGCTGGTCGGCGCGACGCCCGAATATTACAACAATGTCGGCTATTCCTACCTGCTGCGCGGCAAGCTGCAGGACGCACGCTCGAACTTCCTCAAGGCTTACGAATTGGCGCCCAACGACCCGACCGTCGCCAACAATCTGAAGCTTTTGTCGTCAAGCGTGCAGAACGTCGAGCGCTAGCATGCTGCTCGTCGAAGCTCTGTTGCTGAAGGTGCTCGCCATCCCTCTGCTGGCAAGGATTGGCTGGATCGACTTCAAGACGCAGAAGATTTCCAATCGCGACGTGCTGCTGCTGCTCTGCCTGGGCGCTGGAGGCCTGCTGCTGCTGTCGCTCCAGTCCGGCTCGTGGTGGGACATGGGACTGAGCGCTCTCGCCGGACTTCTGCTGTTCGTCGCGCTCTTGCCCTTCTGGGCCTTGCGCAAGATCGGCGCCGGCGATGTCAAGCTGCTGGCAGTCGTGCCATTCCTGATCAGCGGCGGCGCTCTCGCGGTGTTTTCAGTGCTGCTTCTGGTTTTCGCCTTGGCAACCGCAGTCATCGTGAAAAACCCGTTCATGCTGCCGGCGGGCGCTTTTCGGCTTGTCGTGCAGCATCTGGACCGCAAGGGCGTGGTGCCGTTCGGCGTGCCGATCGCGCTCGCCGCGATCTGTACGCTGGCGTTCCTGATCTACAGGAGTTTGATGGTCGCGAGCAGCTCTGGAATCCTCAACCAGCTCAACTGACCCTGACATCTTACGCGGCTGAATTTGACTCGCGGGAGATTGACGGAGCATCAAACGAAAACCCGCCTGTGCGGCGGGTCACGGCGCAACTTTGCACCATAGCCAAAAATGTACCATAGCTGAGGGCAGGGTGTCAAGAAAAAATTCCTATCGTGAAACGCTGCCGGCGCCGCGGCGCTCCGTTCAGTCCCGCAGCAGATCGAACATCAGCTTGAAGAAGCGGTCCGCGTCGACCTCATGGGCGATGCGGGCATTGTCCTTTTCACCGCGCTCGCCCCAGTAGTCGGCGATGGTCGCGCCGAAGGCGTAGGTGCCGGACAGATCGACGCCGATATGGGCAGGGCGCGTGCGCACCAATGTCGGGTCGATGGCCAGTGCAAGTGCCAAGGGATCGTGCATGGCGCCGCCGACGCCCATCGAGTTGCGGTGCAGCTTCTCGTAGAACAGCAGCCAGTCGTTGACGAGCCGGCCGAGCGGCGTGTCGATGGTGGCGAGTTCGGCATATTGCGGCGCCTCGATCAGCACCTGCATGGTGACGTCGAGGCCGACCATCAGGATCGGCACGCCGCTGTCCAGGACGATCTTCAGCGCCTCGGGGCCGCAGAACGCGTTGAACTCGGTCGGCGTGATGATCTCGCTCTTGCGGTAGAACACGCCGCCCATCCAGATCAGCTCCTTGATCTTGGGCAGCACGTCGCGATGCTTGAGGATCATCAGGCCGATATTGCTGAGCGGGCCGGTGGCGACGACCAGGATCGGTTCGGGCGCGGCGCGCAGTCTGTCGGCCAGGAAATCGACGGCGTGCTGGTCAACCGGCTTGATCGTCGCCTGCGGCAGGTAGGGCGAGCCCTCGAGCCCGCTTGGTCCATCTGCGGTGCCGAGCACCAGCGGGCGCGCCAGCGGACGGTGACAGCCCTGCGCGACAGGCACGTCGCCGGCGCCGATATACTCCAGGATGCGCAAGGCATTGGCGGTCGTCTTCTCGACTTCCGCATTGCCGCAGGTCGTGGTGACGCCGAGTAGCTCGATGGCCGGCGAGCGATGCGCCATGACCAGCGCGATGGCGTCGTCGTGGCCGGGATCGCAGTCGAACAGGATAGGAGTTGGCTTGGTCATCATGTCGTCTTTCACGCCGCCCGCTCGTAGCGCGCTATGGTTTTCTTGAAGCCGTCGAGGAAACGCCGGCCGTCGAGGCCGGTACAGATGCGGGTGGTCTTGGGCCCGCCGCCGGGCAGCAATTGCCGGCCGCGATAGGCGACGGTCTGGCCGCGCGCCAGCCGGCCGTCGAGCACGACGTCGGCGAACAGCGGCTCGGTCATCGTCGCCAGGCCCGGATCGAAAGCCAGCGCCACGGTGATCACGTCGTCCATCGGGAACCCGACGAGGTCGAAGAATTCGCGCCAGATGTCGATGTAGATCGGAAAGCTGTCGGCGATCATCTCCAGGACGGGATTGTCCCTCGCGACGGCCTGCATGTCGGCGATGTCGTCGCGTGTCAGCATCGAATCGGCGACGCGGTTGTCCTCGCAGATGTCGAGCGGCACGAGGATCTTCTCGACATCGGCGTTGAGCACGATGCGCGAAGCCTCCGGATCGGCCCAGATGTTGTACTCCGACAGGGGTGTGATGTTGCCCGGTGTCTGGAAATTGCCGCCGAGCACGATCAGCCGCTTCAGTGCAGCGGTCAATCCCGGCTCCTGCAACAGCGCCATCGCCGCGTTGGTCAACGGGCCGGTCGTCACCAGCGTGATCTCGCCCGGATTGGCCATGACGGTGCCGATGATGAAATCGACTGCGTGTCCTGACGTCGCCTGCCGCACCGGCGTCGATGCCGGCGGGTTGAACTTCTTCAGGCGATCGCCGAAACGGGCGACAAGCCGCTTTTCGAAATGCACCGGCGCCTCCATGTCGGCCTTGGCGTTGCCAACGATCGGCCGCCACGCGCCGGCGTGAACCGGGATATCGTCACGCCCGGCGAGCGTCAGCGTGTTGAGGACGACGTTGGTGACCTGCTCGATCGGGCCGGCCGCACCGGTCACGGTGGTCACGCCCTCGAGCCGGAGCCTCGGATTGACCGCTGCAAACAGCACGGCGAGAATATCGTCGCCGGCCGAATCCACGTCGAGGATTATGCGTTCCATAGAGGTTCCTTCACTGGGGATTTTTGCCGCCGGGTTCAGTGTTCTTGTCTACCGACAGCAGCTTACGCATCGATTCCAGCGTCTCCGCGATAACCCTTGGACGCGCCCGGTAGGACAGCGCGAACAATGCGATCAGCGCGACGACATAAGGGACGGTGAGAACCAGGTAGGACGGATAGCCGAACGTCTGCAGGCGCAGCGAAAAAGCATCGGCGAAGCCGAACAGCAGGCAACCGGCCAGCACCTTCAGCGGATCGCCATTGGAAAAGATCAGGATCGCCACCGCCATGAAACCACGGCCCGAAGACATGTTTTCCGTGAACATGGTGATGTAGCCGAGTGACAGATGAGCGCCGGCGAGGCCCGCCAGCAATCCGCACAGCAGGGACGCGATGTAGCGGACGCGGGTGATCGAGATGCCGAGCGCCTCGGCGGCTTCCGGCTTTTCGCCGACGACGCGGATATAGAGGCCGAGCCGCGTCCGCTTGTAGCAGACGACCAGCAGCGGCACGGCGATGAAGGCGACATAGACGAGCGGCGTGAAGCCGGAGATCAGCGGCGCCCACGAGCCGAGAAGGTCGCGGGCACCGGGCAGCTGGACTTTCGGCAGGCCGACGATGCCGTGACCGACGATCGAACCGCGCGTGCCGAAGATCGCTTTCATCAGCGAGATCGTCATGCCGCCGGCCAGGATGTTGAGCGCCAGCCCGACGACCACTTCATTGGCCTTGAAGCTCACCACCAGGACGGCAAAAACCAGGGCGAAGACGAGCGCCGCCACGACGCCGCAGGCGACGCCCGCCAGCGCGGAACCGGTCCAGATCGAACCAAGGACGGCGAAGAAGGCGCCGACCAGCATCTGCCCCTCGAGGCCGATGTTGAAGATGCCGGCCTTGGTGGTGAACGAGCCGCCAAGCGCGACCAGAAGGATGGGCGCGGTGGTGCGAAGCGTCGCCGCGATCAGCGCGACGTTGATGAGCTTGTCTAGAATTTCCATCGCCGCTCCCCTGCCTGGCTGTCGCCGCGCTTTCTCACCAGCACCTGGGCCGAGACGCTGAGGATGATCAGCGCCTGGATCACGGTGATGATCTCGCGTGATGCGCTGGTATCGACCTCGAGCAGCAGCGATCCGTTGCGCAGGGCGCCGAAGAACAGTGCGGTGAAGACGGTGGCGACAGGCGAGCCATTGGCAAGCAGGGCGGCGATCAGCCCGTCGAAGCCGAAACCGGGGGCAAATCCTTCCATGAAGCGGTGATGGACGCCGAGCGTCTCGACGCCGCCGGCCAGCCCGCCGACGGCCCCTGAAAGCAGCAGGACCAGGAAACCCTGCCGTTTCACGTTGACGCCGCCATATTCGGCGAATTTCGGCGCCGAACCGACCATCGTGACGCCGTAACCCCATTTGGTGTAGCGGAAGACAAGGGCTGCGCCGACCGCCAGCACCAGGCCAATGACCAGGCCCCAGTTCAACCGCGAAAAGGTGAAGATCTCCGGCAGATAGGATGTCGCCAGGATCGGCGGCGTCTCCGACCAGCCACCCGGCCGCTTGAACAGGAAGATGGTGAAATAGGAGGTGAGCAGCACCGCCACGTAGTTCGACAGGATCGTCGAGACGACCTCGTTGGTGTTGTAGCGGGCGCGGAAGTAGGCGGGGATGGCGACCCAGGCCGCGCCTGCCACGACCGCCAGCGCCAGTGCTGCCAGCGTGTGAATGCCCGCGGGCAGGGGCATGGCAAAGCCGACCCAGGCGGCGGCGAAACCGCCGAGGAACAGCTGGCCCTCGATGCCGACGTTGAACATGCCGCCGCGCAAGCCGATGCAGGCGGCGACACCGCAGATCAGGATCGGCGTCGTCTGCAGCAAGGTCCCGGCGATCTTCTCCTGGTCACCGAAGGCGCCGCGCAAAAGTGTCATGAACACACGCAGCGGGCTTTCGCCGACCATGAGGATGATGATCGCGCCCATCAGCAGTGCCACGCCGATGGCAATGACCTGGCCGGAAGCGGCACGCAAATGGTCTCTCATGATGCGGTCTCCGCGGCGAATTCCGGCGCGGCCACGCCTGCCATCATCATGCCGATGCGCTCCTCGTCGGCATCGTCGCCGGCGACCTCGCCCATGATCCGCCCGTTGAACATCACCAGGATGCGGTCGGCAAGGGCGGCCAGTTCGTCGAGCTGCACGGAAATCAGCAGGATTGCGCGGCCGGCGGCGCGCTGGCGCATGATCTCGTCATGAATGGCCTCCTGGGCGCCGATGTCGACGCCGCGCGTCGGCTGGTCGATCAGCAGGAAATCGGCGCCATTGGTGAATTCGCGTGCCAGAACGACCTTCTGGATATTTCCACCCGAAAGCCGCTTGACGGCATCGCCCGGTCCCCGCGCGCGAATATCAAAGTCCTTGATCAGCGTTTCGGCGTTTTGATTTATGGCATTCCAGTTGAGCATGCCGCCGCGGCTCCATGGCGCGCGATGCTGGCGGCCCATCAGGGTGTTGGCCGCTATCGAAGCGTTGCGATCGACCCCGCGCACCATGCGGTCGCCTGGAACATGGGCGAGGCCTGCCTGGCGGATCGCGGCGGGGGAGAGAGCGGTGAGATTCCGGCCCTTCAGCCACGCCCCGCCATGGCTTGCCGGTCGCAGGCCCGAAAGCACTTCCGCCAGCTCTGTCTGCCCATTGCCGGCCACACCCGCGATCCCCACCACCTCGCCGGAGCGGACCGTGAAACTGGCATCGCGAAGGGCCGGCAGCAGGCGATCGTCGCGCGCCCACAGGTCCTTGACTTCGAGCACCACGTCGCCGTGCAGCGACGCACGCGCCCGGCGGTCGAAGCTGACCTCGCGGCCGACCATCATGTGCACCAACTCGTCCTTGCTGAGCTCGGCCGTCGGCCGGGTCGCCACCTTCCTGCCATTGCGCAGCACCGTCACCGTGTCGGACACTTCCATCACTTCTTCCAGGTGGTGCGAAATGAAGATCACCGTCATGCCCTCGGCCACGAAGCTGCGCAGCGTCTGGAACAGCTCACGGCTCTCCTGCGGCGTCAGCACGGCGGTCGGTTCGTCGAGGATGATGGTGCGCGCGCCGCGCACCAGGACCTTCAGGATTTCGATGCGTTGCTCTATGCCGACCGAGAGCAGCCCGACGCGCTCGGTCGGATCGACCTGCAAGCCGAAGCGCTTCGACAGTTCGCGCGTGCGCTCAACCTGTGCAGCGTGGTCGATCAGCCCATGGCGACGGATTTCCATACCGAGAAAGACGTTGTCGGCAACCGAGAGCGAGGGAACCAGCTTGAAATGCTGGTGAACCATGCCGAGGCCGGCCTTTATCGCCACGGACGGGTCGGCGATCACGATCTCTTCACCGTTCAGCCGGATCGAGCCTTCGTCCGGCTGCAAGAGGCCGAACAGGATGTTCATCAGCGTCGTCTTGCCGGCACCATTCTCGCCGATGATGGCGTGGATCTCGCCGCGGCGGACCGCAAGGTCGATGCCGTCATTGGCGACGAATGCGCCAAAACGCTTGGTGATGCCAGTCAACTCGACGGCCATCGCGGCATTGCTGTGGAGGGTCGGCGACCCCGGCGTGTTCGACAACGTGGCTCTCGCAGATTGGACACTGATCCGCCGCGGCACGCCGCGGCGGATCAGTGTAGCGCTTTCTTGGGAGGGAGGCGCTGTTGTTGGCTTATTTTGCCTTGGCGATCACGATCTTGCCGTCAACGATGCCCTTTTTGATCTCATCGAGCTTGGCGGTCATCTCTGCCGGGATCTTGGCGGCGATGTCATCGCAGACCTTGACCTCGACACCGCCCGAGGCGAGGTCGAAAGTGCGGGTGCCGGCGGTGATCTTGCGGCCCTCGACCTCGTCCTTGATCAGCGTGTAGACGGCGATGTCGCCGCGCTTCAGCATGCTGGCGAGCACATTTCCGGGAGCCGAGCCGCACATGTCGATGTCGACGCCGATCGAATATTTGTCGACCGCGGCACTTGCCTGCATCACGCCTTCACCCGTCGGGCCGGCGACGTTGTAGACAATGTCGGAGCCCTGGCCGTAAAGCGCCTGGGCAAGTTCGCTTCCCTTGGCCGGGTCGTCGAAGGTTCCGGCGAAGACGGAGTTTACCTTGACGTCGGGCGCGGCATATTTAGCGCCTTGCTCGTAGCCGCCCAGGAAGTTGCGGATCACCGGGATATCTCGGCCGCCGACAAAGCCGATCGCCTTGCCGTCGCCGATCTTGTCGAAGGCGGTGCCCTTGGCTTCGATCATGCCGGCAAGCGCGCCGGCGACGAAGGATCCCTGCTCCTCGGCGAAATTGGCGTAGATCATCTTGGGGTTGTCGAGGACGCCATCGATGAACACGAAGCGCTGGTCAGGATATTCGGCGCTGACCTTTTGCAGCGAGTCCACCAGCTCCCAGCCCATCACGAAGATGAGGTCGTACTGTTTGCCCTTGGCAAGATTCTCGAACTGCTGCTGGTAGTCGAGCGCGCGATTGCCGGTGTCGACCAGCTTGAGGTCGATGCCGAAATCGGTCTTGGCCTTGTTGAGGCCGTTGACGATCGAAACGCCGAAGCCCTGGGCAAAATATCCCGAGATGGCGGCCACGGAAACCTTGGCCTGTGCCGCGGCCGGTCCGAACGAAATGGCAAGCATCGTGCCGGCCAGAAATAAACTCTTGAGCGCCCTTTTCATGTCATTCCCCTTCAGCTTTTTTCAGCTTTTGAAGCCACGCTTTGACCATCCCCACGTGTCCGCCGGGACAACGGCGAGTTCGTTGATGGTCATATGAGTTTAGGAGCGGCTTAACAGGCTGTCAATCGTCATCCGATGCAGTTTTCTTGGCCCTTCGCCCACTTGCTCGACGTCTGCGCTTGACAAATGTCCATGGGCATAATTGTTGATACTCTAATGAGTTTTTATGAACGACGGGATGAAGGAAGCGAACGATGCCGGCTGTGGTGGTCAGGAAATTTCTGGTTCAGGTCGAAGAGATATTCCATGAGGGCGGACCCCACGCGGCACGCCCGCTCAAGCGGGGCGCGGTCGTCGCGGTCATCGCCAACCCTTTTGCCGGACGTTATGTCGAAGAGATCACCGGCTTCATGGAAGACCTGAAGCCGCTCGGTCTCGATATGGCTCGGCGCCTGATCGACGCCATTGGTGAAGGCGGCCAGGCTATCGAAGGCTATGGCAAGGGTGCCATAGTCGGTGCCGCCGGCGAGCTTGAACATGGCGCGCTCTGGCACAATCCGGGCGGCTATGCGATGCGCGAACTGCTCGGCAATGCCAAGGCGATCGTGCCTTCGACCAAGAAGGTCGGCGGCCCCGGAACGCGCATCGACATCCCGATCACGCACATAAACGCCTCCTATGTGCGCAGCCATTTCGATGCGATCGAGATCGGCATTGCCGATGCGCCGCGCGGCGACGAAATGGCGGTCATCCTGGCGATGACCACCGGCGCACGCGTTCATGCACGGGTCGGCGGCCTTGCCGCCGCCGACATCAAGGGCGAGGACGGCTTGCGATGAACCCGGAAATCCGCCGTATCATCACCATCGTCGAGGAAACCCGGATCGAAGGCGGGCGACCCGTCGATCCGCCGACGCGGCGTGCCGCAGCCATCGCGGTGATCCGCAACCCCTATGCGGGTACCTACATCGAGGACCTGTCGGCACTGAGCGCCATAGGCGAAGCCTTGGGCGATATCTTGCCCAAGCGCGCCGTCGCTGCTCTGGGCATCGCCGGCGACCGGGTCGAGAGCTTCGGCAAGGCCGCCGCCGTCGGCGCCGATGGCGAGCTCGAACATGCCGCCGCCATCCTTCATCCAAAGCTCGGTGCCCCGTTCCGCGACGTGCTCGGCAAGGGCGCCGCGCTCATTCCTTCATCGAAGAAGCGCGGCGGCCTTGGCGTGCCACTCGATATTCCGCTCGGTCACAAGGATGCGGCGCGGGTGCGCAGCCATTTCGACGGCATGGAGGTTCGCGTGCCCGACGCACCGCGTGCCGACGAGATCGTCGTCGCTATCGCCGTGACCGATTCCGGCAGGCCGCACCCGCGCGTCGGCGGGCTGACCAAGGACAAGATTGTCGGGATTGACGGCGTCGGCTGACCGTCAGGCCGCCAGGACTTCCGGCACCCGCATCGCCGGCGGGGTGTTGCGGCTCCGGCCGGTCCGCACCACGCCGTCGATGACGACCATTCCAATGCCTGGAAGATTGCCCAGCGCCACGCTGTCGAGCAGCCCGTCGCCGGCGCCGCCGATCGCCTGATCCATGAAGATCAGGTCGGCGGCGCGACCGACCTCGATCAAACCGCGATCATCCAGTCCGCGCACACGCGCCGTGTTGCCGCTGGCAAGACAGAACGCCACTTCCGGCGCGATACCACCCAGCGAAGCCAGCATGGTCAGGGTTCGCAGGATGCCGAGCGGCTGCACGCCGGATCCGGCCGGGCTGTCGGTGCCGAGGATGACGCGCGAAAGTTCGCCGCGCTGCCTTGCCAGGTCGAGCACGAACAGTCCGGTGCGCAAATTGCCGTTATGGACGATTTCAAGCGCCCTCGAGCCCTTCTCGCAGATCTGCCGTATTTCCGCGTCGGGCAGGGCGGTTGGCCCGCCATTGACGTGCGCGACGATGTCGGCGTCGACCTCCAGCACGACATCCGCGCCGATGCGGCCGGAGCCGGGCAGGGATGGACCGCCCGTGTGGGTCATCGAGGTCATGCCGTATTTGCGCGCCCAGGCGATCATCTGCCGGCCGGTCGGCCCGTCCTTGACGCCGCCAAGTCCGACCTCGCCGACAAGCGTCACGCCGGCCTCGGCGAGACTGCGGAAGTCTTCCTCGGTAAGGCCGGGTTCCAGGATCGGTGCCCCGGCCAGGATCTTCATGCCGTTCGGACGGAAGTTGGAGAAGGTGCGTTGGGCAGCGATCGCCAGCGCCTTCAGCCCGACAAGGTCGCGCGGTCGGCCCGGCGTGTGGACTTCACCCGCCGAGATCATGGTGGTGACGCCGCCATGCACAGTCGAATCCATCCAGCCGATCTGGTTCTGCCGAGGCGTCCAGTCGCCGGCCACCGGATGGGCGTGGTTATCGATAAGACCCGGCGAGACCGCACAGCCCATCGCATCGATGATCGTCGCCGCGCTGCCGCCATCAATGTCGCCTGCCTTGCCAATGCTGGTGATGCGTCCATCGCTCACGACGATGGTGTCGGCGTCGATGATCGGTTGTGCGAGATCGCCACTCAGCATGAGACCGATATTGCGGACGACGAGCGTGTTGGCAGACGACTGGAGGTCGGACGACATCGGTTCTCACTTTTGCTGTTATGGAAAAAAGGACTGGACGCGGCTTATTTGCCGCTGTCGCCATTCGTTGGGTCGTCGTCGTTGATGCGCTGGAGCAGGCGAAGCAGCGTCGCCTGCTCGGCCGGTGAGAGCGGCGACAGGAACCGCCGCCCGACCTCGACGCTGCGTTCGAGCCGCTCCAGCGTATAGTCGGTCCCTTTGCCGGTCAGCGCGATCATCGTCAGGCGTTGGTCGGTTTCGGAGGCGCTGCGCGTGATCAGCCCGTGTTTGAGCAGTTTGCGCATGACGATGCTTATGGTCGATGGGTCCATCGCCGTCAGCCGGCCGAGATGGTTCTGCGAGACTTCGCCATGCTTGAGGATCGTGGCGAGCGCCGCGAATTGCGTTGGCGAAAGGTCTTCGCCGGCCATGACCTGCTGGAAGCGCAGTGTCGCGCGCTGATGCGCCCGGCGGATGACGTGCGCCGGGTGGCGGTCCAGTTCATAGCCGGTCCCGGCGTATTGCTGCAGCACCTGCTCGCGGCTCGGGGGTGCATCGCCGCTCGGCGTTTTCGGCGTCGCGTCTTTTTCGGATTCAGTCGTCACACCGGACTCCTATCGCCGCTGTCTTGGATGTCGCCGGTTCGGAAAAAGCTCAAGCCGCGACCTCCGCTGGTTGAAGCGACGTCCCGTCGCGGAGGGCTGCGACGACATCAGCCGAATCGCTGACCACGCCGAAATGGGTCGCTATGTCGTAGAGCGAGCTTTCCTGCTCGCGTGGTCCCGTCGCCGCGCAGCAATCGCTTGGCACCACCACCTCATAGCCCTCGAAAAAGGCATCATGGACGGTCGAGCGCACACAGATGTTGGTGACCACGCCGAAGATGATCAACTGATCGGTCTGCATGTCTTTCAGCGTCAGGTCGAGGTCGGTTTGAAAGAAGGCCGAGTAGCGCCGCTTGATCACATGGATCTCATCGTCGCGGGCGCCGAGATCCTCGATGATCTCCGGCCCCCAGCTTCCATCCAGGCAATGCGGTGTGCGCTTCAGCCATTCGCGCTCGCGGCGCATGCCCGGCCGGTGGCTGTCATGGACCCAGATCACCGGCACGCCGGCGGCGCGCGCGGCTTCGATCACGGCCAGTTGCGGCGCTACCAGCGTCTCGTACCCAGGCAGGACCATGGCCCCGCCGGGCTTGCAGAACTCATTGACCATATCGATGACGACAACGGCCGCACGGCGTGGATCGAGGCGCACCGCGTCATCGTGCCGATGTGAGGAAAAACTGTCCACGGACATGGCGAGCTCCTTTGACCGATCGTTGATGCTCATACAAAAAACCCTAGCGGATGCCAAGTCAATCCCGTTCGACGCAAAGCGTGCTGGTCGGCCTTGCGCACCGCGCTCCGACAAGCGTATGCGCTATTTGTCCATCGCGAAATGGCCTTGACAACGCTTGTCAGGCATGTGCTCGATTTGTGTGACCATCAACAATATTCAAGCCGCTTAATTGCGGAGCCGAGGCCGAGATATGAAAACCATCGTCACCGGAGCCAGCGGCCTGCTTGGCCGCCATGTGGCCGAGGCTCTGGTTGCGGCCGGCCACGATGTGCTTGGTGTCGATGCCGTGGTGCCGGGTGAGGTCGCATGGCGCCACGCAACCGCCGATTTGACCGATCTGGGATCGACACTGCAGCTGGTGCGCGATTGCGATGCCGTTGTGCATGTCGCGGCCATTCCGCGGCCGACCGGCCGGGCCGGCGGCGAGGTGTTCAAGACCAACATCGCGACCGCCTACAATGTGGTCGAGGCAGCTGCCATGGCCGGCGCCAGGCGCTTCGTCTATGCCTCGTCCTTCAGCGTTTTCGGCTATCCCTTTTTCGAGAAACCTGTGCGGCCGCCCTATCTGCCGGTCGACTTGAACCATCCGGTCGGCGCGCAGGACCCGTACGGCCTGTCGAAATGGCTGGGCGAGGAAATCGTCGACGCGGCGGTGCGCCGGGGGGCCTTCTCGGCGGTCAGTATCCGCATGCCGTGGATCCAGACGCTGGGTTCTTTTTTCGACGGCGTAGGGCCGCGCCGCGCCACTGCCGACAGTGCCCGCGACCTGTGGGCCTATCTGGATGCGCGCGACGCCGGGCAGGGCTTCCTGCGGGCGCTTGAATGGCAAGGCGACGGCCATCTGCGCGTCCTCCTGAGCGCCGCCGACACATTCATGGAAGAGGAGACCGAAGCGCTCGTGCGCCGGGTCTATCCTGATGTCGCTCTGTCGCGGCCGATCGCCGGCTTCGGCGCCGTTCTGGACACGATCCATGCGCGCGAAACGATCGGCTTCGAACCACAGTATTCATGGCGTTCCTATCCAAAGCCGGAGACCCTGGGATGAAACGGTTCGACCAGAAAAAGGTCCTCGTCACCGGCGGCGCCGGCGCGATCGGCAGCGCAGCGGTGCGGCGTTTCCTTGACGAAGGCGCGCGGGTCGCCATTGTCGACCGCAATGACGCGGCGGCGCGGCAATTGGCCAGCTCCCTCGGCGACGACGCCCTGGCGATCGAGGCTGACGTCACCGATGAAGCGGATGTGCGGCGCGCCGTCGCAACGATCGTCGAGACGTTCGGCGGCCTCGACGTGGTGTTCAACAATGCCGGCATTTCCGGCGTCGTCGCTCCCGTTCACGACCTGCCGGTCGAGGACTGGGATACGACCATCCGCATCAATCTGCGCGGCATCTTCCTCGTGCTGCAGGCGTCGCTTCGGGCGATGATCGAGGCCGGGACCGGTGGCTCGATCGTCAACATGGGCTCGTCCATGGCCGGTTGGGACGTCCTTTTGGGTGGTGCCGGCTATGTCGCTTCCAAACACGGGGTGGTCGGCCTGACGCGGGTCGCAGCGCTCGATGCCGCGCCTTACGGCATACGCGTCAACGCCATCTGCCCCGGCGTGATCGAGACGACGCTTGGCGTACCGGTTTCCGGCGACGGCGAATTCAAGAGCAGCGTCCAGCATTTCGCCGACCGCATTCCGTTGCGCCGCATCGGCCAGCCGGACGATGTCGCGGCCGCCGTGGCTTTCCTGGCCTCCGACGAGGCGAGGCACGTCACAGGCGTGGATTGGCTGATCGACGGCGGCCAGACCTTGCAGAGCTGGGCCAACGCGCCGGCTGGCGGCGCGTTTCCGAAATTTCGCTAAAGTCTTTTCGGCGGCATTGCCTGGATGATCCGAACGGCAAGATCGAGATCGGCGAGCCCGCCCGAAAGCGGCGTGCGCGGCTTCGCGCCGCCATGGACGCAATCGGCGAAATGCAGCCATTCGCGGCGGAACGACGTATCCGGAACGCCAGGCAGAGCGCGTTCGGATGCAGCTTCGCCTGTGGTTTCGCGCAGCCGGACGGTCGCCGAGGCATTGCGGAAATAGGGGTTCTGGAATTCGATCCGCACCTCGTCGCGCTCACCATGCACGTGGATCCACTCGTCCCACCATTCATACTGGGCAAGTGCCATGTCGAAGAGGCAAGGGACGCCGCCATAATCGAGCACGGCCAGCAGCTGGTTGGGACCGGTCTGCTGTGCATGCACGACGCGGTCCGGCGTGCCGAAAGCGCCGCGCATGACGGCAAGGTCGTGGCTGGCGAGGCTGAGCAGTACAAGATAGAGATCGCGATAGCCGGCATGGTCCACACCGAGCGCCGCCTCGATGCGCCGAGCGACCGTTTCGCGTCCCGCCGCTAACACATCGGCCGGCACGTCGGTGACCCTGGTCTGCGTGTAGAGTTGGCCATAACGGTCGAAGCGGCCCGCGAAATCGTGGACATGGATCGACTTCGGCCGGCCGATGGCGGCGATGCGCTCCAGCCCGATCTCATAGCCGGGATCATAGAATTTCATGTAGCCGACAAGGGCGACGAGGCCGCTCCGCTCGGCCTGCTCGACCAGCGGGCGCGCCTCCTGCGGCGTGAAGGCAAGCGGCTTCTCGACGATCAGGTGCTTGCCGGCTCGGATTGCATCGGCGACCATCTCGCCATGATCGTAGGTGCAGATCACGACCGCATCGACATTCGGGTCGGCAAGCAGCGCGCGATGGTCGGTATATCTGGCAGTGACGCCATAATGTTCCGCCACCTTGTCGACCGTGCCGGGAGAGATGTCGCACAAGGCGGCGATGCGAAACGCCGGCAATTCCATGAGATAAGGCAAGTGCATCAACTGGGCGATCTCGCCGCAGCCGATGACGCCAACGCCAATGACGCGATCCTGCATGTCAACCCTTCACGGCGCCGGCTGTCAGGCCGGCGATGAACTGCCGTTGCATGGCGACAAAGACGACGATCACCGGCAGTGTCGTGATCGTCAACGCGGCGAAATAGAGCGTCCAGAGCGAGTCGTATTGCTGGAAGAAGCTGACCAGTCCAAGCGGAATGGTCTGCACTAAAGGGTCGCGCAACAGCAGGAAGGCCAGGAAGAAATCGTTCCAGATCTCGATGAAGCCGAAGATGAGGATCAGCGCCACGCCCGGCCGCACCAGGGGCAGCATGATGTGGATCAGGATCTCGAGCCGGCTGGCGCCATCGATGCGAGCGGCATCTTCGAGGTCGGCCGGCAATGTGATGAAGAAGCTGCGCAGGATGAAGACCGAAAGCGGCAGCGACGTCGCGGCATAGATGAAGGCAATGCCGAGCCGGCTGTTTATCAGGCCGAGATCGCGCGCCACCAGGAACAGCGGAATGGCCATCACCTGCGGCGGCACCAGCATGGCCGCAACTGCGACTGCGACCACAAGACCGCGTCCGGGGAAACGAAGACGCGCCACCGCATAGGCGCACGGCGTCGCGACGGCCACCAGGATGATCAATGCCGAGCCGGTGACGAAGATGCTGTTGACGATGCGCGATCCCATGCCGGCGATCCGCCAGGCATCGGCATAGTTCTGCAGCACCAGGCTCGATGGCGGACCCCAGACATTGCTGAGCATTTCCTGTTTGGTCTTGAGCGAACCGAACAGCACCCAAAGCAGCGGATAAAGGGTCTCGAAGAGCACGAGAATGAGCGCGGCATAGATGCCGCCAAGTTCGAGGATGCCGCGCATGCCGAGGCGCTGCATGAGCCCGCGACGGCGAGAGCCGGCGGCGCCATCATCCAGGGGAAGCGGAGGGTTGGCGGCTGCTCTCATCAGACGTCGAGCCTTTGCCGCCGCATCAGGGCCAGCAGGCCGACGCTGGCCAGCCCGACGATCATGAACAGCACATAGCCGATCGCCGCGGCGTAGCTCATGGCGCCGTCCTGGAAGGCCTTGCTCATCATGTAGGTGAGCACCACTTCGGTGGCGTGGTTCGGACCACCCTTGGTCAGGACATAGACGATGTCGAAGTTGCGCACGAAGGCGCCGGAAAGGCCGAGGATGGTGTTGATGAAGATGATCGGCATCATCATCGGAACGGTGACGTGCCGGAAGCGCTGCAAGGGGCCGGCGCCGTCCATCTTCGCCGATTCATAAAGCTCCGAGGGGATCGTCTGCAGCCCGGCCAGATAGATGACGGCATGGAAGCCGAGCCATTTCCAGACATCGACGACGATGATCGAGTAGAGCGCGATGTCGGCGTCGCCGAGCCATGATCGTTTCAGCCCGGCGAGGCCAATGAGATCGAGCCCGCTGTTGAGCAGGCCGAAGACGGGATTGTAGATCCAGGACCAGAGCAGGCCGACGGCGACGAAGGACATCGTCACCGGGATGAAGGCGGCGGCGCGAAAGAAGGCGCGGCCGAGCAGCGCCCGGTTCAGAAGCAGCGCCAGCCCGAGGCCGAGCACGTTCTTCAGGACGACGACGGCAACGACGAAAATCAGATTATTGCGCAGCGCACCGAGGAAGATGCGATCATGCGCCAGGCGCATGTAGTTGGAAAAGCCTGCCCAGGTCGGGTCGGAAAACCCGTCCCAATTGTGCAGGCTGAGCCAGAAGCCGTTGACGAACGGCCAGAGGTAGAAAAGACCGAAGAGGATCGCGGCGGGCAGGATCATGACGAAGGCCGTAGCCCCGTCCCCGGCATCGAAACGCCAGGTGCCGGATCGGCTCGAAACAGGAGCCGCCTTTTGCGGTCGCGTGCTCACGCGGCCTTCGCGCCTTGCGGGGTCAGCACCAGCCCGAGCGTGTCCCTGACATAGGCGATGCTCTCGAGCGTGCTTTGCTCTGCCGTTTTCCTGGACGCATCCAGCTCGATGATGGCGAGCCCATCGTAGTTTGCATCCAGCAGGACGTCGACGATGCCGGCGAGATCGACGACCCCGGCGCCGAGCTCGCAAAAGGCGCCATAGCGGTCATAGCCCTTCAGCGCCGGATCGACCCTGGTGTCCTTGAAATGCATGTAGCGCACGGCCGAAATGTAGGTCTTTACCGCGTCGACCGGATCGGAATTGGTATGCGCAAGATGCGCCGGATCGATGCACAGGCCGGCCAGATCGGTATCCAGTTCATCCATCATGCGATCGAGCTGGTCGCGGCGCTCGATGAAGGTGTCGAGGTGCGGGTGATAGACCGTCTCGATGCCAAGGTCCTTTGTCCGCCTGCCGATATCCTCGAGCGCCCGGCAAAAGGCGCGGTAGTCGTCGGCCGTGTGCGCCCCGGCAGCGGCTTCCGATGGACCGCCGCCGAGAACCAGCACCGGTGAGCCGAACCCCTTCAACATCCTGGTCAGCGCGACGAGCACATCCCGTTCATAGGGCCAGGCGACGGGGTTGGTGAAGATCGCATTGACGTAGAAGGAGGAGAGCTTGATGCCATACTCGCTCTGGCCTTCCGACAGCAGCGCATAGCGCCGCAAGATGTCGGTGTCGGTGGTCACCCCCATCGGCGCCTGGTTGCCGAGCTGCATGTATTTGCGGGCGTATTGGTCCGACAGGCTGGTGAAGGCGAGGATCTCGAACCAGCCGAAGCCCTGGTCTGCCAGGAACTTGATGGCTGGCCGTAGCGGAAGGCCGGTCAGGTCCCAGCTGTTCAGATGATAACCGATCGAGAAGCGCTGCCGTTCGGCGCGATGTGTCGTCATGTGTTCTCTCCGATGGGCGAGGCTGCCCGAAGCAGGCAGCCTCTGTTTTTCTTGCCTGGCGCATCAGCCCGACCGGATGTGCGCTCGCTTGCAGGCGCTACTTCAGGGCCTCATTTGGGCGGCCAACTGCCCTGGGCCTTGAGGTCGTCGAAAATGGCCTGGATCGATGCGGCGGCATCTTCGGGCGTGGTCGTGCCACCGACGATGCCGGCGATTGCCGAAGACGTGGCGCTCGCGACCTCCGAGGGCCAGATCCAGTCGAGGAACTTGATCGTGTTCGGGAAGGCTTGCTTGCGCAGTTCGACGGCATAGGCATCGTCGACCTGCGGCACGCCCTTGATCGAGGCCGCGATCGGCTGTTCCGGCGCGAGGTAGAGCGTCGCGACCTCGGGCCTTGTCAAATATTCGATGAACTTGACCGCGGCATCGAGCTTCTCGGGCGGGATCGAGGAGGCGACGCACATGCCGTTGTCGGCACCGCCGCCATGGCCAGGCGCGCCCGGCGTTCCGTCCATTTTCGGAAAGGCGAAGACGCCCCATTTGAAGTCCTTGACGCTCGACTGCAGCGACGGGATTTCCCAGGTGCCGCCATAATACATGGCGCTCTTGCCGGCGGCGAAGGCCGCACGCATGCCGTCCTGGTCGACGGAAAGCGAATCCTTGGAAAGGATGCCATCATCGACCCATTGCTTGATCAGCTTGAACCCCTCGACATCGGGCGCGTCGGTGAATTTCGCCGTGCCCTCGAGGTTCTTCTGCGTCTTGCCGACCGGGTCGCCCGAGGCCTGCGAAAAGGTCTCGAAGTACCACATCGGCCACATCACGGTGTTAGAGCCCTGATGCAGCAGAGGGATCACGCCCGCGGTCTTGAACTTCGGCACGGCTGCCTTCAGGTCGTCATAGGTTGGCGGGACAGGAATGGCGAGCTTCTGAAAGAGATCGACATTGTAGAAGATCGTCGATGTCGACAGCGTCGAGATCGGCACGCCGTAGACTTGGCCGTTGACCGTGAAGGCGCCAAGTGCGGCGGCGTCGATCCTGTCCTGGAACGGCTTGATCTTGTCGGTAATCGGCATCACCAGTTTTCGCCTGACATAGGCGCCATTGGTGTAGAAGGCCGGGCAGGCGATCAGATCCATTTCCTGGTTTGCAAGTTTTGCGGTCATCACGCGCTGGATGGAATCGGTTTGCGGCCCCTGGGCATCCCACTCGACCGCGGCGACGTCGGGGTTGGCCTTGAGGAAGCCGTCGATAACCTGCTGCTGGATTTTCTTCTGCTCGTCCGGCGGTTGGCGCGGCGCGAGTTCGTCGAGCGCCGAGCCGCCGAAGATCTTGAGCGTGATCCCTTCGGCGTGGCCGATGCCGGGCACTGTGATCAGGCCGAGGCCTAGCAGTGCGGTGGCAAGGATGGGAGCGGCGGAACGTTGTTTCGGACGATGGGTCACTCTCTGCTGAAGGGGCATCTGGCTCTCCTTTACGCCAATGCCGAGGGGCAACCTCGGGACCAATATCGTTGATGGTCATATGATCTTGGTCGCCTGTTGATGTTTTTGTCAATCGGCAAGAATGCCTATTATTTCATCGATCGCACCGCCCCCCTTTCGTGTTCGGCGTGGCCCGTGCGGTGTTCGATTTGCCTGGGCAGTGATCTGCAAGAAGATCGGCAAACCAATTGTCGGATGCCGGCTGGTCCCGGTAACGGACAAGCCCCAATCTTCGCGATCTACTTCACGCCGATGCCGGCGGTCAGGCCGCCATCGATCTTGTAGTCCGCGCCAGTGCAGAAGCCGGCCTTCGACGAACACAGGAAAGCGATGAGTTCAGCCACCTCCTCCGGCTCGCCGATGCGCCCGATGGGGTGCGCTTCGCCGAAGCGCTTGTAGGCGGCCTCGACATCGGCATCCGTGCCGTTCTCGCCGCGGGCGGCCTTCTCCAGGATCGGGGTGCGGATCGAGCCCGGGCTGACGGAATTGACGCGGATGCCGGAGCGCGCATGGTCGAGGGCCAGGGCACGCGTCAGCGTGTGGATGGCGCCCTTGGTGGTGGCATAGGCGGCGACGTTTTGCTGGCAGGCAAAGCCCTGCACCGAAGCGACGTTGATGATGGCGCCGCCGCCCCTGCGGACCATTTCCGGGATGCCGAAATGCGCTGTCAGATAGATCGACCCGACATTGACCGACATCGCCCTGTTCCAGGTCTCGAAATCGGTGCTGGTCGCGGTTCCGTACGGATGCACCGCCGCCGAATTGACGATGATATCGAGGCCGCCGAACCGCTCGACGCCGGCCGCGACGGCGTCGCGAACCTGCTCCGGTACGGAGACGTCGGCGCTTATGACCAGCGCCCCGGCTCCGGAGTTCTCCAGTTCCGCTTCCAGCGCCGCGTTGGCCGCGCGGTCGATGCCGCAGGCGACGATCGCAGCGCCTCCAGCCGCAAGGCGTCTGGCGGTTGCGAGGCCAATCCCGGTCGTCCCCGTCACCAAGGCCACCTTGCCGTCGAAATCCTTCATTGGGAAAACTCCTTCATTCGCTGTCCGAAACCGGTTCCTAGTTTGACACCCATCGTGGTCCAACAATAGGTTGCCGTTCTCTCGCGGAAGGAAGCGGCAATGGAACAGTGCTGGCGCTGGTATGGACCGAACGACCCGGTAACGCTCGATCATGTCAGGCAGGCCGGTGCGACCGGCGTGGTGAGCGCCTTGCACGATATCTATGACGGTCGCGCCTGGCCGCTCGAGAGCATTCTGGAGCGCAAGCGTGTCATCGAGGCCGCCGGCCTGACATGGTCGGTGGTCGAGAGCATTCCGGTCCACAATTCCTTCAAGATCGGCACGCCGGAACGCGAGCGCTACGCCGGCTACTATCGCGACTCGATCCGCGCGCTCGCCAAGGCCGGCATTGCGACGGTCTGCTATAATTTCATGCCGGTGGTCGACTGGACGCGCACGGATCTCGCCTATCGGCTGCCAACGACAGGTTATGCGCTGCGTTTCGACGCGATCGATTTCGCGGCCTACGATTTGTTCGTGCTGAAGCGCGTCAATGCCGAGGCCGGCTATACCCCCGCCCGCATCGCCGAGGCGGAAGCGCGGCTGAAGGAATTGAGCAGCGAAGCTATCGACAGGATCGAGCGCAACCTGATCGCCGGCCTGCCGGCAACCGAGCGCAGTTATAACAGGGACAGTTTTCGCGAGGCCCTGGCGGAATACGACGCGATCGGACCAAAGGAGCTGCGCGACAACCTTGCCTGGTTCCTGCGCGAGATCATTCCGGTGGCCGAAGAGGAGGGGGTGCGCATGTGCATCCATCCCGACGACCCGCCCTTCTCGCTCTACGGCCTGCCCCGCATCGTTTCGACCGCCGAGGATGCGCGTTTCATCCTCAACGCCGTCGACAGCCCCGCCAACGGCCTGACGTTCTGCACTGGCTCCTATGGGACACGCGCCGACAACGACATCGTCGCCATGGTCAAGGAGTTCGCGGACCGCATCCATTTCGTCCATCTGCGCAACATCACCATCGAGGATGACGGCTCGTTCCACGAGGCCGAGCATCTCGAGGGCGGCACCGACATGGCGCATGTGATTCTCGCTCTGATGCAGGAAGAGGCGCGCCGCCGCCGGGAGGGCCGTGCCGACTGGCGTATTCCGATGCGGCCCGACCATGGCCATCTGCTCGCCGACGATATCGGCAAGACCAGGATCAATCCCGGCTATTCGCTGATCGGCCGGCTGAAAGGCCTCGCCGAGCTGCGTGGCATCATGCGCGCCATCGAGCGGTTCGAGCTGGCTTGAGCGGCCCCCTCAGTTCGGCTGGCAGGATCTGAAACTATCGCGCCGGTTTTGCACTTCCGCGGTGTTTATATGCCACATTGCTGAGAAACGCCCTGGGTCGCATCGCGCCAGGGCAGCCATGCGCTGCCGCAGTTCGGCGAAGCTGGGCATGGATTGTCCGCATGGCTTGACGACAACCTTGGTGATGCGGCTCGACACTGGCCGCTTCGACACCATCCAGTAATGGATTGTCACAAACACCGCGATCTTTAGGAAAAATCTCCACGCGCGATGCTTTGAATTACACTAAATCCATAGACAAAGATCGATCCCGTGCTGAGCGCGTTTGTCTGGGTTGTCATATGGCAAAATCTCCTATTATTCTCAATGGCTTCACCATGAATGCCGTCTCCCATGTCGCCTACGGCCTTTGGCGTCATCCGGCCGACCAGGCCTATCGACATGCCGAGCTCGACTACTGGATCGAGCTTGCCAAAGCACTGGAGGAGGGCGGCTTCGATTGCTTGTTCATCGCCGACGCGCTGGGCCTTCTCGACGTCTATGGCGGTGGATACGACGCCTCGCTGGCAAAGGGCGTGCAGTCCCCCGTCAACGATCCGCTGTTGCTGGTCTCAGCGCTTGCCGGCGCTACAAGCCGGCTGGGTTTCGGCGTCACCGTTTCGACGACCTACGAAAAGCCATATCTGCTGGCGCGCAAATTCACCACGCTCGATCATCTCACCAAGGGGCGGATCGCCTGGAACGTCGTCACCTCGCAGCTCGACAGCGCGGCGCGCAATCTCGGTCTCGACAGGCAGGTGGCGCATGACGAGCGCTACGAGATCGCCGACGAGTTCATGGATGTCGCCTACAAGCTCTGGCAAGGTTCCTGGGAAGACGGTGCCCTGGTGCGTGATCGCGGCAGCGCCGCCAACCCGGACGGTCTCTATACCGATCCGGAAAAGGTCCATCCGATCGGTCATTCCGGTCGCTACTTCAACGTTCCGGGTCCGCATCTCTCGGAGCCCAGTCCGCAGAGGGTGCCAGTGCTGTTCCAGGCGGGCGGTTCGCCGCGCGGCCAGCGCTTTGCCGCTCGTCACGCGGAGGTGGTCTTTGTCGCCGGTGCCGATGTCGATGGCATCCGCCGCAATGTCGCTGAGGTGAAGCGGCTTGCCCGCGATGAAGGCAGGGCTCCAGGCAGCATCAAGTTCATATCCGCGGTCTCGGTGATCACGGATGAAACCGACGCCGCCGCGGCCGCCAAGCTCGCTGACTACAGGTCGCACTACGATGTCGAAGGCGCGCTGGTGCATTATTCGGCAACGACCGGCATCGATTTTTCCAGGCACGATCTCGACCAGCCTATCCGCTACACCGAAACCGATTCCAACCGTTCCCTGCTGCGCATGTTCGATGACCCGTCGTCGGGCCGCCAGTGGACCTTGCGCCAGGCGTTTTCCCCGGAGGGCGGTTTCGGGCGCGGCAAGTCCTTTGTCGGCGGCCCCAAGACCGTTGCCGACGAGCTCGAGCAATGGCTGGAAGCCACCGATACCGACGGCATCAATTTGACGCATGTGGTCAGCCCCGGCAGCTTCATCGATTTCTCCGCCCACGTCGTTCCCGAGCTGCGGAAGCGCGGACGAATTCGCGAGGATGTCGGTCCCTCGCTGCGGTCCAGGCTCTTCGGGCGTGACAACCGGGTGCCCGCCGATCATCCGGCGGCGCAACACGCTTTCTCGCAGGGCCGTCAGCCGGAGGCTTTGGCATCATGACCATCCACGCCACCGTTCAGCATGAACAGCGCAGCGATTTCCAAGGCTGGGCCGAGAAGGCCGAGGAGGTCGTGCGCGAACTCAAGCGAACAGCTGCAGCGCGCGATCTGGCCGGGGCCGCCCCGCATGCCGAGATAGACCTTTTGCGTCTGGCCGGCCTGCTGACGATCTATATTCCCAAGCGATTTGGCGGCGGTGGCGCGACGCCGGCCGAAGTGCTCAGGATCGTCCGCATCCTGGCCAGGGGCGATACATCGATAGCCCAGATCGTCATCTACCATCTCTTCGGCACGGCAATCGGATTGGACGGCGACAACAAGTCCCTGATCGAAAGACGGCTTCAAGGCTTTCTCTCCAAGGGCTGGTTTCATGCCGGCATCGCGCAGGCCGCCTATGAGCCGCTTGTCGAGGCGAGGCAGGTGGACGGCGGTTTCGTGCTCAACGGCGCCAAGCCTTTCACCAGTGGTGCGCAGGTGGCCGACACGCTGCAGGTCTGGGTGCGCTTTGCCGGGAGCACGCGGATCGCCGGCACCGACGCCAGCCGTCATATCGGCCAGTTCATCGTCGCCAACCCGACGTCAGGCCTCAGCTTCGGCAATGACTGGGACAATATCGGCCAGAGGCTGACGGTGAGCGGCAGTGCGGCGCTCGAGAATGTCGCCGCATCCGCCGACGATCTGGTCGGGCATTGGCCTGATGATACGGTTCATCCGCCGCATGCCACGCTGCATGTGCCGATCGTTCATGCAGCCTTCGGCGAACTTTATCTCGGCACCGCCCTTGCCGCCCTGGAAGACGCCAGGGATTACATCACCCAACGCGGCAGGCCATGGCTGTCCTCGCCGGCAAAGAAAGCCTCCGAGGACACGCTGGTTGTCGAGCGCTTCGGCCGGCTTTCGATTTCGCTGGCGTCCGCGCAGGCGCTCGCGGACGCCGCCG
Organism: Mesorhizobium sp. M0239; assembly: GCF_040321815.1. Lineage (NCBI taxonomy): Bacteria > Pseudomonadati > Pseudomonadota > Alphaproteobacteria > Hyphomicrobiales > Phyllobacteriaceae > Mesorhizobium > Mesorhizobium sp. M0239. Next base: position 121,714 of record NZ_JAMYSG010000004.1, read on the forward strand.
GCGAGGCCGTGCAGCGCGCCTTCGAGCGAGGCAGGGATCTCACCGCGGAAGAACGTGGCCATGCCGCGGCAATCGCCTACCAGTCGAAGGTGCATTCGACCGAGGTCGCCCTGGAGGTGACGTCGCGCATATTCGAACTGACCGGTGCCCGCTCCACGGCGCGCTCGTTCGGCTTCGACCGCTACTGGCGCAACGTCCGCACCCACAGCCTGCATGATCCCGTGCACTACAAGGTGCTGGAAGTCGGTGACTTCGCGCTTAACGGCCGTGTGCCGCCGCCAACCTACTATTCGTGAGCCGAAGCATGGCAAGTTCCACCCATAAGGCGGTCAAGCCTCTCATCCTCAACGGCTTCGGTATGACCGTGGTCGGTCACGTGTCGGCGGGCCTCTGGCGTCATCCGAGCGACCGCGCCAACACCTACACCAGCCTCGAATACTGGACCTCGCTGGCCAAGCTGCTCGACGACGGCGGCTTCGACGCGCTGTTCCTCGCCGACGCGCTTGGCCACCTCGATGTCTTCCGAGGGACACCGGATGCGTCGCTGCGCACCGCAGCCCAGTCGCCGGTCAACGACCCGCTGCTGCTGGTCTCGGCAATGGCCGCCGCCACCAGGCATCTCGGCTTCGGCATCACCGTGTCGACCACTTACGAGCAGCCCTATCTCCTGGCCCGCAAGTTCACCACGCTGGATCATCTGACCAAGGGCCGCATTGCCTGGAACGTCGTCACCTCGGTTCTGGAATCGGCGGCGAAGAATCTCGGCCTGGAGCGCCAGATCGACCATGACGAGCGTTACGATCTGGCGCAGGAATTCCTGGATGTCACCTACAAGCTCTGGGAGGGATCCTGGGAGGACGGGGCGGTCGTGCACGATCGCGAGAAGGGGCTCTACACCGACCCTTCCAAAGTCCATCCGATCGGCCATCACGGCAAATATTTCTCCGTGCCCGGCGCGCATCTCGCGCAGCCCAGTCCGCAGCGCACGCCGCTTCTGTTCCAGGCGGGAACCTCGCCGCGCGGGCGCGAATTCGCTGCTCGCAACGGCGAGGTGGTGTTCCTCGGCGGCACCAGCACGGCCTCCATCCGCCGCTCGGTCGAGGCGATCCGTGCCCGCGCCGTCGAACTCGGACGGGCGCCGGATGCGATAAAGTTTATCACCGCGGTCACCGTCATCACCGGAGCCACGGACGAAGAGGCCGAGGCCAAGCACAAGGACTATCTATCCTACACCAGTGTCGAAGCGGCCCTGGCGCTGTTTTCGGCATGGACCGGCGTCGACTGGTCGCAATACCCACTCGACCACCCGCTCGAATATATCGAGACAAATGCCGGCCGTTCAGCCCTTGCCAATCTGACGCGGATCGATGCCGACCGGCGCTGGACCGTGGCCGGGATCGCCGAGTATATCGGGCTCGGCGGCATCCATCCCAAGCTGGTCGGCTCACCGCAGAGGATCGCCGACGAGCTCGAACGCATCGCCGATGAATCCGGCGTCGACGGCTTCAACCTGGCCTATGTCGTCAGTCCGGGCACGTTCGAGGACTTCATCGAATTCGTCGTCCCGGAGCTGCGGCGGCGGGGTCGCATCCGGGAACGTGGCGCGCCCGGCACCACGATCCGCGAGCGCTTCCAGGGAGCGGGCCAGCGGCTGCTGCGCGACGACCATCCGGGAACAGCCGCACGCGACCGCTCGAACTGGGGTACCATCGTCGAGGCGGCCGAGTGAGCGGCATCCATCTCCACTGGTATCTGCCGACCAACGGCGACAGCCGGGAAATCGTCGGCTCTGGCGATGATTCCCATCTCGGCAACGGCCCGTCACGATCGCGGTTTCGGGAAGCGAGCCTCGATTATCTCTCGCTGGTCGCCAAGACCGCGGAGACGTTGGGCTTCGAAGCTGTGCTGACGCCGACCGGAACCTGGTGCGAGGATGCCTGGATAGTCACGGCAGCACTGGCGCAGGTCACCACGCGGTTGAAGTTCCTCGTCGCCTTCCGTCCCGGCCTGATCTCGCCGACGCTGGTCGCCCACCAGGCGGCGACCCTTCAGCGCATATCGGGTGGGCGGCTGCTGCTCAACGTCGTCACCGGAGGCGATCCGCTGGAGCAGAAACGCTTCGGCGATCATCTCGGCCACGACCAGCGCTATGAACGCACGGGAGAGTTCCTCGAGATCCTGCGCGGCGTGGTCCTGCCAGCCGGTTCGGGCCGGCGCTTCGATTTCAGGGGAAAGCACTATGACATCGAAGGCGCCCAGATCGATTTCGGCAAATGGCCGCTTCCCGATATCTTCTTCGGTGGCGCAAGTGGTGCTGCGCAAGCGGTCGCCGCGCGCCATGTCGACACCTATCTGGTCTGGGGCGAGAGCCCGGCAACCGAGGCTGCCCGGATAGGCCATGTGCGGGAACTCGCCGCCGCGCAGGGCCGCAAACTAAGCTTCGGCATACGCCTGCATGTCATCAGTCGCGATACCGAGGCGCAGGCCTGGGAGGAGGCCGAGAGGCTGCTGGAGAGACTGACGCCGGAGCGGATCGCGCAGGCGCAGGCAATCCTGGCGCGCACGGAATCGGCCGGCCAGCGCCGGATGAACGCGTTGCATAGCGACAGCGGCACCGCGGCGCTCACCGCGCGCAGCGTGCGCGATCTCGAAATATCGCCGCATCTGTGGGCCGGCTACGGCCTGGTTCGCGGCGGCGCCGGCACCGCGATCGTCGGCAGCCACGAGCAGGTCGCGTCCCTCATCGAGGAGTACCACGCCGTCGGCTTCGACCACTTCATCCTGTCGGGCCAGCCGCATGTCGAGGAAGCCTATCATTTCGCCGAAGGCGCGCTGGCGCTCCTGAGATCGAAGGGGCTGCTCGCAGCCTGAAACATGTGCGGCCTTTGGTGGCCGCGACAATGGAGCATGACGAAAAGACAATGTCGGACATTCAGATCTATCCGGGCCTCAGCGACGCCGAATTCGAGACCTGGGCCGAGAAGGCCCGCGACGTGGCGCGGCAACTCGCGGCAACGGCGCTCGAACGCGACCGGGCAAACAAGGATCCGGTGGAAGAGCTGGCACTGCTGCGCGACAGCGGCCTGCTCGGCTTGGCTGCGCCACGCGAATTCGGCGGCGCCGGCGCAAACCTCGTCCAGGCGCTCAAGATCAGCCGCATCATCGCCGCCGCCGACGGCTCGATCGGACAACTGATCGCGTATCACTATTCCAACGGTGTCTGGACCTACATTCTCGGCACGGCCGAGCAGTGGGAAAAGACGGCGCGTGGCGTCGGCGCACAAGGCTGGTTCCAGGGCGGCGTCAGCAACCCGCGCGACCAGTGGAACGAGATCGAGCATGTCGGCGACCGCCGCTTCCTGAACGGCAGACGCACCTTCGCAACCGGCGCCTCGGTGGCCCAAGTCATCACCGTCAGCCTCTGGGACAACGGCAAACGCGCTCACTATCAGATCCCGCCGACGCGCAAGGGCATCAGCTTCGGCGGCGACTGGGACAATCTCGGCCAGAGACTGACGGCGAGCGGCAGTGTCACTTTCGACCGTGTCGAAGTCTTCGAGGATGAGCTGCTCAGCGCCCTCGACGATTATGAGGGCGATGTCGAATTGCGCGACGGCCTGCGCGTCCTGTTCAGCCAGCTCATCTTCATCAATTTCTATCTCGGCATCGCCGAGGGCGCTCTTGCCGCCGCCGCCGATCATGTCCGCCGCTTCGGCCGGCCCTGGCCGGAGTCCGGGCTGGAACGGGCGATCGACGATCCCTACCATCTGGTGCTGTTCGGCCGGCTATCCGCCGGCATTGCGGCGGGCATAGCAATCGCCGACAAGGCCGCGGCGCTTTACGAGGCGGCACTGCATGCCGGAGCGTCGGTGACGGCGCAGCAATGGGGCGAACTCGCAACGATCATCGACCAGGGCAAGATCGTCGCCAACGACGTCGTGCTCGACGTGACGGCGCGCATCTTCGAAGCGACGGGCGCGCGCTCGACGGCCAACAAATATGGCCTCGACATCTATTGGCGCAACGCGCGCACCCATACCGTCCACGATCCGGTCTCCTACCGGGCGCGCGAGGTCGGCACATATCTGCTGGCCGAAACGCTGCCGAGACCGCGAACCTATGCGCAGCCGCCGCAGCCGGAAGCGCACAAGCCTGAAGCCGTGCCCACGCGGAAGGCATCATGATATCGGATGTGCGCCTGCTGACCGGGAAGGCCGAACTCGCGCAGGCCGCACGCACCTTCCGCACGGCCATGGTCGGCCTGCCGCCGCTCGGCCCGATCGACGACGCGCTGATCGACAGACTGTTCGAGCCGGATCGCACCTGGGGCGCCTTCGACGGCGAGACACTCGTTGGCACAACCGACTCCTATTCGGGACGGATCGCGGTTCCCGGCGGCGCCTGGTTGCCGCAGGCCGCGGTCACCCATGTCGGCGTGCTGCCCACCCATACGCGGCGTGGCGCCGCCACGGCGCTGTTCAAGGCGCAGCTGCGCGCCGCGCGCGAACAGGGCGAGGCGGCGGCCACCTTGCGGGCCTCCGACGCGCGCATCTACGGCAACTTTGGCTATGCGATCGCCAATACTTCTGTCAGCCTGGAAGTCGACACCCAGCGCGCGCGCCTGCGGGCAGGGCTGACGTACTCCGACAAGATTCGGCTGATCGACAGCGACGATGCCTGGGCGATACAGGCGCGCATCTACGCGGGTCAGCCTGTTTCGCGCGCGGGCGTCATCACACGCTCGGCCTATTGGTGGGATTTTCAGGCGTTGCGCCAGACGCACAGCGGCACGCCTAACTACGTCGCCGTTCACGGCGACAAGGGTTCGGAAACCGGGTTCGTGCGCTATCACCCTGTCGGCCTCGACAGCTGGTTCACCAGCTCGGAACGCACCATCGTGGTCGATGATATCGTGGCCTACAGTCCGGCCGCCTATGTCGCGCTGGTCGCACATCTGCTGGCGGTCGACCTGCCGCATCGCATCGTCTTCTGGAGCCGTCCCGCGGACGATCTGCTGCCGTGGCTGTTCGAGGATTTTCGAAGCGTTCGCGTTTCGGCGGCGCGCGACGAAACATGGCTGCGGCTCCTGGACGCTGAAAAGGCTCTAACAGCCCGGTCCTATGCCGGGCAGGGCAGCGTCGTGCTGGAAGTCTCCGATGCCATCCTGCCCGAGAACGCGACCAGGCTGCGCCTCTCGCCAGAAGGAGCCGAGCGCACCAATCTGTCCGCCGCCGTGGTGACGGACGTGGCCGCGGTTTCGGCGGCCTATCTCGGCGGCGTGAAGTGGTGGCAGCTCGCGCAGACGGGGCGCCTCGGCGACTTCGACCGGGCTGCGGTCGAAACGCTCGACACGCTGTTCACGGCGCCGGCCTTGCCTCATTCCGGAACAATGTTTTGACAGGCGGAGCTAATATAAAATTCATTTTGAAAGTGTGTTTGAAAAATGGGTAATTTTATCTCAGAATTATTCTCGCTAAATGCAATGGTATTTTGAAGAATTATTTATAATCGGAGAGAAGTAATGACAACACATGTTGCGCGTAAGTTACTATTGGGAATTGCAGGTGGCATTCTGTCGATTTATGTTCTTGGTTCATCCGCGCAAGCGGAAGATCTGAAACATGGCGGGGTCCTGCGGATTGCTTCGATCCAGTCCGATCTCGATGCGTTCGATCCGCTCACCGGCTACAGCATCGATTCCTGGGAAATCCTGCGCGCAACAACGCGCCAGTTGGTGACCTATCCCGGCTCGCCAGCCGGCCTCAAGGAGGACACCACGCTCGTGCCGGATCTCGCCAAGTCCTGGGACATCAGCGACGACGGCAAGGTCTACACCTTCCATTTGAAGGACGACGTGTTCTTCTCCGGCAGCATCGAGCGCAAGATCGTCGCCAGTGATTTCGTCTATGGCGTCAAGCGCTTCTGCGATCCCAACAAGCAGGTCGCCGCCATCAACTATTTCAACCTCGTGATCTCCGGCTTCGTCGACTATTGCAAGGAATTCGCGAAAGTGCCGACAGGCGATCTCGCTGCGACCAAGGCTTTCACCGACACGCACGAGATTGCCGGCGTCTCGGCTCCCGACGAGCACACGCTGGTCATCAAGTCGGACACCAAGAACTACGACTTCCTCAACATCCTTTCGATGAATTTCGTGTCCCCGGTGGCGCCCGAGATCGCGTCCAAATATTTCCCGGACTCGCTGGAGTCGCGCAAGAACCTGCCGTCCAGCGGCCCTTACTATGTCGACACCTATGAGCAGGGTCAGAAGCTGGTTCTGAAGAAGGCAAAGAATTTCAAGGCGGAGTCCGACCAGGCGCGCAAGGCCTATGCCGATGAGATCGACATCGATTTCACCGCCAACAGCGAGGACAGCGTCGTCCAGAAGATCATCGCCGGTGAGGCCGATCTGTCGCTGTATCTCGACATCCCGCCCATTCCGACGATCCAGCGCTTCCTGTCGCAGAAGAGCCCCGACATCCATGTGACGAACAGTGGATCGGCGAACTTCATCACCTTCAACCAGCGGCCGGAGGTCAAGAGCGACGGGGCCGAGGCGCTGCGCAAGCTGAAGGTCCGGCAGGCGCTGACCTATGCGGTGAACCGCGAGCATCTGGCGCAGACCCAGGCCGGTTCGATCGGCGCCGTGCCGCTCACCCAGATCATCACCTCGACCATCCTTGGTTTCGAGAAGTTCGATCCGTACCCGACCGAGAGCTACAGGGGCGATCCGGCCAAGGCCAAGCAATTGCTTGCCGAGGCAGGCTATCCGAACGGCATCGCCTTCGACGCCATCTATCGCGGCAACGCACAGTTCGAAGCGATTGCGGTGACCGCGAAGGAGGATCTGGAAGCAGCGGGTATCACGCTCAACCTGATCCCGATCCCGCCCACACAGTGGTACGCCTTCATCCAGGATCCGAAGAGCCGTTGGGATCTTTCCCTGGGCGGAACATTCTCCCCGGATTGGCAGGGACCGAGCACGCGCATGCTGCTTGGCGGCTGGTTGAATTCGGACGCGGCACCTTGCGGCACCGGCAACGTCCACGCCATTTGCTACAGCAATCCGGAACTCAACAAGCTAGCGGCGCAGGCCTATCCGTCCGACGATCCGGGGCCGATCTGGACCAAGGCCGACAAGCTCGTCTCCGCCGACCTGCCGTGGATTCCGTTGTTCGAGAAGCGCAAGGTCGTGGTCACTTCCGATCGCCTCGCCAACTGGGTGTGGTCGTCGCTGGCGGTCAATGCCGACATCACCAACATAGCCCTCAAGCAGTAGCAAGGCCGGATTGGCAAAAGGAGGCGCGCGTGCCCATCTTCTCTGTCGCCGATCTGCGCGTCGCGTTCGGCGGCGTGGACGTGGTGCATGGCGTCTCGTTTTCCGTCGAGTCGGGCAGGACGCTTGCCATCGTCGGTGAATCGGGCTCGGGCAAGAGCGTGTCGCTGCTCGGCGCCACCGGCCTTCTGCCACCGGCGGCGAGTGTTCGCGGCAGCGTGCTGCACAAGGGCGATGAGATACTGGGCCTCTCCGCCGGCGACCTGCGCCGGCGGAGAGGTGCCGACATCGGCTTCGTCTTCCAGGACCCGCTCAGCAATCTTCATCCGTTGAAGACGATCGGCCAGCAGATCGCCGAAGCGATCACCGCGCACCGCAGGGTGGGACGTGGGGAGCTGCGTCAGCGCGTTCTCGATCTTCTGGCCGATGTCGGCATCCCCGACCCTTCGGCCCGCGTGAACGACTATCCCAGGCAGTTCTCGGGCGGCATGCGCCAGCGCGTGATGATCGCAGCGGCGATCGCGCTCAATCCCGGTCTGATCATCGCCGACGAACCGACGACGGCGCTCGACGTGACCGTGCAGGCGTCGATCCTTGATCTGCTGAAACGAATCCAGCAGGACCACGGCACGGCGATGATCTTCGTCAGCCACGATCTGGCCGTCGTTTCGGACATTGCCGACGATGTCCTGGTGATGCGCGCGGGGCACGTCGTGGAGCAGGCGCCGGCCGAGCTGATCTACAGGGCACCGCGCCAGGCTTACACCAGGGAGTTGCTCGGTGCGGCGCGGCTTGGCGGCCTTGTTGCACGCGCGGCGCGATCATCGCTACTCCCGGCGCTGCCGTCGATGCCCGATTTGCTCTCCGTCTCGGCAATCGCGCGTTCGTTCGCAGGCCGCTCCGCCGCAGGCGGTCTGATCAGGCCGGTGCTCACGGATATCTCGTTCACCGTCCGCGAAAACGAGATCATCGGCCTCGTCGGCGAATCCGGTTCCGGCAAGTCGACAATCGGCCGGCTGATCGCCGGGCTCGACCGGCCGGACGAGGGCAGCATCTCCCTGCGGGAGCGTATCTATTCGCGTCCGGGTGTCGGCGGCATCGCCATCGACCGGCAATTGCGGTCGGACATACAGGTTATCTTTCAAGACCCCTATGCAAGCCTCAACCCGCGGCGGCGCATCCGGTCCATTCTGGCGGAACCCTTCATCATCGGCACCAGACTGGACGCCGCGGCGATACGCCGGCGCGTGCAGGATCTGGTGCGCGACGTGGAACTTCCCGACGACGTGCTGGATCGTTTCCCGGCCCAGCTTTCAGGTGGCCAGCGGCAGCGTGTCGCCATTGCGCGCGCCATCGCGCTCGAACCCTCGCTGATCGTCGCCGACGAGCCGGTATCGGCACTCGACATCACGACGCAGGCGAAGATCATCAGGCTGCTGCAGACCATTCGCCGGCAGCGAGGCCTGTCGCTGCTCTTCATCTCGCATGATCTCGGCGTCGTGTCGGAACTGTGCGACCGCGTTATCGTGCTGGAGAAGGGCGTCATCGTGGAAGCCGGCGAGACAGGCCGTGTCTTCGGCGCTCCCCGGCATCCCTACACGGTCAGGCTGATAGACGCGCTCCCCGGCAAGGTCCTGCGGCGCAACCCGGTTCCCGAGCGGATCGCCGCGCATGCCTGAGATCCGTGCCCTGGCGTCCGTCCAGGACCACGTCCTGCTGGGGCATGGCGAGGTGGTGAATTCCTACAGGTCGCTGCTTCTGCGAGCGCTGCTGCGCGAACGGTCCTTTCGCATCGGCGCGCTGATCATAGGCTTCGTCACCGCCGGTGCGCTGCTGGCGCCAGTGGTCGCATGGCTGCTGGGGCACGGGGTGACGGAGCAGTTCCGCGATACGGCGTTGACCGAGATGGGACTGCCGAGTGGCCCCACGTTCGAATTTCCACTTGGCGCCGACGGCAACGGCCGCGACGTGCTGGTCAGAACGCTCTACGGCGCGCGCGTATCGCTGGCCATCGCCATCCCGGCGACCACGCTTGCCATGATCATCGGCACCGCCATTGGCCTCGTCAGCGGATTTCTTGCCGGTCGCGTCGACCGCGTCATTTCGCAGGCGGTGGACGTCGCTTTGTCGTTTCCGTTCATCGTCACCGCGCTCAGCCTCCTGTCGCTGAACCGGGGCGTCGATGGCAAGCCGTTTGTTGCGCCCTCCCTGGTGGTGGTGCTGATCATAACCCTGTTTTCCTGGACCTACTTTGCCCGGCTGACGCGTGGCCTGGTGTTTGTCCTGCGCCGCAGCCCGCTGGTGGAAGCCGCGCAGACGATCGGCGCCTCGAAGACCAGGATCATCATGCGCGAGATCCTGCCCAACATCGCGCCGGTCATCCTGGTCTACTGGGCGGTACAACTGCCGACCAACATCATCGCCGAAGCGACGCTCTCCTTCCTCGGCGTCGGCGTGCAGGCGCCGCAGCCGAGCTGGGGCAATATGATCGCCGAGGCGCAGCGCTCATCCCTCTACCAGTTGCAGCCATGGTTCCTGCTCGGACCCGGCATCGCGCTGTTTCTGACCGTGGCCGGCTTCAACACGCTGAGCGCTGGCCTGCGCAACGTCGTCGACCCCCATCGCCGCAGCGGGTGACGCCATGATCCGGCACACAGGCGGGCTGATCTTCCGGGCACTCTCGACGCTGCTGATCGTGCTGGTGATCGCGTTCTTCATCACCCGCATAGCCTATCGCAATCCGGCCGCGATGCTGGCGCCGCGCAACGCCAGCCAGCAGGCGATCGATGCCATAGCACACGCGCTGCGGCTCAACGAGCCATGGTATCTGCAGTTGTGGTACTATCTCTACCGCGGCCCCGACATCCAGGGCGCGCCGATGGGGATCGCTCACTGGCCGCCGGCGCTGGGCTACTCCTTCCGCAAGCAGACACCGGTGACAGACCTCATCCTGTCCAAGGTGCCGGTGACGCTTTCGCTCGCCCTTGGTGCCGTCGTCATTTGGATGACGCTGTCGATCCTGCTTGGCGTGATTGCCGCGCGCCGGCAGGGCTCCTGGCTGGACAGGCTGATATCGGGCTTCGCCTATGCGAGCCTGTCGGTGCCGACGTTCCTCTCCGGCATCCTGATCTCCTATTTCCTGTTCTTCCAGCTCTCCAACCATGGGGTCTTCTGGTTTCCAAGCAGCGGTTATGTGCCGCTGACGAAAGATCCGTTCGAATGGGCCCGGCATCTGGCCCTGCCGTGGCTGACGCTGGCACTTGCCGAGATCGGCATTTTCCAGCAGCTGATCCGCGCAAGCATGCTTGAGGTTCTGGGCGAGGACTACATAAGGACGGCGCGCGCCAAGGGTGTTCCGGAATGGCGGGTCTATTACGATCATGCGTTGAAGGCCGCGCTCAATCCGGTGATCACGCTGGGTGGCCTGGAGCTTGCCGTCATCATGGGTGGGGCGATCGTCACGGAGACGATCTTCGGATTGGACGGCGTCGGCCGGCTGGCGATCAACTCGGCGCTTGAAGGCGATTTTCCGGTCGTCATCGGGACGACGATCTTCGCCGCGGCATCGTTCGTGTTCTGCACCTTCGCCGTCGACATCACAACCAGATGGCGCGACCCGGCGAGCCTGTCGTGACCGCCCGCCATCAGGCAATTCGCTCTCATTTCAGCACGGATATTGGGAAAAATATCCGCTCTGGCTGACATCGATGAAGCATGTTCCCTTATCATAATCACCTTTGTCTATAATCTTACTACACAAATAGCACCGCAATTCGCAAGCAGATCGGCCGCGTCATTCGGTGGAGCCACACTCTCCTGCGGAGCGACATCTCAGGCTCCGCGATCAATTACTCGACAAGGTGAATTCACGATGATCTCCCGCCTGTTGCGAACCATCATGCTGTCTCTGGCAGCCACGCTTCTGACGCTGACCGGACTTGCGGCACAGGAGGCGGGCGGGACGCTCAACCTGATCGTCCAGCCTGAGCCGCCGACGGTCAATATCGGCGTCAATCGCCTCGGGCCGACGACCTATGTCGGCAACAAGATCTACGAGAGCCTGTTGACCTATTCGGCCGATCTGAAGCCGCTGCCGCGCCTGGCGCAAAGCTGGTCGATTTCGGATGACGGCCTCGTCTACACCTTCAACCTGCGCCGCGATGTAAAATGGCATGACGGCCAGCCGTTCACGGCCAAGGACGTGGTGTTCAGCTTCAAGAAGTTTCTGCCGGCACTTCAGGCCCGCTCGCGACTCAACCTGGCGGAGGTGAAGGACATCGCCACGCCGGACGACCACACCGTGGTGTTCACGCTCAAGGCGCCGTACCCAGCCTTCATCTACGTCCACAACACCGCCGTGCTGCCGGCCCATCTCTATGAAGGGGTGAGCGACTTTCGCACCGCCGAGGCAAACAGCAAGTTCATCGGCACCGGGCCGTTCAAATTCGCCGAGTGGAAGAAGGGGTCCTTCATCCACCTTGTCCGCAACCCTGACTATTGGGATGCCGGCAAGCCGCATCTGAACGACATCTTCTTCCACGTCATCCCTGACGCCAACAGCCGCGCCATCGCTTTCGAAACCGGTCAGGTGGATGTGCTGCGCGCAGGCGACGTCGAGAACTTCGACATTACGCGGTTGGCCGGGCTCGATGGCGTGCAACTGACCGAGGCAGGCTGGGAATTTCTTCAACCGGTCGGCTACATCCACCTCAACAACCGCCACAAGCCGCTCGACGATGCGCGGGTGCGCCGGGCGATCGCGCATGCGATCGACCGCCAGTTCATCATCGACACGATCTTTGGTGGATTCGGCCACGAGACCAACGGCCCGCTGTCGCGTCTGTCGCGGTTCAAGGACACATCGGTCGAAACGAAATATGAATTCGACCTGGCCAAGGCGAACGCCATCCTCGACGAGGCCGGCCTGAAGCCCGACGCCAACGGCGTGCGCTTCGAACTGCAGTTCGTTCCGCTGCCGTATGGCGAGCTGTGGCAGCGCGAGGCGGAATATATCCGGGAGGCGCTGACGTCTGTCGGCATCAAGGTCAACATCGTGGCGACCGACGTGCCGGGCTGGTTCAAGCGGCTGACCACCTTCGACTATGATCTTGCCGAAAACTTTGTCTACACCACCCCCGACCCGGCAATCGGCATCAGCTATGCCTACACCACGCTCGAAGGCGACAATGCGGGCACGACCGGCGGCAATGTCCATGGCTATTCCAACCCCGAGGTCGACAGACTGCTGGCCGACGCCGCCCATGAGAACGACTTCGACAAGCGCAAGGCGCTCTATTCGCAAGCCCAGAAGATCATCTCCGCCGACGTGCCGCTCATCTGGACGCACGACATCGTCTTTCCGACGCTCTACCGAACCAAGGTTCACAATCTGATCGCGACCGGTCTCGGCACAGATGAAAACTTCGCCGATGTCTGGCTGGCGAAATAGCTGGCGGGGCTGGGTAGGATGGATCGTCTTGGCTTCCTGACGGGACGGGCCGCCCGCGCGGTTCTCATCCTGTTTGGGGTTATCGTGCTCAACTTCGTGCTGCTGCGCCTCGCGCCGGGAGATGCGGCATCCGTCCTGGCCGGGGATCAGGGCGCGGCCGACCCGGCCTTTGTCGCGGAACTGCGCCACGATCTCGGGCTTGATCGCTCCGTGCCCGAGCAATTGTGGATCTACACCAAGTCGCTGGCGCGTCTCGACTTCGGCCAATCCTACCGCGACCAGCGTCCTGTTATCGATATCATCGCGGAAAGGCTGCCGGCCACACTGCTTCTGACATTGACCGCCTTTGGCTTTGCGTTGGGGACCGGCATTGCGCTCGGGTCTATCGCCGCCCGGCACGCCGGCAGTCTGCTCGACACCGTGCTGACCGGCATTTCGGTGATGTTCTTTGCCATGCCGCTGTTCTGGACCGGCCTGATGGCGATCCTGCTGTTTTCGGTCTGGCTGAACTGGCTGCCGTCCTACGGCATGCAGACGGTAGGCGAGGGCGGGTCGGATCTCTCGCTTATCGGGGATGTCGCCGTTCATCTCATTCTTCCGGCTCTGACGCTCGGCCTGTTCTACATGGCCATCTACATGCGCGTGACGCGCGCCTCGGTGCTCGACGTGCTCGATCGCGATTTTGTCCGTACCGCCAGGGCCAAGGGCCTGAAACCGGGATTGATCTGGCGCCAGCATGTGCTGAGGAACGCGCTGCTGCCGATCATCACCTTCGCCTCCTTGCAGGCCGGACAACTGATCGGCGGGTCGATCCTGATCGAGACGGTGTTCGCCTGGCCGGGCGTCGGGCGTCTCGCCTTCGATGCCCTCATGCAGCGGGACTACAACCTCTTGCTGGCGATCTTCTTCATCACCTCGACAATCGTCGTCGTCATCAACCTGGCCGCGGATTTTCTCTACGTTGCCGCCGATCCGCGCATCGAAATGGGAGCTTGAGGCGATGGCCTTGCCGCGAACCCCGTTCCTCAGGCATCCGGGCGCCGTCGCCGGCGCGCTGATCCTGATCGCGATCCTCCTGATGGCGATCTTCGCCGGTATCCTCTTTCCGGGCGATCCCTGGCGCATGGTTGCGCGCCCGAACCTGCCGCCCTTCAGCCCGGGTCATCTGTTCGGCACCGACATGCTCGGCCGTGATCTTGCGGCCGGCATCGCCCACGGGGCGCAGGTCACGCTGCTGATCGCTCTGGCGGTGACGCTGCTCGCCGTCGCCTTCGGCACGGCGATAGGTGCTGTCGCCGGCTATTTCGGCGGCTGGGTCGACGACGTCGCCATGCGGTTCACCGAGTTCTTCCAGACCATCCCAAGCTTCCTGCTGACGGTCGTCATCGTTGCGATCGTCGCGCCTTCGCTGGCTTCGATCATCCTGGCCATTGCAATCGTCAGCTGGCCGCAGATCGCCCGGCTGGTCCGGGCCGAGGTGCTGAGCCTCGTCAACCATGACTTCGTGCGGGCGGCACGGGTTGGCGGGCTGTCGACTGCCCGGATCATCTGGGGGCACATCCTTCCCAACGTGCTGTCGCCGGTGATCGTTGCCGCTTCGTTGATGACGGCGACCGTCATCCTGATCGAATCGGGCATCAGCTTCCTTGGTCTGGGCAATCGCGAGTTCGTCTCCTGGGGCTATCTGCTCGGCACCGGCAGGACCGCCTTTCGCGTCAACTGGTGGCTGTCGACCATCCCGGGCCTGGCGATCTTCCTCACCGTTCTTTCCCTGAACCTCGTCGGCGACGGCCTGAACCATTGGCTCAACCCTCGCAACAGCAATCGCGGTGGGCGCGCATGACGGCTCTGGTCGAGATCGCGGGTCTCTCCATCGCTTTGCCGGAGCACGCCGATCGAGCATTGGCCGTCGAAGACGTGTCGTTGCGTATCGACCGTGGCGAAGTGCTCTGCCTGGTCGGCGAATCCGGATCTGGCAAATCGGTATTGGCCGCGGCCATTGCCGGCCTGTTGCCTGCCAAGCAGCTCCGGATCGCCGCCGGTGCGATCCGTTTCGATGGCCGCGACATTGCCGGGATCAGCGAGGCTTCGTTCCGCCTGCTGCGCGGCAAGCGCATTGGCTTCATCTTCCAGGAACCGATGAGCGCGCTCAATCCGGTGCTGACCATCGGCCGCCAGATCGAGGAAGCGCTCGCCGCGCATGACGGTGGCGACCGCAAGGCGCGCACCGCTCGCGTGCTGGAACTGGCGCGGGCAACCAGGCTTCCGGATCCCGAGACGATCATTCACCGTTACCCGCACCAGCTCTCGGGCGGACAGCGGCAACGGGTGATGATCGCCATGGCGATCGCCAACGATCCGGACCTGCTGATCGCCGATGAACCCACCACCGCGCTCGACGTCACGACGCAAGCGGAAATCCTGCGGCTGATCCTTGAAATCCGCGAAAGGCTCGGCCTCGCCGTTCTGTTCATCACCCATGATATCGGCGTGGTCGCCGATATCGCCGATCGCGTCGTGGTGATGAAGGAGGGCCGGGTGATTGAGAGCGGCAGAGCAAACGACGTCCTCGAA
Source organism: Mesorhizobium sp. M0239 (assembly GCF_040321815.1). Classification (NCBI taxonomy): domain Bacteria; kingdom Pseudomonadati; phylum Pseudomonadota; class Alphaproteobacteria; order Hyphomicrobiales; family Phyllobacteriaceae; genus Mesorhizobium; species Mesorhizobium sp. M0239. The sequence continues at coordinate 137,013 of NZ_JAMYSG010000004.1, forward strand.
GCGCCATCGCAGCCCTACACACGCCGCCTGATCGAAGCCGTTCCGGTTCTTCATACCAGTGCAATTCAAAGACGGGACGCAGGGGATCCGTTTCTCGTTGTCCGCGGGCTGAGCAAGACCTATCGTGATCGCCGCGCCCCTTGGCGGCGGCAGGCCTCCGCCACCAGGGCGCTGGACGGTGTCAATTTGACGATTGGGCGCGGCGAGACGGTCGCCCTCGTCGGTGAATCCGGTTCGGGCAAGACGACGCTCGGCCAATGCGTCGTCGGACTGGCCGACTGGGATGAAGGCAGCCTGAGCTTCGACGGTGGCGATCTCGCCGGCACGACACGGGAGCGCACTTTACGTCCGCGTATCCAGATGGTGTTTCAGGATCCGATCGCCTCCCTCAATCCGCGCCATCGCGTCCGCCGCATCCTTACCGAAGCCGCCATAGTCAACGGCCTTTCACGCGAGAGGGCGGAGGAGAGCATGTCCCGCCTCCTTGTCCGCGTCGGACTTGACCCCGGTGCGGCCGATCGTTTCCCGCATGCCTTTTCAGGCGGCCAAAGGCAGCGTATTGGCTTGGCGCGAGCACTCATGCTTGAGCCCGACCTGCTCGTCGCCGACGAACCGGTCTCGGCCCTGGATGTCTCGATACAGGCGCAGATTCTCGACCTTCTGGCGGAAATCAAACGCGATCTTGGCCTGTCGATGCTGTTCATCACGCACGATCTTCGTGTCGCCTCGGCGATCGCCGACCGCATCGTCGTCATGCAGAGCGGCAAGATCGTCGAGGACGGTCCCGCCGAACAGGTTTTGACACGTCCCGGATCCGACTATGCGCGTGCGCTGCTGGCGGCGGTCCCAGGCCTGTCCTGGGAGCGGAGCCGCAGCCAGATCGACCGGGCCGCCGCGGAATAGAGGCGTGATACCGGTCGCAGGGCAAATCTACCAATCTTGTAGAATTAACAAAAACGCGCTGTCCGTCTTGCCCGAGCGATACTGGAATTTCCCCACCTGCCACCGAAAGGGATGGCGTTTTCTTTGTTTCCATCGCCTGCGGTGCGACGCTTCGATCACCAAACAAGAGGTCGAAATGAGCAGTTCTGCTGGTAAACAAACGATTCCGGTGCTGGATTTTTCCCGCTATGAAGCCGATCCGGCATCTCGCAAAGAATTCATCGAGGGACTGCGGCGCGCTGCACGCGATGTTGGCTTTTTTTACCTGACCGGACATGGCATCGCACAATCGCTGATTGACGATGTGCTTGGCACGTCACGACGTTTCTTTGCCTTGCCGGACAAGGACAAGCTCCAGATAGAGATGGTCAACTCGCCGCATTTCCGCGGCTACAACCGGATTGGACAGGAACTGACGAAAGGCCAGAGGGACTGGCGCGAGCAGGTCGACATCGGCTCGGAGGCACCGGCGCTGCCGCGCAATGCCTCGTTGCCGGCCTGGACGCGCCTGCAGGGACCAAACCAATGGCCGACCGCCTTGCCCGAGCTGAAGCCGCTTCTGCTGGAGTGGCAGGATCGCCTCACCGATCTTTCGACGCGCCTGCTGAAAGCCTTTGCCATTGTCCTGGAGCAGGATGAGGGTGCTTTCGAAGCCATCTATGCCGGCACGCCGAACCACCTCATCAAGATCATCCGCTATCCCGGCCGTGACGCGACCGAAAGCGAGCAAGGCGTCGGTGCGCACAAGGACAGCGGCTTCCTGACGCTCCTGCTGCAGGAAAGGCAGAAGGGGCTGCAGGTCGAAAGCGCCGATGGCGATTGGATTGACGCCGAGCCGCGCGCCGGCACCTTTGTCGTCAACATCGGCGAACTGCTGGAAATGGCGACCGATGGCTACCTGAAGGCCACCGTGCACCGGGTCGTAACGCCGCCAGCCGGCACCGACCGGCTGTCGGTCGCCTTCTTCCTCGGCGCTCCGTTCGATGCCGAGATTCCGCTCCTGGATTTGGCGCCGCACCTGAAGGCGCAGGCGAACGGGGTCACCCGCGATCCGCAGAATCCGCTCTACCGCAATTCCGGGCAAAACGCGCTGAAGAGCCGGTTGCGTTCGCATCCCGACGTCGCGCGGCGCCATCACGCCGATCTGCTGGCCGTCCAGGCACGCGCCGAAGCTGTCCCGGTCGCTTGACCGCCACAACCATCAGGAAGGAACGATAAATGACCCTGGAAAATCTTTCTCCCGAGACCCTTGCCCTTCACGGCGGCTCCTGGCGCGCCGATCCCGCCACCGGCGCCGTTGCCGTACCTATTTACCAGACCACGTCTTACCAGTTCCAGGACACCGGCCATGCCGACCGGCTGTTCGCCCTCGATGAGATCGGCCATATCTACACGCGCGTCTCGAACCCGACGCAGGATGCGCTGGAGACCCGCATCGCGGCGCTGGAAGGGGGTGCTGCTGCCCTTCTTGTGTCCTCCGGCCAGGCGGCTTCAGCCTATTCGGTGCTGAACCTTGCCGGCGCCGGCGACAACATCGTCTCCGCCACCGATCTCTATGGCGGCACCTGGGCCCTTTTTGCCGCGACCCTGAAGCACCTGGGGGTGGAAGTACGGTTCGTCGATCCGTCCGACCCTGAGAATTTCCGCCGTGCCACCGATGCGCGGACACGCGCCTACTATGCGGAATCGCTGCCCAATCCGAAGCTGCAAGTCTTCCCGATCAAGGAAGTCGCTGACATCGGCCGGTCGCTCGGCGTGCCGTTGATCGTCGACAACACCGCGGCACCGCTGAGCATCAGGCCGTTCGACCATGGCGCGGCTGTCGTGGTCTATTCGGCGACGAAATACATTGGCGGCCACGGAACCTCGATCGGCGGCATCGTCATCGATGGCGGCAACTTCCCATGGGAAGACCATGCCGAACGCTTCCCGACGCTGAACCAGCCCGATCCAAGCTATCACGGCAAGGTTTGGGTCGAGGCGGCCAAAGCGCTTGGACCGGTGGCGTATGTACTGCGCATCCGCACCGTGCTTCTGCGCGACGTCGGTGCCGCGATCAGCCCGTTCAATGCCTTCCAGCTGCTGCAAGGCCTGGAGACGCTGCCCTTGCGCCTCCGTCAACACAATGAGAACGCCATCAAGGTGGCGGAGTTTCTGCGCGGTCATCCAAAGGTAAGCAACGTCATCTTCCCACGCTACCAAAGCGGCGAGAGCAAGCGCCGGGCCGACGCCTATTTCCGTCAGGGCAGCTACGGCGCGCTGGTCGGGTTCGAACTCAAGGATGGCCGCGAGGCTGGACGTTCCTTCATCAACGGGTTGAAGCTGCTCTATCACGTCGCCAACATCGGCGATGCGCGCTCGCTGGCTATCCATCCATCGACCACGACCCACTCGCAGCTTTCGCCGGAAGAGCAGCTCGCGACCGGCGTGACGCCCGGTTATGTCAGGCTTTCCGTCGGCATCGAGCATCCTGACGACATCATTCGCGATCTTGAACAGGCGCTCGATCAGGCCGTCGGCGATCGCGAATTGAAGGCCGCCTGAGGCATTTCTGCTGGCGAACAAATCGTCGGCTCCACATCGATCCGGTCACAGGAGGGTACAATGACTTCCAGCAGGAAAATCGGGGCAACATCGAAGATCTCGCGGCGCGGCGTGTTGCGCGCCGCCGGCACACTCGGTGTTGGCGCCGCGGCTGTGGCCCTGCTCGCCAGGCCGACCAGCTACGCCATAGCCGGCAATGCGACCAAGGTGCGGTTGTCATGGACCGAGTTCGCGGCCTGCCATTCGCCGATCGCCTTCGCCCTTTCGAAGGGCATCTATGCCAGGCATGATCTCGACATCGAACTCTACTATCAAGGTGCCAGCGGCCAGACGCTGATCCAGTCGATCGCCACCAACAAGACGGATGCCGGCGCCGGCTTGCTCTATGACTGGGTCAAGCCGCTGGAGCAGGGGCTGGACGTCAAGCTGTTCGTCGGCTCACATGGCGGCTGTACAAGGCTGCTGGCGTCCGAGGCCTCCGGCGTCACCACGCTCGAAGGTCTGAAGGGCAAGACCATCGTCTCCTATGACGTCGCCAGCCCGCCAAAGCACTCCTTCCAGGTTGCGCTGGCCAAGGCAGGCCTCGATCCCGAAAATGATGTGAACTGGCTCAACGTGCCGTTCGATCTGGTCGGCGAAACGGTTGGCAAGGGTCAGGCCGATGCGCTGGCGCATCTCGATCCGTGGGCCTATTCCCACAAGAAGAAGTTCGACCTTGTGGAAGTCGCCAACACGCAAACCGGCTCGTTCGAAGGTGCAGTCTGCTGTGTGCTTGGCGTCAATTCGGCTTTCCTGGATGCCAACAAGGATGCCATCCGGCGGTTGGCCGAGGCCGACATCGAGATCCACGAATATGCCGCGGCGCATCCAGATGAGGTGGCAAAGTGGTTCGTCGACAATCTCAACCCGGGTTTCCCCTTTGAAGATATCCGCGACGAGATTGCGTCATGGGTGTTGCACAACCATCCGGTCGGCAAGGATCTGCAGGATCAGGTGAAGCATGCGGCCGCTGATCTGTCGCTGATCAAGGTGCTCGATCCCACCACCGACCCGGCGGAACTCGCGCAGCGGGTGACGGTCGACATTCTGGCCTGACGGTTGCGGTGATGAGCGCAGCGATCGACGAGGACGCAGGCGAAAAGAGTGTTTCTTCCGCTTCTGCCGGGCCGGTGTGGAAGCACGGGCTCTATGCCGCCTCGGCTTGGCTGCTCGCTGCCATTGTCACGATTGCCTTCCCCGATGTCGTTCCGTGGGGTAGCCGCGATGTCTTCGTCGCCCTGCTGGTCGCCGGAGCGATGATCCTGGCCGGTCTTGCATTCAGCGTCGAAAAGCTTGGCGGATTTGGCCGCGGGCTGATGCACTACGGTCCATGGCTGATTGTGCTGGGCCTTTGGTTCGCGGTCTGGGAGTTGATCACCGCCAAGCTCGGCTGGATGCCGAAACCATTCTTCACGCCGCCGCACGGCCTCCTGCATGTCTATATCGTCGACTGGCAACGCATCCTCATCTGCATCGCTTACACCGCGCGGCTGTGGACCATCGGCTTCTTCAGCGGCATCATTGTCGGCTTCATTGGCGGCGTGGCGCTAGGCTGGTCCAAAAACTTCGCCTATTGGGGCATGCCGGTGCTGAAGCTGATCGGCCCCGTGCCGGCGAGCGCCTGGATCCCGGCAACCTTCTTCCTGTTCCCGACGACGTTCCAGGCGAGCCTGTTCCTGGTCGCGCTTGCATCCGGCATACCGGTCGCGATCCTGACCGCGTCGGGCGTCAACTCGGTCAACCGCTCCTTCTACGACGTGGCGCGTACGCTTGGCGCCAGCAGCCGCTATCTGGTTCTTCGCGTGGCGATACCGGCCGCTCTGCCGCATGTCTTCGTCGGCCTGTTCATGGGGCTGTATTATTCCTTTGCCGTGCTGGTGGTCGCCGAAATGCTCGGCGCGAAATACGGTCTGGGCTGGTATCTGCAGTTCCAGACGGCCTATTCGGCCTACGCCAACGTCTACGCGATGCTGATCGTCATGGCATTGCTCTGCTCGGGTCTGGTCAAGCTGCTGTTCGTCGCGCGCGACCGGCTGCTCGTTTGGCAGAAGGGTGTCGTACAATGGTAGCCTTCGGCACCACTCGCGTCGCGGTCGATAACTCTGCCGGTCTTTCCGTCGACTTTCTCGGCGTCTCGCATCAGTACGATCTGGATGGGCAACCCTTGCCGGTGCTGCGCCAGATCGACCTGGCCGTGGCGCCAGGCGAGTTCGTGGCGCTGCTCGGTCCGTCCGGCTGCGGCAAGTCGACCCTGCTGCGGCTGGCGGCAGGGCTGGAACGGCCAAGCAGCGGTGAGGTGCTGGCAAACGGGACAATCGTCGCCAGACCGGATCCGTCGCGCGTCCTGGTGTTTCAGGACCCGACGCTGTTTCCGTGGCGGACCGTTCGCGACAATGTCGCCATCGGGCCGGAAGCGCGCGGCGTCCTGCCTGGCAGTCAGAAGCGGATCGATGGTGCGCTTCGCCTGGTCAAGCTCGAGGCTTTCGCCTCCGCCTTTCCGCACCAGCTGTCCGGCGGCATGGCGCAACGCGCCGCGCTGGCGCGTGCCCTGATCAACGACCCGCGCCTGCTGTTGCTCGATGAGCCGCTGGGCCGGCTGGACTCACTCACCCGGCTGACCATGCAGGAGGAGCTTTTGGCGCTCTGGCGGCAGGCCGAATACACGGTCATTCTGGTCACCCACGATGTCGAAGAGGCGCTGCTGTTGTCCGGGCGCGTCATCGTGCTGACCGAGCGCCCGGCACGCATCAAGGCCGAGGTCGCGGTCGATCTGCCCTACCCCCGGCGGCGTGACGATCCGCGCATCGTAGCCCAACGCCAGCACATCCTCGAGATTCTCGGGTTCTCGGCATGACCGAAAATACGTCGGCATCGGTCAGAAAACTGTTTTCGCCGCGCTGGCTGGAAGCGGCGGGAATTGTCCTGACGCTCATTGCTCTCGTCTGGTGGGCGATCGTCTACGCACAGGTCATGTCGAACACCGGATTTCCAATCGAGCGCACCCTGCCATGTCTGCTGCAGACGTCTGACCGCTGCTCGCTTGCCATGTCGTTGTGCAAGACTTGGCATTTCCTCGGCATCCGGCGCTATTCGCCCGAACTGTTGTGGGCCGGAGCGATCATTTCCAGCTTCGCGCTTCTGTGGGGGAGCTCCATGCAAAATCCAAAGCAGAAAAAAGAAGGAACCTGACCATGCCCAGAATTGTGCCGGTGCTCGATCTGAGCCGTCTCGAACAAGGTGCCTCCGAATATCGTACCTTTCTCCTGGACCTGCGCACGGCGGCGCGAGACGTTGGCTTCTTCTACCTCAGCGGCCACGGAATTTCCGCCTCGGAGATCGACGACGTGCTCGATGCCTCGCGCCGGTTCTTCGCGCTGCCGGAGGCCGACAAGCTGGCGATCGAAATGGTCAAATCCCAGCAGTTCCGCGGCTACACCCGCGCCGGTGGCGAACTGACCAGGGGCGCGGCCGATTGGCGTGAGCAACTCGATTTAGGCGTCGAGCGCCAGCCCATAGCGCAGGGACCTGGAATTGCACCATGGACAAGGTTGCAGGGACCGAACCAGTGGCCGTCTGCATTGCCGGAGCTCAAGCCGGCACTGCTTGCATGGCAGGCCAAGGCGACCGCGGTGGCGATTCGGCTGCTGAAGGCCTTCGCGCTGTCGCTTGACCAGCCGGAGGATGCCTTCGACGCGATCTACCGGGACTCGCCCAACCATCGCATGAAGATCGTCCGTTATCCCGGCCGTGACGCGACCGAAGGCGACCAGGGCGTCGGCGCGCACAAGGATGGCGGTTTCCTGACCCTGCTGCTGCAGGACGACAACAAGGGGCTGCAGGTCGAATATGACGGAAGCTGGGTGAATGTGGATCCGCTGGCGGGAACGCTGGTCGTCAACATCGGCGAACTGCTCGAACTGGCATCGAATGGCTATCTGCGGGCCACCGTGCACCGCGTCGTGACGCCGCCTGCCGGCGTCGAGCGGATTTCCGTCCCGTTCTTCTTCAGCGCGCGGCTCGATGCGACCATCCCGCTTCTCGGCCTTTCCGAGGAACTGGCGGCGCAGGCGCGCGGACCGGCAAGCGATCCCGACAACCCGTTGTTCCGCGATGTCGGAACCAACGTGCTCAAAAGCCGGCTGCGTTCACATCCCGACGTGGCACGCCGCCACTACGCTGATCTCCTCCAGACCGGAACCGCGGGCTCGTAACGGCTGCTGAGCACGAATTTTTGCTCATTTGTATATTTTTGGAATTCCATTCGTCGCCAAGTAACCAAAATAGGCTCAAACAGGTAAAATCGTTCGGCGGTTTCCTCCCATTCCGCTGAACGGTGTTCCCCTCTGAAGGTTTAACCTTCTTTTGGCCGGGCCGTATTCGAGCCCGGCCATTTTTTTGTCCCGGGATATTCTTCTTCAGCCGCGCTGGAACGTGTCTTTCGCGAGGGAACACATTCGGGAACGGTGCAGGTTCGCATTCGCCGCCAATGGGCATTTTCGAAGCAATCTGCTTTCCGGACAGGCAGAAAATTGGATTGCCGTTCCTTAGTCTACAAAAATTATAGAGTTAACTTCGGGGCAGTCGAACAGAGCGGGGGACGTTCCGCGATCGGCTGACAACAATGAACCTCAGGAGTTGACTGACATGACGATTGCAATGCGGCTTGGCGCCGGTTGGAGGACGGCACTGGCGACGACGCTGGTGGTGGCGGGATTGTTTTCGACCGCGACCTATGCGGGCCCGACGCTCGACAAGATCAAGGAGCGTGGCTCCATCAAGGTCGGTGTCGGCACGACACCCGGTTTCTTCTCGCCGGACAGCAACGGTCGCTGGCAAGGCTTCTTCGCCGACTATGGACGCGCCCTGGCGATCACTGTCTTTGGCGACCCGGACAAGGTGGAGTTCACCAACTCTTCGCCGCAGCAGCGCCTGCCGGCGCTCCAGGCCGGTGAGTTCGACATTCTGCTGTCGGGCGTGACGGTAACGATCACGCGTGCCTTCCAGCTCGGCTTCCATTTCGGTCCGACGGTTTTCTACGACGGCCAGGGCATCCTTGTGCGCAAGGACCTCGGCGTCACCAAGGCTGCCGACCTGGACGGTGCCACGATCGGCGTTCAGAGCGGTACGACCGGCGAGTTGAACATCGCCGATTTCTTCCGCAAGACCGGCAAGAAGTTCACACCGGTGACGATCGAGGATACCGGCGAATTCATCAACGCACTGGAGACAGGGCGCGTCGACGCCATCACGCAGGACTCGTCCGATCTCGTTGGCAAGCGCACCCAGCTGAAGAAGCCCGATGACTACATTATCCTGCCCGAGCGGCTGTCGAAGGAGCCGCTCGCACCGGCAATCGCCGGTGGCGACGACCGCTGGCTCGAAATCGTCAACTGGACGGTCAACGCAACCATCCAGGCCGAGGAATGGGGCATCACCAGCAAGAATGTCGACGAGTTCCTGAAATCGCCGGATCCGGCCATCCAGCGCTTTCTCGGCGTCGACCCGTCGCTCGCCCAGGCGATCGGCCTCGATCCGAAATGGGCCTATAATATCGTCAAGACTGTCGGCAATTACGGCGAAATCTATGACCGGAACCTGAAACCGCTCGGTTGGGAGCGCGGCTACAACAGCCTGTGGACCAACGGTGGTCTGCTGTACTCACCGCCGTTCCGCTGAGACCCTTCAGCCAATGTCATTGACGGACGAAACCGTGCCGGGTCCAGACGGACCCGGCATGTTACGCAAGTTGTCCAGGTGGTGGGGCGACTGGCCGCTGACCCAGATCGCGGTGATCGCGGCTGTCATCGCCCTGTTCTGGCTGCTCGGCCACAACACCGCCGCGACCATGGCGCGCATCGGCATCACGCCGGGGTTCGACTTCCTCGGCAGGCCGGCGAATTTCGAGATCGGCGAGGCGCCGATCGCCTTCAGGGCGGGCGACCCCTATGCGCGCGCGATCCTGGCCGGTCTTCTGAACACGCTGACGGTGGCAGCGCTTGGATGTCTGCTCGCCACGATCCTCGGCGTTGCTCTCGGTGTTGCCGGCCTCTCAGGCAATCTGTTGCTGGCCGCGCTCGTGCGCTGGTATGTCGAGATCGTCCGCAACACGCCGCTTCTGCTTCAGCTGTTCTTCTGGATTTCGCTGGCAAAATCGTTTCCCTCGCCACGCCAGGCGCTCTCGGTCTTCGGCAGTTTCTTCCTCACCAACCGGGGCGTGTTCGTTCCCGGGCTCGCCTTTCATGGTGTGTCGGCGCCGACGCTCTGGCTGCTTGTCGGCCTCGCCTTGGCCTATATGGCTTTCCTTTGGAGGGCGCGGCGCGAGGGCAGCTTGCCTGCCAGGCGGCTGGGCATCGCAACCGCGGGGCTGCTGGCTGGCGTTGTGCTGACCTTTCCTCTAACCGGAGCCGGTGCGAGCTGGGAGATACCGGCGCTGGCTGGCTTCAACATTCGCGGCGGCTACAATCTGACGCCGGAATTCACGGCACTGTTGACGGGCCTGGTGGTCAAGTTTTCGGCGGCAATCGCCGAGATCGTGCGAGCCGGCATCCAGTCGGTCGACCGTGGCCAATGGGAAGCGTCCCGGGCGCTTGGCCTGCACAGCGGCCAGATCATGCGGCTCGTCGTGCTGCCGCAGGCCTTGCGCGTCATCACGCCGCTGACAACGTCCAGCTACCTGGACCTGACCAAGGATTCCAGCCTTGCGGTTGCCATCGGCTACCCTGATCTCGTCAGCATCATCAACACCACCGCCAACACGACCGGGCAGTCGCTGGAAGCGCTGACACTGCTGATAGGCATCTATCTGGCGATCAACCTGTCCGTATCGGCCGCCATGAACCACTACAACCGGCGTGTCGCTCTCAGAGGAATTGCGAGGACATGAGCATCTCCGACGCTGTTTACCTACGACCGTGGCGATCGTCGGCAACGCTGCGGACGTTGAAGATCGGGCTTTTCGGCACCCCGCTCAATTCAGTCATCACCCTGGTTACGGTGGCGTTGCTGGGCTGGATCGTACCGCCACTGCTGCGCTGGGGCGTATTCGACGCGACATGGACCGGAACCTCAGCCGACTGTGCACTCGCCAACGGCGCATGCTGGGCGTTCGTGGGGGCGAAATTCCGCTTCATCCTGTTCGCCTTCTATCCGCCGGCGCTGCAATGGCGCCCGCTCGTCGTCATGGTGCTGCTGCTGGGGCTCCTCGTCATCACCGCTCAGCCGCGATTTTGGCGCAAGGGATTGCTCGTCGCCTGGCCTGTCGTCGTCGTCGCCAGCTGGATCCTGATGTCCGGCACGCTGGTGCCTCCCGCCGTCCCATCGAACCAGTGGGGCGGGCTGGCCGTTACGCTGTTCGTATGGTCGGTCTGCTTCGGACTGGCGACGCCGCTGGCGATCCTGCTCGCCCTGGCGCGGCGTTCCGGCATGGGCGGCCTGCGCACGCTTGCGATCGCCTTTATCGAACTGATGCGTGGCACGCCGATGGTGGCCATCCTCTATGTGGCGATGCTCATCCTGCCAATGGCCATTCCGAATGGCCAGCTGATCGACAAGAATGTCCGGGCGATGATCATGATCACGCTGTTCTGGTCGGCCTATGTCGCCGAGGTCGTTCGTGCCGGCCTCCAGGCAATACCGGCGGGCCAGCACGAGGCCGCGACCGCGCTTGGCCTCGGCTATTGGCGCACGATGCAGCTCGTTGTCCTGCCGCAGGCGCTGCGTCTGGTCATTCCCGGCATGGTCAATCTGGCGATCGGCTTCCTGCTGGCGACATCGCTGCTTGCCGTCATCGGCATTTTCGACCTGCTCAATGCGGCCCGATCCTCGGCGGCCGATCCGCAGTGGCTCGGCTACTACGACGAGGCTTATCTGTTCGCTGCGCTGATCTATTTCGTGCTGTGCTTCGGCGGCTCACGCTACAGCCTCTGGCTGGAGACATATCTGCGCCGGTCGCAGCGACACTGAGCCCATAAAGCTCGCCGGCGGAGCGCTGTGCCATTTTGCGCTGGCGGCGGGGAAGCGAATGCTGCGGAAGCGCGTGGCGGGGGAACGCAATACCTTCCCCGTGCCTTGATGGAGGTCGATCCTCGTCGAGATTTGTTCAATCTCCAACGTCCGAGATATCCGCCACATGACACGAAAACAATTGCGCCTCGGCGCCTTCATGCGCCCCGTCAGTCTGCACACCGGCGCCTGGCGTTACCCGGGCGCCTATCCCGATGCCAATTTCAATTTCGCGCATCTGAAACGCTTCGCCCAGACGCTGGAGGCGGCGAAATTCGACGCGTTCTTCATGGCCGACCATCTGGCCGTTCTCAACATGCCGATCGAGGCGCTGCGGCGCAGCCACACTGTCACGTCGTTCGAGCCATTCACGCTGCTGTCGGCGCTCGCCGCCGTCACCGACCATATCGGGCTGGTCGCTACCGCATCGACGACGTTCGACGCGCCCTATCATGTTGCCCGCCGCTTCGCCTCGCTGGACCATATCAGCGGCGGACGCGCCGGCTGGAACATCGTCACCACGTCCAACCCTGACGCGGCGCTGAACTTCGGCCTCGACGAGCATGTCGAGCATGATGAGCGTTATCGGCGGGCACGGGAATTCTACGATGTCGTCACCGGCCTGTGGGACAGCTTCGCCGACGATGCATTCATCCGCGACGCCGAAAGCGGGCTCTATTTCGACCCCGCAAAGCTGCATGTGCTTGACCATAAGGGCGAGCATCTTTCGGTGCGCGGTCCGCTCAACATTGCGCGGCCTATCCAAGGCTGGCCGGTCATCGTCCAGGCCGGCGCCTCGGAGGCGGGGCGACAGCTGGCTGCCGAAACGGCGGAAGTCATTTTCGCCGCCCATGCCGATCTCGCCTCGGGGCAGCGTTTCTTCGCCGACGTCAAAGGCCGTGCGGAGAAACTTGGCCGCTCGCGCGACGACATCAAAATCCTGCCCGGTGCCTTTGTCGTGGTCGGCGACAGCGTCGAGGACGCGCAGGCCAAACGGGCCAAGCTCGACAGCCTCGTCTATTACGAGAGCGGCATCGCCTCGCTGTCGATCGCGATCGGACATGATGCGTCCGGTTTTGATCCCGACGCGCCCTTGCCCGAAATCCCCGAGACCAATGCCTCGAAGAGTGGCCGCGAGCGCGTCATCGAACTGGCGCGCGAGGAGAACCTGACCGTTAGGCAGCTTGCGCAAAGGCTGGGCGGCTATTCCGGGCTTGCTTTTGTCGGCACGCCTGAAACAATCGCCGACGAGATGGAGGAATGGCTGGTTGCCGAGGGCTCCGACGGGTTCAACATCATGTTTCCCTACCTGCCGGCAGGGCTCGATGATTTTGCCGAGAAAGTGGTGCCGGAATTGCAACGGCGAGGCATCTTCAGGCGGCAATATGAGGGGTCGACACTGCGCGAGAATCTCGGCCTGAAGCGGCCGCCCAACCGGTTTTTCGAGTAGAACATCCTTCGCGGAGAGGTCTCCATGTCAATCCAGTCCAACACCCGCATCGTGCTCGCGGCGCGACCGCAAGGCCGGCCGAAGCCGGATCATTTCCGCATCGAGACGGTCGACCTTGACCAGCCGGGAGAGCGCGAACTGCTGTTGCAGATTCTTTATCTGTCGCTCGATCCCTATATGCGCGGTCGTATGAACGCCACCAGATCCTATGCCAGGCCGGTCGATGTCGACGGTGTGATGGAGGGCGGCACCGTCGCGCGTGTGATGATCTCTCGCCATCCGGAGTTTGCTGAAGGCGACATCGTCCTGTCCCACTCCGGATGGCAGAGTTTCGCCCTGTCCGACGGTGTCGGGCTGCGCAAGCTCGATCCCGCGGCGGCGCCCATCACGACCGCACTGGGTGTGCTCGGAATGCCGGGCTTCACGGCCTATGCCGGTCTGCTCACCATCGGACAGCCGAAGCCTGGCGAAACGGTCGTCGTGGCGGCCGCCAGCGGTGCGGTCGGGTCGGCCGTCGGCCAGATCGCGCGCATCAAGGGAGCGCGTGCCGTCGGCATTGCCGGCGGTGCCGAAAAGTGCGCCTTCGTGCGAGACGAGCTGGGCTTTGACGCGGTCGTCGATCACCGGGCCGACGATTTTGCCGAGCAATTGAAGGCAGCTTGCCCCGGCGGCATCGACATCTATTTCGAGAATGTCGGCGGTCCTGTCTGGGACGCGGTGTTTCCGCTGCTGAACGAGTTTGCGCGTGTGCCGGTCTGCGGGCTGATCGCGCAGTACAACGTCATCGCGGATGCCGGCACCGACCGGTTGCCGACATTGATGCAGCAAGTGCTGCACCGCAGCCTGACGATCAGGGGTTTCATCCAGCGCGAATTTGTCGACCAGCGCCCGGCCTTCTACCGCGAGATGGCCGACTGGATAGCATCCGGCCGGGTTCGATACAGGGAAGATATCGTGGATGGCATCGAAAATGCGCCACAGGCCTTTCTTGGCCTTCTCGAAGGCAGGAATTTCGGCAAGCTGATCGTGCGTATCGCGGAATAGTTGCTGCGCAACAATCAGTCGGGGCTGCCTCGAGCAATTTCAGGAAAAGTGTGAAACGCTTTTCCGTCCGGATTGCGTAAAAACAAGGAGTTAGAGCGGGTCGCCGTTTCCGTGAAACGGTGAACTGCTCTAGGCAATTTCTGCCGCAGCCGTGGCCGCGCCTTTCTGTTCACCACATCATGAAGGAGGCGACGTCCGCGTCCGAGACCTCGCCGGCGTTGACGTCGGCGATCGCCTGGTCGACGATCGCCACGCCCTCCGCCACTTCGTCTTCCGTCAGCGTCAGCGGTGGCATGAACTCCAGCACATTGGCCTTCAACCCGACATAGGTGAAGGCTGCACCCAGCTCATAGCCGCGATAGATGATCTTGGCCGTGGTCGCCGCCGCAACCGGCTCACGTGTCGTGCGGCCCTTGACCAGTTCGACGCCGATGGCAAGGCCGCGCCCGCGCACATCACCGATGATCTCATGCCTGGCGGCAAGGGCTCGCAGCGCGTCGGAAAACAGCATGCCGATCCGCGCCGAGCGCTCGACCAGGCCGTCCGTCTCGATCGTCTTCAGCACCGCGTTCCGGCCGATGTCGCCACCGGATTGCCGGCGGTTGTCTGCAGCGCGAAGGCCGGCGCATGGTCCATGATCTCCTTAGGGCCGATCACGGCCGACAACGGCAAGCCACCGCCGATGCCTTTGCCGAAGACGACGAGGTCCGGCGTCAGTCCTTCATGCTGGAAGCAGTGCATCATGCCGCTGCGAGCGAGCCCGACCTTGACCTCGTCGACGACAATCTTGATGCCGTGCCTGCGGCAACGCTCCTGCAATGCCTTGAGAAAGCCAGGCGGCGGCACGATCAGCCCGCCATCCGACATCAACGGCTCGATGAACACCGCCGCGACCTGATGCGGCGGGCAGGTGGTCTCGAACTGGTAGTCGAGCAGCGCAAGCACGTCGTCGCTGCTGAAATTCGGTCGGAACGGATCGGGATAAGGCAGCAGAAGCACGCCCGGCCGGGGTAGCGTGTGGGTCATGGCGGTATGGCCGCTGATGCCCATCGAGCCGGAGAGATTTCCGTGATAGGAGCCGATGAACGAGATGAAGCGCGAACGGCCGGTGGCCGCCTGCAGCACGCGCACCGCGCAGTCGTTGGCATCCGACCCGGAATGGCCGAACCAGACGCGCCGTTCGCCTTCTCCGGGCGTAATCGCCAGCAGCCGCTCCGCCAGCGATACGGCGGGCTCGTTCGGGTAGAGCAGCAGGCTGGCGCCGGCCATGTCGCGGATCGACGTCTCGACCGCTTCGACGATGGCCGGATGGCCGTAGCCGAGCACCGCCGGACCGGCCGATCCCGACAGGTCGAGCAAGGAGCGGCCGTCTTCCTCGATCAGCCGGTTGCCCCGGCCGCCGATGACGCTGAGCGGCGAGAAACGCAGCTTGCCGATCTGGGCGATGGTCGCGGCGTCACGTTCGCGCAAGCTGAGATTGCTCACGACACTTTCTCCGCCTTCTGTGCCGGCAGTGCCGCCGCCAGCCGGTCCGCCCATTCCTCGATGCCGCGCCGTGTCGACAAAAGGTCCTGCCGGATCTCGATGAGGACGGCGGCGATGCCGCGATCATCGCCATGGATGGGCACGGCGTAGTCGGCGTCACGGCTGATCACATAGGGCACGTTGGCCGCGACATTGAGCCCGGCGTCGGTGCGCAGGCCCGAAAGGATCGCTTCGGCGAGATCTCTTGCTTGGTCGTGCAGCACGCCGGCATGCCAGGGTCTGCTGACACCGAGGAAGACCGGCGTGAAGGAATGGATCGTCACGATCCGCGTCCGCCGGCCTGCCTGTGCCCGGCAGTCGAGATGCGCGGTCACCCGGTCATGAAACGGCGAAAAGATGATCTCGGCACGCCGGGTCCGCTCCGTCGCGTCGATGCCGACATTGCCGGGAATGCCGGTATCTTCCGACAGCACCGGAATGCTGCCCTGGGTATTGAGCGGCCGGTTGAGGTCGATCAGCAGCCGGGAGTAGCCGCTGAGGAAAGCTGGTGAATCGAGCTTCGCGGACAGCAGGCGGGTCACCTCGGCGGCGCCGATATCCCAGGCGATGTGGCGCTGCAGATGATTGGCATCGAGGCCGAGCTGTCGATACTCGGCCGGCATGTGGTTGGAGGCATGCTCGCACAACAGCACGATATCGGAACGGCCGTGCTCGTTGAGGACCTCGACGGCCTCCGGCCAATCTTTTTCGGTCCGTGCGGTCATCAATAGAGCGTCCGGTAGAGATCGCAGATGGAGGCCGGATCGAGACCGGCAAGACGCTCGGCTTCATGTCGTTTGAGGCCGACGAAAGTGTCGATGAAGACAGGCGCGAACCATCCCGTCACGGTGCCGTCGGCCAGCAACGCGTCCAGTGCCGCGGGCAGGGTTTCGGGCAGGCGCACTAGACCGAGACTTGCGCGCTCCGCCTCGCTCATCAGCGTCGGGTCGCCGGTGACCAAAGGTGGCGACGGCAGGCCCGCCTTCAGCCCTTCCAGCCCGGCGCGGATAATCGCCGCCAGCGACAGATAGGGATTGCCGGTGGCGTCCGCCGCCCGGTACTCGATATTGTACTGCCGCGCCGGATCGCGCCCCCCCATCGTCACTGTCGGGCAGATGCGCAGCGACGCCTCGCGGTCGCGGTCGGCGAGCCAGGTATAGGACGAACTCCAGCTGTGCGGCTTCAGCCGGTAGAAGGACGACACGCTCGACGCCGTCATCGCGGTCATTCCAGGCAGATGGCGCAGCACGCCGGCACAGAAGGCGCCGGCTTTGGCGGAAAGGCCGCCCGCCAGTGCCGGATCGTATGTCACCGGCTTGCCGGCCTCGTCGACGAAGCTGAAATGGATGTGGACGCCGTTGCCGACGGCAGTTGGCGCGGTTTTGGGCGCGAAGCTCGCACGCCAGCCGGCATTGCGCGCCAGTTCGCGCGTGATTTCGCGGATGGCGACGGCGCGGTCGGCTGCCGTCAGCGCGTCCGCCGGCTCGTGCGTCACCTCGAACTGCTCGTCGCCGAATTCGGCGATGACCACTTCGGGTGCGACGCCGGCCTCCTCCAGCGCCGCCATCAGGTTGGGCGCGAAGGGGTCGGTTCGCCTGAGCGCGGCGAAAGACATCGAATGCGCCGGCGCGAAGCCGCCGTCGGCGACGTTGAATTCATGCTCGAAGGCGGCGATGACCGACAGGCCGGTCGCGGCTTTCAAATCGGCCGACGCCTCTTTGAGCATCGTGCGGGTGCAGCCGAGCCATGGGCTGCCGTCGAGCTCGACGATGTCGCCGGCGACCATGTCGAACGGCGTCGCCGATCCGGTGCGTGTCGTGCGAAAGCGCGCCTTGAGATCGGGGATCAGCCGCAGGTCGCCCGACGAGCCCCAGGGGTTGGGATCGACGATCGAGTTGAACGGCGTCAGCGACAGATTGGCCTGCAGCCAGCCGACCCCGGTCGTGGCGGTCTTCTGCAACTTGCTTTCGGCAACGAAACGGCCCCGCGTGACGGCGGAGAGATCCGTGGTGACGACGGCAACCAGAGGCTCGACGGTCGATGTCATGCCGGTTTTCCCAAAGCGTTGAAGCGGTCGACGACCGTGTCGGTGTCGGCCACCCAGCAGTAGCCGCCGAAGGCCTTGAGCGCGATGTCGTGGCGTTCCTGGGTGATGGTGGCGCAAGCATCCGATACGCAGGTGACGAGATAGCCGCGGTCGGCGCCGTCGCGCACCGCCATGTCGACGCATTGATCGGTCAGCACGCCGACCACGACGAGATAGCGGATGCCGAGGTTCTTGAGGAGATAGTCGACATTGGTCGAATTGAAGATGCCCGACGACGTCTTCGGCAGCATGATCTCGTCGCCAACCGGCGCCAGCGATGCCACCGGCAGTCCCTCGGGGAGGCTGGGTGCAATATGGATCGGCGTCAGCTTGTGGTCGAGCGAGCGGTCGCGGCCGTCTTCGGTCAGGCTCTGGATGATGGTGTGCAGCACCTCGACGCCATTGGCCCGCGCCGCGGCCAGCAGGCGCTCCTGGTTGGGGATCGTCCGCGAGGATGTCTGCCGGTAGAAATAGTGATCGGGGCCACGCTCCGGATGCGACGGATCGGCGCCCGGCTCCAGCCAGATGCGCTGCATGTCGACGAGCAGCAGTGCCGTTTCGCCGGCACGGAAGGCTTCGTCTCGTTTGGGTAGGGCCTGGGTCATGCTTTGTCGTCCTGCTTTGCTGATTTGGGTCCCGGCGTCTTGCGGGGTCCGGGTATCTTGCGCGCGCCGTTCTCTTGCGGGTCGCTGTCGAGCGTCACGGCATTGGCATGTCGCACCCTTTCGAGCCGCTCGATGCGGGCGCGGGCCTCGTCGCCCAGCGTCGAAACGATATGGGCGACCAGCGCCTCCATCTGGGCGATCGCCGGCGCCAGCGTGTCGTAGGGCGAGGCGACTTCGAGCGGGCTGACGATGGTGACTTCGGCGAGATCTGATATCGGCGACAGCCATTGGTCGGTGAACAGGACGATGCGCACATTGAGCGCCGCCGCTTGGCTCGCATAGGCCATCACATCAAGCTGATAGCGGCGATAGTCGAACACGACGAGCACGTCGCGGCGGTCGAGGTCGGCGAGCGTGTCGAAGGTCTGCGGGGAGAGCACACCAAGATCGCGAACCCCGGAGCGAAACTGCACGAGATAGCCGGCCAGCATGCCGGCGATGTGGCGGCTGAACCGGCCGCCAACCAGCACGACCTCGCCCTTGACCTCCATCAGCAGGCGGGCCGCCCGTTCGTATGTCTGGATGGGTGTCGCGGCGGTGGCTTTCTGCAAGGCCGTGGTGACGCTATCGAGATAGGCCAGCACGGCGCTGTCGTTGGAACCGCTCTGCCGCTTGGCCTCCATCATCAGCAGCGGCGAGTGCAGTCTTGCCTCGACTTCGGCCAGAAGCTTCGCCTGGAAATCCGGAAACCCTTCATAGCCGAGTTTTACGACCAGCCTCACCACGGTCGGATCGCTG
Organism: Mesorhizobium sp. M0239; assembly: GCF_040321815.1. Classification (NCBI taxonomy): domain Bacteria; kingdom Pseudomonadati; phylum Pseudomonadota; class Alphaproteobacteria; order Hyphomicrobiales; family Phyllobacteriaceae; genus Mesorhizobium; species Mesorhizobium sp. M0239. The sequence continues at coordinate 156,046 of NZ_JAMYSG010000004.1, forward strand.
ACGCCAGCGCGCCGCGCAAGCGACGAAGCGGTGCCGAGGCCGGAGGTCGGATAGTCCGTCAACAGCAGCCGGACGATCTTCTCTTCCGACGGCGTCAGCGCAAGATCCCCGCGCATCAGAACATCGCGTATCGCCATGGGCCTCCCCGAAATCCATGTTCTCTTGTTTTGTCGAGTTTATTACAGAGATTTAAATCTTGGTCAACAATGAAGAGATGTTGACATTGTGTGATCGCTGGCCCTACCTTGTCGGAAAGCAGCCAAGAGACTGTGGGGAACAGCCATGCGAAACGGAAGCGACGTCATCGTCGTCGGTGCCGGTATTGTCGGATCGAGCGCCGCCTATCATCTGGCCAAGGCCGGTGTGAAGGTCACGTTGGTCGAGCAGACCCACCCCGCCGGCGGCCCGTCGGGCAAATCGTCGGCGCTGCTGCACGCCTTCTACCTGATGCCGGAACTGTCGCAGCTGTCCATCCGTGGCCGAGAGATCCTGGTGTCGCTGCCGGAAATCGCGGGCGAAGGATCCTTTGTCACCGAAATCGGCATGATGTGGGTCTGCGGCAACGACAACAAGGTGAGTTGGACGGCGGCAGCCGAACGCATCCGCGGCGAGGGCGCGCGCATCGAGACATTGTCGCCGCAGGCCTTTGCCGACGCGGCACCCGGCTTTGTCCTGGACAATGTCGCAATGGCGCTGTGGGAGCCGGAATATGGCTACGCCGATGCCTTCGGCGCCACCAACGCCATCGCCCGTGCCGCCCGCGCCAACGGTGCTGGGATCATGCAGAACACGTTGGTCGAGAGCCTCCAGCGGCAGGGCGACCGCATCACCGGCGTCACCTTGACCGATGGAACGGTGCTGGAAGCCGGTACCGTCGTCCTGGCCGCCGGGCCATGGACGCGCCGGCTGCTGGCGACAGTGGGCCTCGATCTGCCGCTGCATGTCGAGCGCCATCCGATGGCCGTGCTGGACGCTGCCGGCAAGGCAAGGCAGGTCATGCCGTTCGCCTGGTGCGACGACATTTCCTGCAACTATGCACGGCCCGACAATGACGGCGTCATCCTGGCCGGCACCTGGGCCGGCGGCGGCACCGGCCTGCGCCATGAGCATGCAGGCCGTCCGCGCCTTGTCGAAAATCCCGACAACTACATGGAAGGTGTCGAGGAAGCTGAATCGGTCGAGATCCTGGAGACCTTCGCCACCCGCTTGCCGGCCATGGCCGAACTTGGCATCCGCCCCGGCTATGCCGGGCTCTACGACATGAGCCCCGACGATCTGCCTGTCATCGGCGCCATGCCTGGGGTCGAAGGGCTGGTCGTTTCTGCCGGATCCTCCGGCCACGGCTTTAAGACCGGTCCAGCCGTCGGCGAGGCCGTGGCCAGGCTGGTCACCGAGGGAGCACAGCCGATCCTGGCGCCGTTTTCGCCCGATCGCTTCAGGGCCGCGTGATGGCGTCGCCGACGATGAGCGAGAGCAACTCACGCGGCCTCATGCCGGCCGCGTTTCGCAACGCCACCGCCGATGCCCTGTGCATGGTCGCGGTGCTGCTGCTGGTGGCGCTTGCCGCCTTTGTCTTCGGCAGCGCCGCCATGCAACGTGTGGTCACCTATGCAGCGATCATGCTGACGGCGGTGCTTGGCCTGCAGATATTCTCCGGCAACAGCGGCATCGTCTCGTTCGGCCAGGCCGCCTTTGTCGGCCTCGGCGCCTACGCTACGGGCATCCTCACCATGCCGACCGCATTGCAGCGAACGGCGCTGCGCGACCTGCCGCAATTCCTCGCAGGCCATCAACTCTCCTTTGTCGCGGCGCTGGCCGTCGTCCTTGCTCTCGCGGTCATCGTCGGCCTGTTGACCGGCACGCCGCTGCTCAGGCTTTCCGGATCGAGCGCTTCGATCGCAACGCTTGCCATGCTGATCATCGTCTACACGCTGCTGGTCGCCGGACGCGAAATCACCCGCGGCAGCCAGCCATTTTACGGCGTGCCGCGCGAGGTCGGGCTGTGGACGGCTGCCGCTGTCGCTTCGGTGGCGCTGGTGGCGGCGAGGTTGTTTCGCGAAACCTCCTTCGGCCTTGCCACCCGCGCCGCCGCCAATGACGAGCGTGGTGCGGCCGCCGTCGGCGTCGACCAGCGCACGGCGCGTCTGGCCGCCTGGGTGGCGGGCGTCGTCGCCGCCATGGCCGCCGGCGCCATGATGGCGCAATTCCTTGGCGCGTTTTCGCCGCGCGATTTCTATTTCGACCTCGGCTTCACCATGCTCGCCATGCTGATCGTCGGCGGCATGACCTCGTCGCTCGGCGCTTTCGCCGGCGTCATCGTCACCATCGTTTTGGTCGAAGTGGTGCGCCGCTTCGAGGGCGGCGGCGAGGTGCTCGGCCTGCATCTGCCTGTCCTGTTCGGCTTGACCCAGGGCGTGCTGGCCATCGCCATGATCCTGGTCATCTGGCGACGCCCGACCGGTCTGTTCGGCGAGCGTGAGCTCAACCTTTTGCGCCGGCCGGGACGCCAGGCCGTGACGGCTTCGGCGGCACCTCCGCAGCATGTCGAGAGTGACCGGCTCACCGCCGACCATCTGTCGCGCCGCTATGCCGGCGTCGTTGCCGTCGATGACGTCAGTTTGAGCTTCGGGACAGACAGCATCACCGGCATTATCGGTCCCAATGGCGCCGGCAAGACCACGCTGCTCAACATGCTGGCCGGTGATGTCCAGCCAAGCACCGGCACGGTGTCTGTCGGCGGCGCGGTGCGGCAGGCTTCGGCCTTTCGCTTCGCCCGCTCCGGCGTTGCCCGCACCTTCCAGAACATCCGCGTTTTTCCGCACATGACGGTGCTCGAAAATGTCGTTGTCGCAGCACGCCAGGTGGAACCTGATCTCGGCCATGCCGAGGCGGCGGCGATGAGCGAGCTTGCGCGCATGGGGCTGGAGAGATTTGCCGATCAGCCGGCCGCCAGGCTTGCCTATGGCCAGCGCCGCCGGCTCGAAGTGGCACGCGCCCTGGTGTTGAGGCCACGCTTCCTGCTGCTCGACGAGCCGGCCGCCGGCATGAACGCCGTCGAGACCGCCGAACTGGTCTCGATTCTATCGACGGTTCGCGCGGAGCGCCGCATCGGCGTCGTGCTGATCGAACACGACATGCGGCTGGTGATGAATTTGTGCGAGCGCATCGTCGTCATCGATCATGGCCGCGTCATCGCTGACGGCACGCCCGGCGACGTCCAGAAGAACCCCGCCGTGATCGCCGCCTATCTCGGCAGCCGCACGGCGCGTGCTAAGACCGCAACAGCTGAAAACCAGACCGCATGACCTGCAACGACAACCAATCATAAAAATCCAGAAGGAGAACCGACATGCCAAGCCTCTATCGCCTCCATCGCGCCGCCCTGTGCGCTGCCGTGTTCGGCATCGCCGCCATTTCGACGGCCAGCGCCGAGGAGATCATCATCGGTGCCGCGACCGCGCAGACCGGCGGCCTTGCCCCTTACGACCAGCCGGCACTTGCCGGCCTGCGCATGTCGCTCGACGAACTCAACGCCAAGGGCGGGCTCGGCGGCAAATACACCGTCAAGCTTTTGATCAAGGACACGCGCTCCGATACCGCGCAGACCGCCACCGTCGCCCAGGAGCTGATCGACGCCGGCGCCAAGATCATGATCACGCCGTGCGATGCCGATCCCTCGATTTCCGCCGGCCAGCTCACCCAGCCGCTCGGCATTCCGACCCTGACGCTGTGCGGCTCCGCCCCGGTGCTGACCGGCGCGGTCGGCGACGTCATGTTCGGCACCTATCCGGCCGACAATGTGCAGGCGACGGCGGTCGCCGACTTTGCCGTCTCCGAAGGCAAGAAGAAGGTGTTCCTGCTGACCTCGCCGGACTCCACCTACACCGCCAATCTGCCGGAATATTTCGGCAAAGTGTTCGAGAAGAAGGGCGGCGCCATTGTCGGCCGCGGCACCTTCAGCATGGGCCAGCCCGACTTTTCCGCCGAGATCACCAACATCAAGGGCCTGGCCGACAAGCCCGACCTGATCATGACGGCGGCCTACGAGCCGGATTTCCCGGCCTTCATCCAGCAATTGCGCGGCGCCGGCGTCACCATCCCGGTCTATGGCGCCGATGCCATCGGCACCCCGACCATCAAGGCGCTCGGCAAGCTGGTCGACGGCGTCGTCTACACCGCGGCCGGCTATGCCGAGCCGGGCAGCAAGCTAGAGGCCTTCAACGCCGCCTTCACCAAATATGCCGGCCACGCACCGGAATCGACCTATGAGGTCAATGGCTACGAGATCGGCCTGATCCTCGACCAGGCGGTCAAGACGGCCGGCTCCGACGACCCGAAGGCGATCCGCGACGCCATCGCCGGCCTCAAGGATTTCGAAGGCATCACCGGCAAGATCACCTATGCCGGCACCGATCGCATGCCGTTGCGGCCAGTGGCGCTGATGCGCTACGAGGGCGGCGAGGGCAAGCATGTCCAGACACTGATCCCCGACGCTGCCGACGTTCCCGCGCCGTGATGTCATGCTGAGCGTCGAAGCCCTGAAAATCCGGTACGGCGAGGTCGAGGCGGTACGCCGCGTCGACCTCACCGTCGGCAGCGGCGAGATCATCGCGCTGGTCGGCGCCAACGGCGCCGGCAAGAGCTCGACGCTCGGCGCCGTCGCCGGGCTGGTGCCGGCGGCATCCGGCAAGGTGGTCTTCGACGGTGTCGACATCACCGGCCTGGCGCCGGAGGCGATAGCCCGCAAGGGCGTCGCGCTGGTTCCCGAAGGCCGCCGTATCTTCGCCAGCCTGACGGTGGCCGACAATCTGCGTCTCGGCGGCGCGGTGCATCAGCCGGCGGCCGAGGCAAGGCTGCGCGAGGAGGAGATGCTGGAGTTGTTCCCGATCCTGCGCCGCTACCATCGCGTCAAGGGCGGCAATCTGTCGGGCGGCGAACAGCAGATGCTGGCCATCGCCCGCGCGCTGATGGGCAAGCCGCGCATGATCCTGCTCGACGAGCCCTCGCTCGGCCTTGCCCCGCAACTGATCGACACCGTCTTCGACCTGATCGCCGAACTGCGCCGCAAGGGCCTGACCATCCTTCTGGTCGAACAGAATGTGGCGCTGGCGCTCGAAATCGCCGACCGCGCCGTCGTGCTCGCCAATGGCGAAGTGGTGCTGGCCGGCACGGCAAAAGAACTCGCCTCCTCGGACCTCGTCCGCCAGGCCTATTTGGGAGCTTGAGAAGCATGATCGCGCAGCAGATCATCAATGCGGTGAGCCTCGGCGGCGTCTATGCGCTGCTGGCGCTCGGGCTGGCGATCGTCTTTTCCATCGTCGGCCTCATCAACTTCGCCCATGGCGAGCTGATGACGCTGTCGGGCTACGCGCTTCTGGCCTCGCTGGTGCTCGGCTTTCCCTTCCCGGTAGCCGTGCTTGTCGCCGTCTCCTGCGGCGCGCTCGCCGCTGTCGCCATGGAGCGTATCGCCTTCAGGCCGATGCGCGGCGCCAGCGTCACCAGCCTGCTGTTGACCAGCTTTGCCGTCTCCAGCCTGTTGAAGGTCGTATTCCAGAACGGCATTTCGGCGCGGCCGCAAGCTGTCGCCATGCCCGGTTGGATGACCGGCGCCTTCTCCTTCGGCGATTTCACCATCGGCGTCGGTCCCAGCATCTCCATCGTCGTCTCCGCACTGGCGCTGATTGCGCTGGAAGTCTTCCTTTGCCGCTCGGTGACCGGCACGGCGATGCGCGCCGCGGCGGAAGATTTCGACGTCGTGCGCCTGATGGGCATTCCGGCCAGCCGCATCATCGCCACCGCCTTCCTGCTCTCCGGCCTGCTTGCCGGGCTGGCGGCCATGCTGTGGGTGGCGCAGCGTGCCTCAGTCGATCCGCTGATGGGCTTTACGCCGGTGCTGAAGGCCTTCATCGCCGCCGTCGTCGGCGGGCTCGGCAGCTTGCCCGGTGCTGTCGCCGGCGGTTTTCTGCTCGGCATCATCGAGGTTTTGTTGCAGGCGACGCTTCCGGGAGCGATCGCGCCCTACCGCGATGCCATCGTGCTGTCGGGGGTCATCGCGGTACTGCTGGTTCGCCCGCAAGGCCTGATCCCGGCGGTTCGCGCTCAGCGAAGCTGACCTGATGTATACAAAGCCTGAATTTGCGCCGCTGTCGCGCGACGAGGTGTTCGGCCTGATCGAGGCCGCGGCCTTTGCCACGGTGGTGACAGCGGGACCGCAGGGCCTTGCCGTCTCGCATCTTCCCTTCGTGCTCGATCGCGCGCGTGGTGAAAACGGAACGCTGGTCTCGCATCTCGCCAGGGCCAATCCGCACAGCACCTTGATCAGCGGAGGCAGGGAGACGGCCGCCATCTTCCACGGTCCGCATGGTTACATCTCGCCGTCCTGGTATCCGCGCAATCCGGTGCGCGACAGCGCGCCGACCTGGAATTTTGCTGTCGTGCATTGCCATGGGCATCCGGTTCCGCTCGACGATCATGCCACCGCCCGGCATCTCTTGCAGCTTGTCGACGTGCTGGAGAAAGATCGCGAGGATCGCTGGCGCATGCGCGAGCTCGGCCCTGGCGGCATGGAGCGGCGCATACCTGGTATCATAGGGTTTGACCTGCCGATCGATCGGCTCGAGGCCAAGTTCAAGATGGGTCAGGATGAGCGCCTCTACGACACAGGCGGAGCCATCAGGGCGCTGGAGCAAAATGACCCTGCGCTGGCAACGATGATGAAGACGCACAACGCGCATCGCCAGGACTGACCGGCTGCATGCGGCAAGGACAAGAAAAAATGATTCCCAATCTCAACATCGTCCCCTTCGTCAGCGTCGACCACATGATGAAGCTGGTGCTGAAGATCGGCGTCGAGCGCTTCCTCGTCGAACTCTCAGGCTACATCGAGGACGATTTCCGCCGCTGGGAACTGTTCGACAAGACGCCGCGCGTCGCCTCGCACAGCGCCGAAGGCGTCATCGAGCTGATGCCGACCAGCGACGGCGAGGTCTATGGCTTCAAATATGTCAACGGGCACCCCAAGAACATGCGCGAGGGCCGCCAGACGGTGACCGCCTTCGGCATGCTCGCCGATGTCCACAATGGCTACCCCGTATTGCTGTCGGAAATGACCATCCTGACCGCGCTGCGCACGGCGGCGATGTCGGCCCTGGCCGCCAAGTACCTGGCGCCGACTGGCTCCGACTGCATGGCGCTGATCGGCAACGGCGCTCAGGCCGAATTCCAGGCGGTAGCCTTCAAGGCGCTGCTCGGCGTCGACAGGCTGAGGCTTTACGACATCGATCGCAAGGCCACCGAAAAATGCATCCGCAATCTGGCCGGCCTCGGCTTCGACATGGTCGCCTGCGGCACCGCGCAAGAGGCGGTAGAAGGGGCCGACATCATCACCACCGTCACCGCCGACAAGCAGTACGCCACCATCCTCACCGACAACATGGTCGGCTCCGGCGTGCACATCAACGCCGTCGGTGGCGACTGTCCCGGCAAGACCGAACTGCACCGCGATATCCTGCTGCGCTCCGACATCTTCGTCGAATATCCGCCGCAGACCCGCATCGAGGGCGAGATCCAGCAGCTTGCACCAGATCACAAGGTGACCGAGCTGTGGCAGGTGATGTCAGGCGCCGTGCAAGGCCGGCGCGATCCCGGGCAGATCACGCTGTTTGATTCGGTCGGTTTCGCCATCGAGGATTTTTCGGCACTGCGTTACGTCAGGGATCAACTGCGCTCGACCGGCCTCTATCAGGAACTCGACATGCTGGCCGACCCCGACGAGCCGCGCGACCTGTTCGGCATGCTGCTGCGGGCGGCCCAGCAGGGTTGAGACATCGGTCGTTCAGATAGCCGAACCCCACATGGCATCCGGCACCACCACCAGCTTGCCGACGAAATCCTTGGCGATGAAATCCGCTTGCGCATGGTGGAAATCGGAGAGCTTGTAGACGCCGCCGACCAGCGGCCGGATCTTTTTCGCCTCGATGTGCCCGACGATGCGGCGGAAATCCGCGCGCGTGCCTTGGCTCGAGCCATGCAACTGCAATTGCTTCAGGTACATGGTCCTGAGATCGAGCTGCACGACCGGGCCGGCGATTGCGCCAGCCGTGGTGTAGCGGCCCTCGGGCCTGAGAATACGCAGGAGGTCATTGAAGATGGCACCGCCAACGAGGTCGGCGACAACGTCGATCGGCTGGCCTCCGGTCGCCTCGTTCACGGCATGCGGCAGGTCGGCAACGCCACGGGTGATGACAGCCTCTGCGCCGATGTCGCGCACCGCCTGCTCCTTGCCCTTGCCGACGACGGCATAGGGGATGGCGCCGCGCGCCCGTGCCAATTGCACGATGCCGGAGCCGACGCCGCCCGAGGCGCCGGTGACCAGCACGCGCTCGCCGGCCTTGAGCGCGGCGCGCTCCAGCATCTGTTCACCGGTCAGGTAGGCGCAGCAGAAGGTGGCGAGTTCGATATCGCTCATGTCGGTGTCGATGACATGAGCGTTCTCGGCCGGCACGGCCTGATATTCGGCGTAACCACCGTCGCGGCCGTGGCCCATATAGTCGATGTCGGCGAGCGAATCGTCGTCGCGATTGTAGATCGAGAAATCGACCATCACCCGTTCGCCGATACGGTCCGGCGACACTCCTTCGCCGACAGCGGCGACGATACCGACGGTGTCCGTGCCCTGGATGCGCGGGAAAACAAGCGTGTTGCCCTGGCGGCGCCATGTCGACACGGCGGCAGCGTCCTCCTCCGTGCCATAGGCGCCCTGGCGCACCCAGACATCGGTGTTGTTCATCCCGCAAGCGCTGACCTTGACCAGCACTTCACCGGGAGCGGGCGAGGGCACTTTCACGTCGCTGCGGTAGACGAGTTTTTCCGGTCCGCCGTGCCCGGTAAGCAGCACGGCGGCCATGGTGGCGGGGAGGGTCCTGGTCATGGCATTCATAGTCACTCTCAGAGATCGGCAAACACGTTTTTCACCGCATCGGCTGTCTTCGACACGACGATGTCGGCTTCCTCGCGGGTCAGGCAGAGCGGCGGCGCAAAGCCCAGAATGTCGCCCTGCGGCATGGCGCGGCCGATGACGCCGCTTGCGGCAAGCGCCGTCGCCACCTGCGGCCCGATCTTGAGCGAAGCGTCGAAGAACACCCGGTCGTCCTTGTCGGAGACGAACTCCACCGCCGCCAGCATGCCGTCGCCGCGGACGTCGCCGACATTCCGCGGCCCGCCGACCGCGCTCGCCAGTTCGGCGCGGAAAAAGCCGCCGGCCGCGCTGGCATAGGTCACAAGATCCATCTCGTCGATCAGTTCGAGATTGGCGACGCCGGCGGCAACGCAGATCGGATGCGCGGAATAGGTCCAGCCATGGCCGAGCGAACCGAGTTTGTCGGAGCCTTCAACCAGCACCTGCCACATCTTGTCCGCGACGATGACGCCCGACAGCGGCGCATAGGCCGAGGTCAGGCCCTTGGCGATGGTGATCAGGTCCGGCTTGATGCCGTAGTGGTCGGAGCCGAACATGGTGCCCAGCCGGCCGAAGCCCGTCACCACTTCGTCGGCGACCAGCAGCACATCGTACTTCTTAAGCACCGCCTGGATCTTTTCCCAATAGAAGGCCGGCGGCGGCACGATGCCGCCGGTGCCCAGGATCGGCTCGCCGATGAAGGCAGCGACCGTTTCCGGGCCCTCAGCCAGGATCATCTCCTCGAGCTTGTCGGCGCAATGCTGCGAAAATTGCTCCTCGCTCATCGAGCGGTCGGCGCGGCGGAAATAATAAGGCGCCTCGGTGTGCAGGATCGGTGCGCGCGGCAGGTCGAAGGCGTTGTGGAACAGGTCGAGCCCGGTCAGCGATCCCGTCATCACGCCCGAGCCGTGATAGCCGCGCCAGCGCGAGATGATCTTCTTCTTCTCCGGCCGGCCGAGCACGTTGTTGTAGTACCAGATCAGTTTGATGTTGGTTTCGTTGGCATCCGAGCCTGAGAGGCCGAAATAGACCCTCGACATGCCTTGCGGCGCGCGGTCGATGATCATCTTGGCGAGCGTGATCGAGGCTTCGGTGCCGTGGCCGACATAGGCGTGGTAGTAGGCGAGGTTCTTCGCCTGGGCGGCGATGGCGTCTGAAATCTTCTGCCGGCCGTAGCCGACATTGACGCAATAGAGGCCGGCGAAGGCGTCGAGGCTCTTCTTGCCATTGTTGTCCCACACAGTGACGCCTTCACCACCGGCCATGATGCGCGTCGGGCTCTCGCCGCGCGCGTGGGTGCCCATATGGGTCGAGGGATGGAACAAGTGGTCGCGATCCCAGGCGGCGAGTTCGTTGGACTGGTCGAGCATTCTTTTGACTCCTGACAAAAGGGTGATTCCGGTGCAGCTTAAGCTACATCGAGGCAGAGATATTTGAGATCGGTGAAAGCCTCGAGTCCGTGGCGCGAGCCTTCGCGGCCGATGCCGGATTGTTTGACGCCGCCGAACGGGATCGGCGCGCCGGTGATCTTGACGCGGTTGATGGCGACCATGCCGTAGTCGAGGGCGCGGCCCATGCGTTGCTGCCGGCCACCATTCTCGGTCACGACATAGGCGACGAGGCCATATTCGGTGGCGTTGGCGCGGGCGATCACTTCGGCCTCGCTGTCGAACGGCGTCACGGCGGCCACCGGACCAAACGTCTCCTCACGCATGATCAGCGCTTGGTCCCTGACATCGGCCAGCAGCGTCGGCTGGTAGAACAGGGGGCCAGCCAGGTGCCGCTTGCCGCCAGTGAGGCAGCGCGCGCCGTGAGCGATGGCATCGGCGACCTGTTCCTCGACCTTCTTGACGGCACGCTCGTGCATCAGCGGGCCGATGTCTGTGCTATCAGCAAGGCCATTGCCGGTCCGCAACGTCTCGATGCGCTTGGCGAAGGCGGCACAGAACCGATCGTAGATCGGACGCTGGACATAGATACGGTTGGCAGCGAGGCAGTCTTGGCCCGACGTGGCGAATTTGGCGTCGACGGCGATATCAACCGCCTTGTCCAGATCGGCATCGGCAAAGACGATCAGCGGCGCGTGGCCGCCTAGCTCCATCACCAGCCTTTTCATGGTCGGCGCACTTTGCGCGGCGATCAGCCTGCCGATCTCGGTCGACCCGGTGAAACTCATGGCTCGGACGCGCGGATCTTCGCACATCCGCCCGACGATGGTCGAAGCCTTGCCGGTGACGATGTTGAAGGCGCCTGCGGGCAGGCCGGCGCGCTCACCGAGTTCGGCCAGAGCCAGCGCCGACAGCGGTGTTTCCGAGGACGGATGCGCAACGATGGTGCAGCCGGCGGCAAGGGCTGCCGCAGCCTTGCGGGTCAGCATCGCCGACGGAAAGTTCCACGGCGTGACGATGCCGACGACACCGAGGGGCTCGCGCCGCACGATCATTTCGGCGTTCGGCAGATGGCTGGTGACGCTCTCGGCGTTCAGGCGTTTTGCTTCCTCGGCATACCATTCGATGAAAGAGGCGGCGTAGTCGATCTCGCCCAGCGATTCCTGCAGCGGCTTGCCCTGTTCCAGCGTCATCAGCAGAGCCAGATCATCCTTGGCGCCGAGGATCAGCTCGAACCATTTGCGCAGGATTTTCGAGCGCTCCTGCGGCAACAGTGCCCGCCACGCCGGGAAGGCGCGCGCGGCCGCATCGATCGCCTTTGTCGTCCGCCGTGCATCTAGCGCGGCGACGAAAGCGACAGTCGTGCCGGTGGCCGGATCGGTGACCTCGAAGCTTTCAGCGGCTTCGCTTGCCGTCCAGTGGCCATCGACATAGGCGAGTTCACGCAGCAGCCGGCGGTCGGTCAGGCGGTCGAGCGCTTCATGGCGATGCGAGCGGGCGAAATGCGCGGACATGGTCGAGACCTCCCGGTTCGGACTGATGCGGGAAGACTATCCGCCCGATGCAGATAGAGAGGCTGTTTGGATGCCTCGAAGGAGAGAGACTCTCTCTTTTGTCCCGCCCCGACAGATGATCTCTCCGCCTTAAGCCGACGCCGGCAGCAGGTCGGCTATGGGCAGCGCGATCTCGTCCTTCACCGTCTTGGTGACGATGTAGGTGAAGTAGCGGTCGATGCCGATTTCCCGTTCGAGCAAGCCATCGACCAGCCGCTGATAGGCGTCGATGTCGCGCGCCATCACCTTCACCACATAGTCGACGCCGCCGCCGACAGACCAGCAGGCGACGATCTCGGGAACATCGCGGATGACGCGCTCGAAGCGGTCGAAATCGGCCTGGCGGTGGTTTGCCAGCGTCACCTCCATCAGGACGGTGGCAACGGGTGCGACGACGCGCATGGCGATCCTGGCGTGATAGCCCGAGACGATGCCGGCCTTCTCCAGCTTGCGCAGCCGCATCCAGCACGGCGTCGGCGACAGGCCGACCTGCTCGGCCAGCGCCAACTTGGTGATGCGTCCGTCGCGCTGGATGGCGTCGAGGATTTTCAGGTCGATCGGGTCGAGTTTCGCGGATGTCATCAGAGCTCACTTTTCGTCCGAGTACCATGACGGCGCATTATTTCGATTGTCAATTGCACTGATTTCGATCTCTAATAAGTCATGACATTGTGGCAACCCGATCCCGCGCTCATCCGGCGCCCGGCCTATCAATCGCTGGCCGACCAGTTCGCGCGCGCCATCCATGACGGGCGCCTCGCCAATGGCGCGCGGCTGCCGACCCATCGACGTCTGGCCGACGACCTCAAGCTTTCTGTGCAGACGGTGAGCCGCGCCTATGAGGAATTGATCCGCCGCGGGCTGATTTCGGGCGAGATCGGCCGCGGCAGCTTCGTCCAGACGCAGCGCCGCGAGCCGGAACCGCCCTATCTGCCGGAGCGGCTCGGCGAAGTCATCGATCTGTCGATCCTGAAGCCGGTCTGCGAGCCGATGCATCTGGAGCGGCTGAAGCAGGCGCTGGGCTGGCTGGCCGAGAACCTGCCGTCGAGTTCGGCACTGTCGTTTCGGCCCAACATGGTGTTTCCGCGCCACCGCGCGGTGGCGGTCGAATGGCTGAAACTGTGCGGTCTCGACACCTCCGCGCAGAACATCAGCCTGACCAACGGCGCCACCGCCGGCATGACGGTAGCGCTGATGAGTGTCGCCCCGCCGGGCTCGACGGTCGCCACCGAGGCGATCGGCCACCATACGCTGGTGCCGTTGGCACGCTATCTCGGCTTCAACCTGGAAGGCCTGCCGATCGACGACAACGGCCTGATCCCGGAAGCGCTGGACGAAGCCTGCCGGCTTTCCGACATCCGCGCGGTCTTCGTGCAGCCCTCGGTGATCAACCCGACGGCGACGTTGATGGATGCGGCGCGGCGCGAGCAGATCGCGGCGGTTGCGCGCAAGCACGACATCGCTATCATCGAGAACGATGTGCTCGGTCCGCTGGTCGAAGACCGGCCGCCGCCGGTTGCCGCGTTCGCGCCGGAGCGCACGCTCTACGTCACCTCCTTCACCAAGATCACCGTGCCCGGGCTGCGCATCGGCTATCTCGTCGCACCCGACCGCTATGTCGCCGCCGTCGCCAACCGGCATCTGGTTTCGAACTGGATGGCGACGCCGCTGGTGGCCGAGATCGCCACAAAATGGGTGACCGACGGGACGGCGATGGAGCTTGTCCACTGGCAGCGCGCGGCTTTGCGGCGCCGGCAGGATATTGCAGCGCAAGTGCTGGCGGGGGTCGGCTATCGCGCCCGGCGAGACGGGCTGCATGTCTGGCTGCAACTGCCGGCCGACCGCGCCGAGGAAAGCTTTGTCGCCCAGGCCCGCCTGCAGGGTGTGGCGATTGCACCCGGCGCGTCCTTCCGTATTTCGGCTGCGCCGTGGCATCCGGCGGTGCGTATCTCGCTGGGTTCGACCACCGAGGGGGAACTGCGCGCCGGCCTCGGCGTTGTCACCAAGCTGCTGCTTGGCGATCCGGAACACCTGCTGCTCGCTATCTAGGCTGGGGTTGCTCGGAAATTGTGCGGAATCAGAAATAATTGTCATGATATTATTTTCTCAATTGACATGATTTGGCGCGTTCCGCATCGTTAAGAGCATAGACCTCTCCAGGACGGGGAACTGCAGTGCCCACGCCCATCATCAAGATCGACGCCATTTCAAAAAGCTTCGGCACTTTCAAAGTGCTGGACGGCCTGTCGATGCAGGTCATGCCTGGCGAAAAGCTGGCACTGATCGGCCCGTCGGGCTCGGGCAAGACGACAATCCTGCGCATCCTGATGACGCTGGAGCGCATCGATGGCGGTCATATCCAGATCGACGGTGAGCAGCTCTATCACATGGAACGCAACGGCCAGTTGCTGCCCGCCGATGAGCGACACCTGACAAGGATGCGCCAGAAGATCGGCATGGTCTTCCAGCTGTTCAACCTGTTTCCGCACAAATGCGTCATGGACAATGTCACGCTGGCGCCGATGCTGACCAAGGGCACGCCGCGTGCGGCCGCCGAAAAGCGGGCGATGGAACTGCTCGAGATGGTCGGCATGGCCGACAAGGCGAAAAGCATGCCGGCACAGCTTTCCGGCGGGCAGAAGCAGCGCGTGGCGATCGCCCGGGCGCTGGCGCTGTCGCCAAAGATCATGCTGTTCGACGAGGTGACGTCGGCGCTCGATCCGGAGCTGGTCGAGGAGGTGATGAACGTCATGCGCAAGCTTGCCGCCGAGACCGACATGACCATGCTGCTGGTCACCCACGAGATGGGCTTTGCCCATGATTTCGCCGACCGGGTGCTGTTCTTCGATCGTGGCAGGATCGTCGAGGAGGGCAAGCCCGACGAGATTTTCCGCAATCCCAAGCAGGAGCGCACGCAAGGCTTCCTGAAGAAGATCATCGCGGCCGGACATCGCGTCTGACCGCAATGCCCAAGGCGACGAAGTCGTCCCGAGGTGGCGAGAGCCGCCTCGTAACAAAGCAAGACAAGAAACAAGGAGTTGGGAACAATGAAAAAACTTGGCATTCTGGCTGGCGTCGCCAGCCTTGCGTTGGCGGCGGTGCTGGCCGCCTCGAACGTGGGTTCGGCCGATGACAGCAAGCTCGAACAGCTCAAGGCGCAAGGTTTCGCCCGCCTCGCCATCGCCAACGAGCCGCCCTATACGGCGGTCGCCGCCGACGGCAAGGTTTCGGGTGCCGCGCCTGATGTGGCCCGCGAGATATTCAAGCGGCTCGGCGTCGCCGACGTCGCCGCTTCGATCTCCGAATATGGCGCCATGATCCCTGGCCTGCAGGCCGGTCGCTTCGATGTCGTCACCGCCGGCCTGTTCATGAAGCCGGAACGCTGCGCCGCCGTCGTCTATTCCGAGCCGGTGCTTTGCGATGCCGAGGCGATGTTGGTGAAGAAGGGCAATCCGAAGGGCTTCAAGAGCTATGAGGATGTCGCCAAGGATACGACTGCGACCATCGGTGCGCCGGGCGGCGGCACTGAGGAGAAGCTCGCCCTCAATGCCGGCGTGCCACGCGATCGCGTCATCGTCGTGCCGGATGGCCAGAGCGGCGTGAAGATGCTTCAGGATGGCCGCATCGACGCTTATTCGCTGCCCGTCCTGTCGATCAATGATCTGGTCAAGAAGGCCAACGATCCGAACCTCGAAGTCATCGCTCCGGTGCAGGGCGCACCGGTCTATTGCGACGGCGCCGCCTTCAAGAAGGGCGACGAGGCACTGCGCGACGCCTTCGACGTAGAACTGGCCAAGATGAAGAAATCAGGCGAGTTCGCCAAGATCATCGAGCCCTACGGCTTCTCGGCGGCGGCCGCGATGTCGACCAGCCGCGACAAGCTCTGCGCGGCGAAGTGAAGTAAGGAAGACCCCTTCATCCGGCCCTTCGGGCCACCTTCTCCCGGCTGGGGAGAAGAGGCTGGCGCCGACGCTGGTGGTCTCCTCTCCCCGCCGGGGAGAGGTCGGCCGAGCGTAGCGGAGGCCGGGTGAGGGGGCTTCGACCAAACGTCCAGGTGGAACAGTACATTAGATGACCCAGTGGTCCGGCTATTTCGGCCTGATATTGCAGGGAGCGCTTGTCACCATCGAGCTGACGCTGATGGGGTCGGTGCTTGCGCTGTTCATGGCCTTTCTTGCCGGAATGGGGCGGCTGTCGCGTTTCTTCGTGCTGCGCGCGCTGGCTACCGCCTACATCGAATTCTTCCGCGGCACCTCGATCTTCGTGCAGTTGTTCTGGGCCTATTTCGTGCTGCCCTTCATCGGCATTTCGCTGACCCCGTTGCAGGCCGGCGTGCTGGCGCTCGGCCTCAATGTCGGCGCCTATGCCGCCGAAGTGGTGCGTGGCGCCATCCAGTCGATCGGCCGCGAACAGTATGAGGCCTGCACAGCGCTCAATCTCGGCCGCTGGCAAGGCATGCGCCACATCATCCTGCCGCAGGCGCTGCTGGTGATGCTGCCGACTTTTGGCAACAATGCCATCGAATTGCTCAAGGCGACCGCCGTGGTGTCGCTGATCTCGCTCACCGACCTGACCTTCCAGGCGCAGGTGGTGCGCGCCCAGACCGGCAACACCCTGGTGCCGTTCACCACCATCCTGATCATCTATTTCGTCCTCGCCCTGCTCATCTCGTGGGGCGTGCGCTCGCTGGAACGACGCATGGCGCGCGGCCTCGATGGGGTGCGTGCCTGATGGCCAATTCCCTTCTGACAAATTGGGCTTGCTGATGGAGTGGGATTGGAACTTCGTCTGGGAAATCATGCCGACGCTGATCCAGGGGGTGAAGATCACCATCCTGGCGACGCTGCTCGGCTCGGTGCTGGCGGCGATCGTCGGGCTTGGCATTGCGCTTGCGCGCCGCTCGCCCAACAAAGCGCTGTCGCGCACGGTCGGCTTCCTCGCAGAGTTCATCCGCGGCACGCCATTGCTGGTGCAGCTCTATTTCATTTTCTACGTGCTGCCCGACATCGGCATCCTGCTGCCGCCGCTGGTCGCCGGTGTCATCGGGCTCGGGCTGCACTACGGCACCTACACGGCGGAAGTTTATCGCGCCGGCATCGACAATGTGCCGCGCGGCCAGTGGGAAGCGGCCAAGGCGTGCAATCTGAGCGCCACGCAGACCTGGACCAACATCATCATTCCGCAGGCTATCCCGCCGATGATACCGGCGCTCGCCAATTACTTCATCGCCATGTTCAAGGAAACGCCGCTGCTGTCGGCAATCACCGTGCTGGAACTGATGAACCAGGCCAAAAGCGTCGCCAACACCTACTATCGCTATATCGAGCCGATCACCCTGGTCGGTGCTTTCTTCCTGGTCATCAGTCTGTTTTCGGTCGTGCTGCTGCGCTGGCTGGAACGCCGCTACGGCAAGATCGAGAGGTAGCCGATGAAACCCTTGCCCGAGATCAAGGTCTACCCGAAACGGTCGGCGCTGGATGCGCGCCCGCTGGAGCGGCGCGTCGGCCTGATTATCCTGGCCACCGACCATACCAGCGAACCGGATTTCCGCCGCATGGTGGCGGGCGAGCGGGTCGGCGTCTATGTCGCGCGCATTCCCTATGCCAACCCGACGACGCCTGAAAACCTGCGCAAGATGCAGCCGGCGCTGACGGCGGGCGCGGCCCTGATCCTGCCGGACGAGAAGCTCGATGCCATCTGCTATTCCTGCACTTCGGCCTCGGTGGTGATCGGCGATGCCGAGATCGAGGCGGCGATCCAGGTCGCAAAGCCCGGCGTGCCGGTGGTCACACCGCCGATGGCGGGCGTGCGCGGGCTGCGTGCTCTGGGCGCAAACAAGATCAGCATTCTCACTCCCTACACGGTCGAGACATCCAGGCCGATGGCCGCCTATTTCGCCGCGCGCGGCTTCGAGATCGTCAGCTTCACCTGCCTCGGCTTCGAGGACGACCGCGAGATGGCACGCATCGCACCGGCAACGCTTGTCGACCTGGCGCGTGAAGCGACCGACGCCAGCGCCGATGCGCTGTTCGTGTCGTGCACGGCGCTGCGTAGCGCCCTCGCGGTCACCGGCATGGAAAATTCTATTGGACGTCCCGTGGTGACCAGCAACCAGGCGACCGCCTGGAACTGCCTGAGATTGTGCGGGGATGAGGCGCCGCATCCTGAGTTCGGGCGGCTGATGACGTTGCCCTTGGTTCAGTAAGATTATGTCCAGTGTGAGCGAGCACCCCCCTCTGGCCTGCCGGCTATCTCCCCCTCAAGGGGGGAGATTGGCAGTTCATGCGTCACCGCTCTTCCTGCAACATCGACAATTGGCGAAGGTGTTGCAGCCGCTAATCTCCCCCCTTGAGGGGGAGATGGCCGGCAGGCCAGAGGGGGGCGTTTCGTGATGCCCGCCGTCATTCTCACCGACATCCGTACCGCCCGTGAGCGTATCGCTGGTAAAGTCGAGCGCACGCCAACCGTCTTGTCCCACAGCCTCTCGGAACAGTTCGGCGTCCCCGTTCACCTCAAGCTCGAGCATCGCCAGACCACCGGCAGCTTCAAGCTGCGTGGCGCCTCGAACGCCGTCGCCTCGTTGAACGCCGAACAGAAGGCGCGGGGCGTGGTCGCGGCCTCGACCGGCAATCACGGCCGCGCGCTGGCGCATGCGGCGAAGCTTGAGGGCATGCGCGCCGTAATCTGCATGTCGCGCCTGGTGCCCGGCAACAAGCTCGACGAGATCCGCCGGCTTGGCGCGGAAGTCCGCATCGTCGGCGACAGCCAGGACGATGCCCAGCAGGAGGTCGATCGGCTGGTGGCGCAAGAGGGGCTGGTTATGCTGCCGCCCTTCGACCATCCCGACATTATCGCCGGGCAAGGCACGCTCGGGCTTGAGATGATCGAGCAGGTCCCGGATGCCGCCCTCGTTCTGGCCCAGATCTCCGGCGGTGGGCTCGCATCAGGGGTTGCTACAGCCATCAAAGGCGTCAGCCCCCGGACAAAAGTCGTCGGTGTCTCGATGGCGCGTGGCGCGGCGATGAAGGCCAGCCTCGATGCGGGCCAGCCGGTGCTGGTGGAAGAATTGCCGACGCTGGCGGATTCGCTCGGTGGTGGCATCGGCCTCGACAACCGGCTGACCTTCGCCATGTGCCGCGACCTGCTCGACGATGTCGTCCTGCTCAGCGAAGACGAGATCGCCGCCGGCATCCGCCACGCCTATGCGCAGGAGCGCGAGATCGTCGAGGGCGCCGGCGCGGTCGGCATCGCCGCACTGCTCGCCGGCAAGATTACGGCGAACGGGCCGGTGGTTGTGCTTCTTTCTGGCCGAAACATGAATATGGAGCTGCATCGGAAAATCGTCTGCGGTGACACTTCGATAAATGCGGGTCGCGCCGGATGAAACGTCTTTCACGCCGAGTTTCTTCACACCCCCCTCTGTCCTGCCGGACATCTCCCCCGCAAGGGGGGAGATCGGCAGCTTCGATGCTGCCGCTTTTCTTGCGGCGTCTGAGATTGGCGAAGGCAAAGATGAAGTCCAATCTCCCCCCTTGCGGGGGAGATGTCCGGCAGGACAGAGGGGGGTGTGACAGAACGCTGTCCTTTGCAGAGCTTGCCACTCCGGAGCGCGCCGCATGAGCCGGATGACCATCCTTACCGAGAAAGAGTTGCGGGCGATCGTGACACTCGATCTCGATGCCGTCGCCTGCATTGAAAACGCTTTCCGCGCGCTCGCTACCCTGCCGGTGGCGATGCCGCCGATCCTGCGGCTCGACATTCCCGAGTACCACGGCGAGGTCGACGTGAAGACAGCCTATGTGCCGGGCATTGACGGCTTCGCCATCAAGATCAGCCCCGGCTTCTTCGACAATCCGAAGCTCGGCCTGCCCAGCGTCAACGGCATGATGGTGCTGCTTTCGGCCAAGACCGGCCTAGTCGAGGCGCTGTTGCTCGACAATGGCTATCTCACCGACGTCCGCACGGCTGCCGCCGGCGCCGTCGCCGCCAAACATCTGTCGCGGCAGGACTCGTCCGTTGCCGCGATCTTCGGCGCCGGCGTCCAGGCCGGATTGCAATTGGAATCCCTCATGCTGGTGCGGCCGATTGCCGAGGCGCGCATCTGGGCGCGCGATGCGGCAAAGGCCGAGGCGACCGCCGGAGCCCTGCGCGAAAAGATCGGCATCGTCGTGCGCGCTGAATCCGACGCGGCAAACGCGGTCGCCGGCGCCGACATCATCGTCACCACCACGCCTTCGACCGAGCCGCTGATCAAGGCGGGATTCGTTTCCGCCGGCCAGCACATCACCGCGATGGGTTCCGACGCCGAGCATAAGAACGAGATCGCGCCGGCAATCCTGCGCATGGCCGATCTCTATGTCGCCGACAGTGCCCGCCAGACAAGGCGGTTGGGTGAGCTGCACCATGCCATCGCGGCGGGCGTGATGGCCGCCGAGGAAGAGGTGACCGAACTCGGCCAGATCATCGCCGGCGAAAAACATGGCCGGCGCTCGGCCAGCGACATCACCATCGCCGACCTCACCGGCACTGGCGTCCAGGACACGGCGATCGCCACGCTCGCTCGAGATCGCGCGAGGGTGGCCAACTCCGGAACGATTTTCGAAAGCTGATGCTGGCCAAAGCGTGATCCGGAAAAGTGGGAACAGGTTTTCTCGGACAAACAGTTTCCGTTTTGTCCAGAGATCACTCTCAAACAAGAACGACGAGTTGGATTCAAAGCTGATACCGGCCGCAAGGCCCAACAAACGAGGACCAAGAACAATGCAACCGAACCTGAAGTTCTCGCGCGGCGAATTTGCGGATCGTCTCGCCAAAACGCGCAAAGCCATGGAGGTGAAGGGCGTCGATCTTCTTGTTATCAGCGATCCTTCCAATATGGCCTGGTTGACCGGCTATGATGGCTGGTCGTTCTATGTGCACCAGGCGGTTATCGTGCCGCCTTCGGGCGAGCCGGTCTGGTACGGCCGCGGCCAGGACGCCAACGGCGCCAAGCGCACCGCCTATCTCGCGCACGACAACATCGTCGGCTATGCCGACCACTATGTGCAGTCGACCGAGCGCCACCCGATGGATTTTTTGGCGAGCGTGCTTGCGGATCGCGGCTGGGGCAAGCTGACAGTCGGCGTCGAAATGGACAATTACTGGTTCTCGGCGGCCGCCTTCGCGTCGCTGCAGAAGCATTTGCCCAATGCCCGCTTTGTCGATGCCACCGCGCTGGTCAACTGGCAGCGTGCGGTGAAGAGCCCGACCGAGATCGACTATATGCGCAAGGCGGCCCGCATCGTCGAAGCGATGCACCAGCGCATCTTCGACAAGATCGAGGTCGGCATGCGCAAATGCGATCTCGTTGCCGAAATCTATGATGCCGGCACGCGCGGCGTCGACGGTATCGGCGGTGATTATCCGGCGATCGTGCCGCTGCTGCCGTCGGGTGCCGATGCCTCGGCGCCGCATCTGACCTGGGATGACAGACCGATGAAGCGGGGCGAGGGCACCTTCTTCGAGATTGCCGGCTGCTACAATCGCTATCACTGCCCGCTGTCGCGCACCGTCTTCCTCGGCAAGCCGACGCAGGAATTCCTCGATGCCGAGAAGGCGACGCTGGAAGGCATGGAAGCGGGGCTGGCCGCGGCGAAACCCGGCAACGCCTGCGAGGACATTGCCAACGCCTTCTTCGGTGTCCTCAAGCGATACGGCATCATCAAGGACAACCGCACCGGCTATTCGATCGGACTGTCCTATCCGCCGGACTGGGGCGAGCGCACGATGAGCCTGCGTCCCGGCGACCGCACCGAACTCAAGCCCGGCATGACCTTCCATTTCATGACCGGCCTGTGGCTGGAAACGATGGGACTGGAAATCACCGAGTCCATCCTGATCACCGAAACCGGTGTAGAGTGCCTGGCCAATGTGCCGCGTAAGCTGGCGGTGAAGGATTGAGCCCGATGTCCAGCACCCGCCCGTCGCCGATCGCGCCGACCGTCGATTTCGACCGCGACGGCATCCAGCACGGTTTCCTGCGCTTGCCCTACAGCCGCGACGATTCCGCGTGGGGCTCGGTGATGATCCCGATCTGCGTCATCCGCAACGGCAACGGGCCGGCAGCGCTGCTGACCGGGGGCAACCATGGCGATGAGTATGAGGGACCGCTGGCCCTTTACGATCTCGCCCGCACGCTCGACCCGAAAGATGTCAGCGGCACGGTGATCATCGTGCCGGCAATGAACTATCCGGCCTTCCGTGCCGGCAAGCGCACCTCGCCGATCGACAAGGGCAACATGAACCGCAGCTTTCCCGGCCGGCCGGACGGAACGGTGACCGAAAAGATCGCCGACTATTTCCAGCGTGAGCTGCTCCCCCGCGCCGACATCGTGTTCGACTTCCATTCCGGCGGCAAGACGCTGGACTTCGTGCCGTTCTGCGCCGCGCACACCTTGCCCGACAAGGCGCTGGAACAGAAAGCCTTCGACGCGGTCGCAGCCTTCGCCGCCCCGTTCTCGATGCGCATGATCGAAATCGACGCCATCGGCATGTATGACACGGCAGCCGAGGAGATGGGCAAGGTCTTCGTCAGCACCGAGCTTGGCGGCGGCGGCACGTCGCGCGCGCAAACCGTGCGGATCGCGCGGCACGGCATTCTCAACGTGCTGCGCCACGCCGGCATTGTCGCCGGTGCGGTGGAGAAGACCTCAACCCAGTGGTTGGATATGCCATCGGGCGATTGTTTCTCCTTCGCCGAAGATGACGGCATGATCGAAACCATGGTCGATCTCGGTGAACCCGTCGAAAAGGGCGCGGTGCTGGCGCGCATCCATTCCACCGGCCGCACCGGCATCGCCCCGCAGGAGATCCAGGCAAAAATGTCGGGCATGCTGGCGGCGCGGCATTTCCCCGGGCTGGTCAAGGCCGGCGACTGCGCGGCGGTGGTGGCTGTGCCCGTCTGAGCGATTCCGCCGAGGCTTGCTCCACCCCGTTCGCGTCCATCGTCACTTGCTCTTGGTCCGTTGCGGAGCCTTCGGCGCGGCGGAAAGAAGCAGCATGGCGAGCGGAGTCGACATTGCAGGAGGATGTCACTATATAGCGGCGGCTTCGACCCGCGCGCTCGAGGGCCACACCTCGAAGCAACTGTGAATGTGTAGTATGTTGCGCCATCTATTGTGACGGAAATCGGCTCGGAAACCGGAAAAAAGCAAATAGAAACAGTGGCGCAGCGCTGGGCGTGACCTAGCCAACGGTACCGACTCCTCCAGAATCAGAAAATGCTCTTGACCCCTCGATTTCCTATGGCTCTGTGGACCTTGGACGGCATTGGCTTGCCGGCCGACCGCGACTCGGCTGGAATGGGGACATGCATCCTTTGCGGGATGTCGACGTTTATGATTACCAACCGGCTTTGCCGCCAGGGAACAGCAGTATGAGTGAACACGCCATCGAATTCTTGCGGGGATGGATCGGCGAAAAGGTCCATTGCCAGTCCTCCCAGGCAAGGATCGACAAGCAGGCCGAAACCCTGGCCAAGGAGTGCGCCGCCGAGGCGGCCGAGGTCGGCATCCCGCTGGAGGACATCCAGGAAGAAGTCGGCGATATCCAGGAACTTATCGCATCCCGGCTTGAGGAAGCCGCCGAGGCCGAGGAAAGCCAGCAGCCCCCCGGAAAAGCCGCGGAATGATCGCATAGCGGCGACGTTGTTCCAGCGCGGGCTTCTGGCCCGCGTTTTTGTCTTCAGCCAAACTTCTCCTTCAGCCACGCCTTCGGCAGCGCCGGCACGAAATTTCCGTCGCGTCCGGTCATATCGTCGTTGGCAACCACCGCGTTGAGGATTGCTTCCTCCACGGTCTGGATCACCGCATCGAAAAACGGATCGATATCGGTGTCCGGAATAAAATTGGCGCTGGCGATGCGGCCGGAGGGCGCCAGCGCTGCGCTCGCATTGGCGGTTGAGAAGGCGATAAAAATGTCGCCTGAGCTGTGATAGCCGAAGCCGCCGGTCATGGCGACGCCGAGCGGCACCCGGCGGGCCAGCCGCTTCATCTGATGCGGCAGGAACGGTGCGTCGGTGGCGACGACGGCAATGATCGAGCCCTTTTCAGCACGCGGTGTGCCTTCGCGGACCGCCGGCTCGACGAGTTCCGGCCCGACGCGCAGGCCGCGAATGGTGATATTGCGCCGTTTTCCAAAATTAGACTGCACGAAGGCGCCGACGGTGTAGGCACGGCCGTGCCATTCGACGATGCGCGATGCGGTGCCGGAGCCGGCCTTGAAGCCGAAAGTGATCATGCCGGTACCGCCGCCGACGCTGCCTTCCTCGATCGGTCCGCCGGCGGCGCCGTCGAGGGCCTGCGCAACATGCGCTGACGTCAAATGGTGACCGTTGATGTCGTTGAGGAAGCCGTCATAGGTCTCCGCCGCCACCGGCAGCCCCCAGCCGCTGTCGAGCGCTGCCGGCAGCACGCTTTGCATCCAGCGCAGCGTGCCGTCGCGTGAAACACCGCAGGAATGCGTGTTGGTGATGGTGATCGGGAAGTTGAAAGCCCCGGTTTCCTCGACGATGTGCGAGCCGGTCAGTTCGCCGTTTCCGTTCTGGCTGAAGATGCCGGCGAAGACCGGCGTGGCGAGGTCGGCGAGCGGCCTGGGCAGGATCGCGGTCACGCCGGTGCGCACTGGTCCCCCGCCGACGACAAGCGCGCCATCGCCCGAGATCAGCGTCGCATAGCCGACAGCCACGCCGGGCACGTCGGTGATCGCATTGAACGGTCCGGGCCGCCCGTCGAAGCCGATGCCGAAATTCCGCGCGCGCGGTTTGCCTGAGGGTGTTGTCAGATGATGCGGATTGTCGGTCATGGTGTCAGAACAGGGATCCCTGATTGCCAGGCTCTTTGGCCTTGGCCGCCGGCTTGGCCACGGCTTTCGGTTTTGCCGTGCCGCTGATCGCCACCGCATCGGCGGTGCCGTCGGCGAACTCGAGCGAAAGCGCCATTCCCGACGCCACATCGGCAGCCTGCTTGATCACCGCGCCATCCGCATCCCTCACCAGCGCAAAGCCGCGCGCCAGGACGGCCTTGTGCGACAGTGTTGCCATCAGCCTGTCGGCCTGGACGACGCGGCCGCGCAGGCGCTCCAGCCTGAGCACCACTGCTTGCGTGCCGCGTCTTGTCAAAGCTGTCAGCAAATCCCTCTGCACGCGTTGCCGCCGTGCCGTCGGCTCGATCGTGATGCGGCCTTGCAGCATGGTCAATTGCTGCTTGTGCCGCTGCAGCGATGCCCTGGCACATTTTGGCAATTGATCCGCCGCTCGGTTAAGCTCCGCACGCCGGGCTCTTGCCAACGTTCGCAATGCCCCTTGTGCTCGCAAAAGATTGCGTTCGTTGGTGCGCCGCGCCTCGGCAATGCGCTGCGACAGCATTGCCGGTGTCAGCTTTACGGCAAAAAACCTTGCACGCTTACGTTCGGTGGAGACCAACAGGCCCCGGCCGAGCCTGGATGTCGCCTCATCGAGGCGTCGGCGCGGCAGCGCCAGCAATTGGTCGGGCGAAGGCAGTGCGCGGGCCGCCGCACGAGCAGCCTGCCGTTTGCGCTCGAAATTGCGCAGGACCGCCGCTTTCAGCCGCGCACCGAGGCTGGCAAGCGTTGCTTCAAGGTCCGCCTTCACCGGCACAGCGATTTCGGCCGCACCCGTCGGCGTCGGCGCCCGCACATCGGCAACGAGGTCGATCAGCGTCCAGTCGGTCTCGTGGCCGACAGCCGAGATCACCGGAATGCCGGAAGCGGCAACCGCGCGGGCGAGCGCCTCGTCGTTGAAGCCCCAGAGGTCTTCGAGGCTGCCGCCGCCACGCGCCACGATCAACAGATCGGGACGCTGGATGGCGCCATCCCATGCCAGCGCGTTGAAGCCGTTGACCGCAGCAGTCACTTCCGCGCCTGACATCTCGCCCTGAACACGCACCGGCCAGACCAGGATGTGCAGCGGAAAGCGGTCCTTGATGCGGTGGATGATGTCTCGGATGACGGATCCTGTCGGCGAGGTGACGACGCCGATGATGCGCGGCATGAATGGCAGCAACCGCTTGCGGCCGGCATCGAACAGCCCCTCGGCCTGTAGCCGCCGCTTGCGCTCCTCCAGCAGCGCCATCAGCGCGCCGGCGCCGGCAGGCTCCAGATTGTCGATGACGATCTGGTAGTTGGACTTGCCGGGATAGGTGGTGAGCTTACCGGTGGCGATCACCTCCATGCCCTCTTCGGGACGGAATTTCAGCCGGCTCATCGTGCCTTTCCACACCACGGCGTCGAGCCGGGCGCGGTCGTCCTTCAGCGCGAAATAGGCATGACCTGAGGAATGCGGCCCGCGATAGCCTGATATTTCGCCACGCACCCGCACATTGCCGAAAACGTCCTCGACCGTGCGCTTCAGCGCGCCGGAAATCTCGCTCACCGTATATTCGGCGGCGTTGGTGCGTGATTCGGATGCTGCTTCGCTCATCGGCCGATTGGGGAACGGTTGGGCGCCCGCGTCAAGGCGGTTGCGTCGGGCCAGCCGTTCATAACCCGCATACCTGACCCTGCCTACCAGCCGGGCAGAATCTGGTTCGGCTTGGTTCGCCGCAGCTTGGTGAAGGCGAGTGCTGCGAAATCGAATGTCCCGGGGTCTTCGCCGACCGGGACGGAGATATTGTCCAGGCTTTCCGAAATATGGCGGGCGAGCGCATCGACGATCTCCGGCCGCGACGTCTGGCCGCGCATGATACCGATGCGGCAATCGGGCAGGGCGCCGAAGCCGTCGGCTTCGCTCAGCACCCGCATGCCGGGCCGCAGCGCGCATTCCGGCAGCACCGAGATCGCCAGCCCGGAAAGCACCGCGGCGGTGATGACGGTGGCCGAGAAACTGGTGAACAGGATGCGATAGTCGCGGTTCTGCTGGTCGAGCACATCGACGGCGGCGCGCCGCCAGATGCAGTTCGGCCGGCCAAAGGCCATCGGCAGCGTTTCCTGCTCATGCGTCGCATGGTTGGCCGAGGTGACCCACAGCAGCGGTTCGCGCCGCACCACCTCCGACTGGCCGCGTACGTCGTTGTGAGTCACCAGCGCGAGGTCGAGATTGCCGCGCTTGATATGCTCGACCAGCCCCGGCGTCGGCTCGCAGATGACGGTCAGTTCGACGCGCGGATTGGAGCGCGTGAACCGCGCCATGATCTCGGGCAGGAAACGATCGGCATAGTCGTCGGGCGTGCCGATGCGGATCGTGCCTTCGAGCCGCCGGTCATCGAAGGCAGCCAGCGTCTCACGGTTGAGATAGAGCAGCCGCCGCGCATAGGAGAGCAGCTTGTCGCCTTCCTCGGTCAGCCTGTTGGTGCGCCCGTCCTTTTCGAACAGCGGCTTGCCGAGCCGCTCCTCCAGACGGCGCATCTGCATCGAAACCGCCGACTGGGTCCGGTGCACCTCTTCGGCCGCCCTGGTGAAGCTGCCGGTATCGGCGATCGAGATGAAGGTCTGCAATTGATCGAGATCGAGCGGCGATTTCATCGACATGATCCATCACTAGTGTTGATGGTAAAGATTAGAAACATTCGTTGGATTAATCAATCACTCGATGGCAAATTGGTATTGTCCACATGAAGGCATGTGAATCGAAGCCGGAACGGCCGCTGTCGCCAGCGCCGATTGCAAGGCTTTGCCCGTTCGAGTCTGAAGGAGACCGACAATGACCACGTTCGATTTCGCCACCGAGACCTCGCGCATCACCTCGCGTCCGGCCGTTGCGACTCGCGTGGCCAACACCGTCTCCAACATCTATCGCGCCTGGAAAAACCGCCGCGCCTTTTATCGCCTTGGCGAGATGTCGGACGCCGAACTCGCCGATATCGGCCTGACGCGCGCCGACCTGCACGTCGCCATCGACGTGCCGTTTGGCCGCGACCCGACGGCGATGCTGCGCGAAATCGCCAGCGATCGCGTCGAAATGATCGAGGACATCGCCCGCAAGGTGGCCTGATCTGTTGCTTGTTGTTTAGGTCGTGAACCTTTTCGGGGTTCGACGCGACTGACGAGTATGCAGGCTCCCACTCCCTGCCGGATCCCCCCGGCCCGCCTGCACTCTGCCCGGTCCTCCCAGGACCGGGCTTTTCTCTTTCTACCTCAGCGAAGACCGCCTACCGCCGATCCATATCCCGCTTGAACTGGTCGAAGATCGTCTCCACGCCCTTCTGGTAGTCGTCACGCTGCTGGGCGCCGGTCTCGAACATCTTGCCGAACAGGTCGTCGAACGGATTCGTTGGCCTGCCGCTCGGATTGGCCTGTGGCTGCGGTGCCTGACGCTGCTGTGGGGGCGCTTGAGGCTGTTGCGGCGCCGGCTGTCCGCCAGGGATGCCGCCTAAGCCACCGCCACCTTGCCGCAGCATCTCCTCGAAGATTTTCCCCAGCGGATTGTCTCCGTAGGGGCTCTGTGTCTGCTGAGGCTGCGGCTGCGTCCGCCCTTGCGGCTGCGGCTGAGGCGCGCCACCGCCGAACATGTCCTGCAGCACCTTGCCGAGCGGATTGTCGCCGTAGGGATTAGGCTGCGGCTGCGGCTGGCTTTGCGGCTGTGGCTGAGGCGCACCGCCGCCGAACATGTCCTGCAACACCTTGCCGAGCGGATTGTCGATTGGATTCTGGGGCTGCGGCGCCTGGCGCGGCTGCGGCGCCGGGGCCTGCATGGCGCCGCCTTGGCGCATCATCTGCTCGATGATCTCGCCGAGCGGATTGTTGCCGCCGCCGCCAAAACCGCCGGCGGCCTGCATCTGATTTGTCGTCTGCTTGAACAGCCCGCCCATGACCATCGAGGCGATCGCCGGCAGCATCTGCTGCAGGATCTGCTGATTGACGCCGCTGGCTTGCGCCGCCTGGCTGGCCACGGCGCGAGACAGGTCTTTCGAGCCGAACAGGTGCCCGAGAATGCCGTTGCCCTCATCCACGCCTTGCGGCGAGAAGGCCCGGGTTGCGTCCTCGAAATACTTGGCGTGCTGGCCGCGGGCCATCGCCGCCATGAAGGCGCCGAGCCCGTAAGGGTCGGCGGTGTTGCGCTGCAGCCCTTGCGAAAAGGCCGGCAGCAACGCGGCGACCGCCGCTTGCGTCTGCTGCATCGAGAGCCCGTATTGCTGGGCAAGGGCCTGCATGCCGTTGCCGTTCTGGGCCTGCGTCAGCATGTCGAACAAGGAAGGCATTGGTCTCTCCTCCGGAAATCCTCGCCGAAGAAGCCTAGTTTGTTTCCACTTCCGATTGAAGCGACTTTTGCCGGCCGGTCAGCTTTGCCAAATCCGAGGGTTAATAGGCGTATTCCATGAAAACCGGCTCGATCGAGCCGCCCCAGCGCGTGTGGTAGGCCGATAGCATCTCCTCGGCGCTGGTGGTGCCGCGCGCCACGACTTCGTCCAACGTGTTGAGGAAGGAGGTCTCGTCGTAGCCGTCGCGGTTCTTCTTGCCACGGTTCTTCAGGCCCATGCGGGAAATGACCATCACGTCACGCGCGATCTCGCGCAGCGTGGTGTTGCGGAACGGTGCGGAAATGCCTTGTTCCGGCACGGCGTTGCGCATCGCCAGCGTTTCTTCATACGTCCAGCTCGAGGTCAGCGCCTCGGCGGCATCGAGTGCGGCCTCATCATAAAGCAATCCGACCCAGAAGGCCGGCAGCGCGCAGATGCGCCGCCATGGCCCGCCATCGGCGCCGCGCATCTCGAGGAAGCGCTTCAGCCGCACGTCCGGGAACAGCGTTGACAGATGGTTCGCCCAGTCGCCCATTGTCGGCAGCCCGTCCGGCACTGCATTGCGCGCGGCCCCGGCCATGAACTGGCGGAAGGTGATGTGGGTCATGTCGTGATAGCGGTCGTCCCGGATGACGAAATACATCGGCACGTCGAGCGCCCATTCGACATAGTCGGCAAAGCCGAAATCGGGCGAGAAGCAGAATTCGAGCAGGCCCGAGCGCTGGTTGTCGGTGTCGCGCCAGATGTCGCCGCGCCAGCTCTGCAAGCCGTTCGGGTGGCTTTCGGTGAAAGGCGAATTGGCGAACAATGCCGTCGACAGCGGCTGCAGCTTCAACGACACTTGCATCTTGCGGCGCATGTCGGCCTCGCTCTCGAAGTCGAGATTCACCTGGATCGTGCAGGTGCGGTACATCATGTCGAGGCCCTTGGTACCAACCTTGGGCATGTAGCGCGTCATGATCTCGTAGCGCGATTTCGGCATTTTCGGCGTCTCGGCCAGCGACCATTTCGGACTGCCGCCGAGGCCGAGGAAGCGGATGCCCATCGGCTCGGCGATCTCGCGCACCTGCGCCAGATGGGCGTTGCCCTCCCGGCAGGTCTGGTGGATCGTCTCCAGCGGTGCGCCGGAAAGCTCGAACTGGCCGCCGGGTTCCAGCGAAATCGCACCCTGACCGGTCGGTTCGACCAGGCCAATGATGCGGCCGTCATCGACGATCGGATCCCAGCCGAGCTTTGACTGCATGCCTTCGAGAATGGCGCGGATGCCGCGCTCGCCGCCATAGGGGACCGGTGCATTGCCGTCGACATAGAAGGGGAATTTCTCGTGCTCGGTGCCGATGCGCCATTTGTCGCGCGGCTTGTTGCCTTCGGCCAGATGCTCGACGAGTTCGTCGACACCTTCGATCGGGCGGAAATCGGTCGTATCGCGCGCCATTATGAACCCTCTGCACATGACCCCGAAAATCGGCTTTCGACTTTCGCTGGGGATCATGTGCCCCAATGGAATGCTACAGTGTCCTTTGCACGTCCGAAAGGCGGCGGGCGCTGTAGGACGATCGGACGATCGCCGGCGCTAAATGGACGAAATGTCAGCAGACGATCAAGCGAAAAATCCTGAGCCACAGGTCAACAGGAATTGAACGTGGCAGCGCTGCCCATTCCTTGCAACAGGCGAGGTCTTACCAGTCTCCGACTGTCGCCTGCATCACCGCGAGCGCGGCCACCGCCGCCGTATCGGCGCGCAGGATACGCGGGCCGAGCGGAATGGCGGTGACGAAGGGCAGGGCGCGCAGCATCTTGCGCTCGTCGTCGGAAAAGCCACCCTCCGGCCCGACCAGCAGCCCAAGCTTCTTTTCCTTGACCGCCTGCAGCGCGGCCAGCGGATTGTTGGTCGAAGCATCCTCATCGCAGAAGATCAGCCGTCGCCCTGTGTCCCAGCCGATCAGCAGGCGGTCGAATTTTTCGGCTTCGTGCACCTGAGGTACCGCCAAGATGCCGCATTGTTCGGCGGCTTCGACGACATTGGCGCGCAGGCGATCGATCGACGGCTTGGCCACTTGCGTGTGCTGGGTGATGACCGGCTGCAGGATGCCGGCGCCCATCTCGACCGCCTTCTGCACGAGATAGTCGAGCCGGCCCTGCTTCAGTGGCGCAAAGCAGTAGACGAGATCGGGCAGCGGCGGCTGCGGCCGCTGCAGCGCCGACACCTTCAGCCGCACCGCCCTTTTCGTCTTCGCCGCGATGGCCGCCGACCACTCGCCGTCGCGGCCATTGAACACCAGGATTTCGGCGCCTTCGCCAAGCCGCAGCACATGCCGGAGATAGTGGCTCTGCTGTTGGCCGGCGTCGAACTCTACATCCGGCGCGAGATCGTCGGGCACGAACAGACGTTGCATCTTGTAATTGGCGCGCATCGCCGAGGAATGAGCGAGCCGGCTGCCGGCGTCAAGCCTCGGCGGTCGGATGCCACACCGGCCGAAAGCCATGCCCCAGCACGGCGAGCGTTGTGGCCGGCGTCAGCAGCGAGAGTGTCTTGCCGTTGAGCAAGCCGAAATCGCCGGGATGCCCATATCCGGCAAACGACCAGCGCAGCGTTTTGCCCCGACGCAAAGCATAAACCGTGGCGCCATCCGCGACCATGGCGCCGTCCGGCAGGCCGGCAAGGTCTTCAACCGCAACCACTGGCGGCCTGCCGCCCGAGGCCAGCCGCTCCTTGTGCAGCCGCCTGTCGACCATCGGCGCACGCGGTTCGGCAATGCCGAAGGCGTCGCCGAAGCGGCTGACGAAATCCCTGGCCCGTTCGCGCTGGCAAAAGAAGCAGGGGCGATGCCCGCCAGCCAATGCAGTCACCTCGTCGAGGAAGAACAGCTCGGTCCAGCCCACTTTGCCGCCCTTCCGGTTGCGGCCCATCGGTTCGCGCCGCACATTGCGGAATTGGCGGACGCAGATGATCCAGGCCGGAAGCGCCCAGCGCTTCTTCTTGAGCGTCTTCGTCTCGGGATCGTGGATGATGCCGCGATTGCCGGTGAACAGGCCGCGATCAGGCACGGCGTGGATGGTACCGAACGGATCGACCCGGTTCTGCAGTGGCATAGTTTTCTCTCCGGACACGCATCTTGGCTGCAATGCGAGCGGCATGATATCGCTCGTCGCATCTTTTTCATGTCAGTAGGGTTTTGTGATGCGGGTGCTGGTGGTCCAGAACTACGACAATACCGGCCTTGGCCAGGTCGGCGCAGCACTTGCGGAAGCGGGTGCCGATCTCGACCTGCGTCTCCCTTACAGGGGCGATCCCCTGCCGGATGACGCCGCCGGGCATGATGCCATGGTGGTGCTCGGCGGGGGCCAGAATGCGCTGGCCGACGATGAGTACCCCTATTTCCCGGCACTGCTCGAACTGACCCGCGACTTTGCCGACAAGGATCGCGCCGTGCTCGGCATCTGCCTCGGCAGCCAGCTCGTCGCCCGTGCCTTCGGCGGCGAAAACCGCATCGGCGGCGCCAATGAGTTCGGTTGGCGCGGCGTATCGCTGACGGCGGACGCCAAGGCCGATCCGGTGCTGGGCGCGCTGCCGGAGAAATTCCCGATCTTCCAGTGGCATGACGACACCTTCGTGCTGCCCGAGGCCGCCGTGCGGCTCGCCGGCAACGATGTCGCCGAGAACCAGGCGTTTCGCGTCGGCCGCGCCGTCTATGGCTTCCAGTTCCATTTCGAGGCCGACCGGCCGATGGTCAAGGACTGGAGCACATCCTTTGCCCCGACCATCGCCGCCCGCCATCCCGACTGGGCCGGCAAGCTCGATGGCGAAATGGCCCGCAACGGACCCGATGCGGATGCCGCGGGTCTGGCCATTGCCCGCGCCTGGGTAGCGACCATCTGAGCGTTGGTCTCTCTGCACCCTCCAGCGTGACATAATTGGCACGCGGCGGTGAAACCGCCTGGGGAAAACCGTTTCATTCTTGGCTTGTGTCCGCCCGCCATCCTAGAAGGCGCGCGCTCTGCATCTTCTGTGCAACGGCTATGAACCTTTGTGTGACCCGCGCGACACACCGTTGATACAGAACATGCCTAGAAGCGCAAAATCGTCGAAACTTTGAAGCGAATTCTCCGTTTCAACGCATTGGTAACCGCCTGGTGCACAGATGCAGAAAGCTCAACAAGAGATGACCTCCGTGAAAGCAGCGCTTCTGTCCTTTGCCATGTTGTCCGCCATCGTGCTGTGCGGTCTCGGCATCTATGCCGCCGACGCAGCCAACAACCACAACGCCGTAGACGGTTACGGCGTCACCGCCTCGCTGCGCTAAAGGCGGGAAGCGTCTTTCGCGTCTTCCGACGCGCGACGCTCAAGCTTCCTTGATCGTCATTGTCAGGATGCGTTTGTCCGCGCCGTCGACGACGAGCGCGCTCAGCATGCCTGACTGCCAGGCAAGCGTGTCGATATTGACGCGGTTGGCCATCACTTCCGCCTCCGGCACCGGGGTGTGGCCGTGCACCACGATCTTCGGATAAAGGTCGGTGTGGTTGTGGAAGACGTCGCGGATCCAGATCAGGTCCTGTGGGTTTTGCTTCTCCAGAGGATTACCCGGCCTGATGCCGGCATGACAGAAGAAGAAGTCCCCGAAAATCGCGGAGAACGGCAGTGATCGCAGGAAGTCGATGTGGCTTTGCGGCACGGCCTCGACCAGGGCCTGATGTCCTTTGCGCACGGCCGATTCGGCCTTGCCGAACCACACGCTTGTGCCTTCACTGATCGCCACGCCGTAAGACTGTGCCGTCTGGATGCCGCCGAACCGGATGAAAAGCCCTTCCGGGTCAGGGGTCTTGAGAAAGTCGAGAAAACCGATGTCGTGGTTGCCGGCCAGCATCAGGTGACGAGGGTCGCGCTCTTGCGCTTCGATCAGGAAATCGATGACGCCCTTCGAGTCCGGCCCGCGGTCGACATAGTCGCCAAGATGGATGATGCGCCAGTCGGCAGGCGCCTCCTGCTCGATCTCAGCCCTGATGCGCAGATGCATAGCGGCCAGCAGGTCGAGCCGGCCGTGGACGTCGCCGATCGCATAGAGACGCATGCCGTCCGGCCCATGCGCGTCGAGAAAATGGATGCCGGGTTCTGCCAATTTTTCGGTGTCTCCGTGGTCAGGCGGTCACGGGACCTGGCGCCGGAGCTGGTCCTTGCCCATGTCGGTGACAAGACGCTTTCCGCACAGCGCCAGCGTGATGTCCATCTCCTTGCGGATGATTTCCAACGCTTTGGTAACCCCTTCCTTGCCAAGCGCACCCAGGCCGTAAAGAAATGGCCGGCCGATATAGGTTCCCTTGGCACCGAGGCAAAGCGCCTTCAGCACATCCTGGCCGGAGCGGATGCCGCCATCCATATGCACTTCGATCGTGTCGCCGACCGCGTCGGCAATCTCTTCCAGCACGCCGATCGACGACGACGCACCATCGAGCTGGCGCCCGCCATGGTTGGAAACGATGATCGCGTCGGCGCCGGTCTTGGCCGCCATCAGCGCGTCCTCCTTGTCGAGAATGCCCTTGAGAATCAGCTTGCCGCCCCAGCGCTCCTTGATCCAGGCGACGTCCTTCCACGACAGATGCGGGTCGAACTGCTCCGTCGTCCACGATGCCAGCGAGGCCATGTTGCCGACGCCCTTGGCGTGGCCGACAATGTTGCGGAAGGTTCGCCGCTTCGTGCCGGCCATGGCGGCGCACCAGTGCGGGCGGATGGCCATGTCGACGATGTTCGTCAGCGTCAGCTTGGGTGGCGCCGAAAGCCCGTTGCGGATGTCCTTGTGGCGCTGACCGAGAATCTGCAGGTCGAGCGTCAGCACGAGCGCCGAGCATTTCGCCGCCTTTGCCCTGTCGATCAGGTTGAGCACGAAATCCTTGTCACGCAGCACATAGAGCTGAAACCAGAACGGCTTCATGGTTACTGAGGCGACATCCTCGATCGAGCAGATGCTCATCGTCGACAAGGTAAACGGCACGCCGAATTCCTCCGCCGCCTGAGCCGCCAGCATCTCGCCATTGGCGTGCTGCATGCCGGTCATGCCGGTTGGCGCCAATGCCACCGGCATCGACACTTTTTCGCCGATCATCGTCGACGCCAGCGAACGGTTGTCCATGTCGACGAGCACGCGCTGGCGGAATTTGATCTTCTGGAAATCCTCTTCGTTGGCCCGATACGTGCCTTCGGTCCACGAACCGGAATCGGCATAGTCGAAGAACATCTTCGGCACGCGCCGGCGGGCGAGGTCCTTGAGGTCGGCGATGGTCAGGATCTGGCTCATGGGTTCCCGTCTCGATAGCTAGGAGCGTTTGCGTGCTGGTTCTGTATCGGTGGCGTCGATGCGCTGTTTCAACCTCAGTCGCGAGACGCGCTGCCAGTCGCCGCTGCGCTCGGCCTCAGCCATCGACCGTTCGACATAGGTGATGTGGTCCATCGCCGCTTGCCGGGCAGCATCCGGGTCGCCGGCCTTCACCGCCGCATGGATCGCGCGGTGCTGCGCGAGCAGGGCGTCGCGCGCGCCGGGCACGCTGAACACCAGCAGCCGGTTCTGGAACACGCCCTCCGACAACAGCCGGTAACAGGAGCGCAGCGTGTGCAAAAGGATGATGTTGTGCGCGCATTCGCAGATCGCGTGGTGGAACTCGACATCGATCTCGGCTTCGTCGTCGAAGTCGCCGGTCCGGTGCGCATCGTCCATGCGTGCCATGATCTTGTCGAGCAGCGCCATGTCGTCCGCAGTGGCGCGCCGTGCCGCGTATTCAGCCGCGACCCCTTCGATCTCGCGGCGGTATTCCAGATAATCGGTCACTGCCTTGCGGTGCATCGAGATCAGGTCCGTCACCGGCTTGGTGAAAAGCTGGCCGATGACATCGGCGACATGCGTGCCGCCGCCGGGCCTTGTCGTCAAAAGGCCGCGTCCTTCCAGTGCCTTCAGGGCGTCACGCAGGATCGGCCGGGATACGTCGAACTGGCGTGCAAGCTCGCGCTCGCCCGGCAGCCGGTCGCCGGTGCGCAGCACGCCTTCGAGGATGAGGCTCTCGATCTGCTGCACCACCTCGTCGGCGGTGCGCGAATGCTCGATCCTGGAAAAAATGTCGCTCAACAGAATGCCTGGAAGGTGAACCGGTGTCGCAGAATAGAGCCTGCCTCGCCAACTGGTCAAATTATTTATCCAATTGATAAAAGCGCGCCGATTTCCGCCCGATGCCATCATCTTCGGCTAACTTTGCTGTTTGCGTCGTCAGGCCATTGGCACTAGAGGGACGCGAGTGCAAGAGGGCTCAAGGAAACCCCGGGGAACAAGCCGTGTCAGACGACCCGTCCGATCTCGAATTCCAGCCGCGCGCCAAGGGCAGCGTCATGGGCTTTCCTGCGCATGAGGGCCGGCCCGGCGCACTCGGCGAGGTTCATGCCCGGCCGCATCCGCTGATCGAAAAGCCACGCGTCCTGATGCAACTCGCCTTCATGACGGAGGGTGGCTCGGGCGTCGACCATGCGGTGCTTTCCGAATTGTCGCGGCGCCTCGGCATCGCCGCGCCCGACCGCCAGGCCCGCCACCATGCCATGAAATGGGGCAAGGGCTCGCTGCGCTGGGAGCGGCACACCGAATTCTCGACCTATTTGTGGGAAGGGCCGCTTTCCGAAAGCGGCAGGACGCCGGAGGACTCCCCGTTCGGCAACGGGTTCTCGCCGCCGGGAACCTGCATCTCCGGCATCAGGCTCGAAATCCGCAAATGGACGCAAGCGAGCGAGCAACTGATAGCCGGTTTCGACCCGACCAGCCTGTGCTACTCGCTGGTCGAGCGCGGAAACGCCGCCATCGTCACCGATTTTCGCCAGGATGGCGATGGCCTGACGCGCATGCTGCTGCTCGATCGCGGTTTGACCCCGGCGCGCACCGGCGCGTTGTCGCAGCGGCTTATCGACATCGAAACCTATCGGACGCTGGCCATGCTCGGCCTGCCGCTGGCGTTGACCTTGTCCGGCCGCGCCCGCCGCATCGAAGACCGGCTGGCGCAGACCACGCTGGAGATGAAGGTCGCCGGGACACGCGACAGCCAGACCTTGCTGGCCGATCTGACCGAACTTGCGGCGGAGCTGGAGGCGGACGCGGCATCGAGCCTTTACCGCTTCGGCGCCAGCCGCGCTTATGACGGCATCGTCGGCGAACGGCTGGAGGCGCTCGAGGAAGAGGCTGTGCCCGGTTATGACACATGGCGCGGGTTCCTGCAGCGCCGTGTGGCACCCGCAATGCGCACCTGCCGCTCGGTCGAGGAGCGGCAGGAAAATCTGTCGCGAAAACTGACCCGCGCCACGACGCTGCTGCGCACCTGGGTCGATGTCGAGGTCGAGAAGCAGAACCGCGACCTGCTTGCCTCGATGAACAACCGCGCCCGCCTGCAACTGCGCCTGCAGCAGACCGTCGAGGGGCTCTCGGTCGCCGCCGTCTCCTATTATGTGGTCGGCCTTGTCGGCTATGTCGCCAAGGGCGCCTCGATCTTCGGCCATGCCTTCGCGCCGGAGATCGTTACCGCTGCTTCGGTGCCTGTCGCCATCCTGCTGGTCTGGTGGGGCGTACGCCGCGTGCGCCGGATGCATTCCGAGCCCGGCAAGCCGCCCGGCGAATAGATCTGCTCACCCTCCCCCTTGTGGGGAGGGTCGGCTCATGATCGCAGCGAAGCGAAGATCGTGAGACGGGGTGGGGGTCCTCGTAGAGCGCCGCGCGGACCCCCACCCCGCTCGCTTCGTTCGCGACCCTCCCCCCAAGGGGGAGGGTGAGACAGCGGCAGATTGCCGCTGCGGAAGCTTGCCTCAGCCTTGATGCCGGATTCCCAACCACCACCGGATTTGCACCCAACCCACTTCACTGGTAAAAGATTTTGACCAGTCAAGCGAAATGAGGCTGCTGATGTCGGGCCTGTCCATGCCGAAACCAGACGACGCCACGATGCGCCGGCGCGACGAGATCGTCGCCGACATGCGCATCATCGTGCCGGGTGAGGGCGTCGTCGACGCCGCCAATTCCATGCGCGCCTTCGAGAGCGACGGCCTGACCGCCTATCGGCAGCTGCCGCTGGTTGTCGTGCTGCCGCAAACGGTGGCGCAGGTTTCGCGCGTGCTGAAATACTGCAACGACCGCAACATCCGCGTCGTGCCGCGCGGCTCCGGCACCTCGCTCTCGGGCGGCGCGCTGCCGCTCGAGGACGCGGTGCTTTTGGTCATGAGCCGCTTCAACCGCATCCTCGGGATCGATTTCCCCAATCGCATCGTCGTTGCCCAGCCGGGCGTCACCAATCTCGGCATCACCACCGCCGTCGAGCAGGAGGGCTTTTACTACGCCCCCGATCCATCCTCCCAGATCGCCTGCTCGATCGGCGGCAATGTCGCGGAGAATTCCGGCGGCGTGCACTGCCTGAAATACGGCCTAACCGCCAACAATGTGCTCGGCATCGAGATGGTGCTGATGAATGGCGAAGTGGTGCGGCTGGGCGGCAGTCACCTTGATGCGGAAGGCTACGACCTGCTCGGCGTCATGACCGGCTCCGAAGGGCTGCTCGGCGTCGTCACCGAGGTTACCGTACGCATCCTGAAGAAGCCGGAGACGGCACGTGCACTGCTGATCGGCTTCCCGACCAGCGAGCAGGGCGGCCAGTGCGTCGCCGACATCATCGGCGCCGGCATCATCCCGGGCGGCATGGAGATGATGGACCGGCCGGCGATCCATGCGGCGGAAGATTTCGTTCATGCCGGCTATCCCCTCGATGTCGAGGCGCTGCTGATCGTCGAGCTCGACGGGCCGGGCGTCGAAGTCGATCATCTGATCGGTCTGGTCGAGGCGATTGCCTACAAGAACGGCTCGACCACCTGCCGCATTTCGCAATCCGAACAGGAACGGCTGAGCTTCTGGGCTGGCCGCAAGGCGGCGTTTCCGGCCGTCGGCCGCATCTCGCCCGACTACTACTGCATGGACGGCACCATCCCGCGCAAGGAGCTGCCGCGCGTGCTCGCCGGCATGCGCGAGCTGTCGGAAAAATACGGTCTCGGCGTCGCCAATGTCTTTCATGCCGGCGACGGCAATCTGCATCCGCTGATCCTCTACGATGCCAACGTACCGGGCGAACTCGACAAGGCCGAAAGCTTCGGCGCCGACATATTGCGGCTCTGCGTCAAGGTCGGCGGCGTCTTGACCGGCGAACACGGTGTGGGCGTGGAAAAACGCGACCTGATGCCGGAAATGTTCACCCAGATCGATCTCGACCAGCAGATGCGGGTCAAATGTGCCTTCGATCCCAACCATCTGCTCAACCCGGGAAAAGTGTTCCCGCAGCTGCGGCGATGCGCCGAGCTTGGGCGGATGCACATTTCCGGCGGCAAACTGCCGTTCCCAGACATTCCGAGGTTTTGAGTGGACATGTCGGCGCTTGAACACCCCCCTCTGTCCTGCCGGACATCTCCCCCGCAAGGGGGGAGATTGGCTAT
Source organism: Mesorhizobium sp. M0239 (assembly GCF_040321815.1). NCBI lineage: Bacteria > Pseudomonadati > Pseudomonadota > Alphaproteobacteria > Hyphomicrobiales > Phyllobacteriaceae > Mesorhizobium > Mesorhizobium sp. M0239. Next base: position 195,663 of record NZ_JAMYSG010000004.1, read on the forward strand.
CATCGCGGCTTTCGCCAACTGCCGGCGTTGGAAGACAGATGCGACGTTGAAGTTGCCGATCTCCCCCCTTGCGGGGGAGATGTCCGGCAGGACAGAGGGGGGTGTGAAGGATCGCGACGCCTCCGCATCTGTCGATGGGGCGTCGATCTCATGACCACCTTCACCCCAACCACGTCGGAAGAAGTCCTCTCCACCGTCGCCTGGGCCGTGGCGGAAGGCTCGCCGCTCGAAATCCTCGGCCACGGTTCCAAGCGTGGCATCGGCCGGCCATTGCAAACCGAACACACGCTCGACCTGTCGAGGCTCACCGGCGTCACGCTTTACGAACCGGCTGAACTGGTGCTGTCGGCCGAGGCCGGCACGCCGCTGGCCGACATCGAAAAGTTGCTGGCGGAACACGGCCAGCAGCTTGCCTTCGAGCCGATGGACTACGGCCCGCTGCTCGGCGGCGAAGCTGGCAAAGGCACGATCGGCGGCGTGCTCGCCGCGAACCTCTCCGGTCCGCGCCGGCTGAAGGCGGGTGCTGCGCGCGACCATATTCTGGGCATCAATGTGGTGTCCGGTCGCGGCGAGGCCTTTAAGTCGGGCGGCCGCGTCGTCAAGAACGTCACCGGCTATGATATGTCCAAGCTGATGGCCAACAGCTGGGGCACGCTGGCCGTATTCACCGACGTCACCTTCAAGGTGCTGCCGGCAGCCGAGACCGAAGTCACGCTCGCCATCCGTGGCCTGCTCGATGATGCCGCTGCCGCAGCCATGGCCCTGGCGCTTGGCTCGAGTGCTGAAGTGTCGAGTGCCGCCCATCTGCCGGAGCGCATCGCCGCGCGTGTCGCCGGCGGCAGTCTCGGCAGCGAGGCCGCCACGCTGCTGCGTGTCGAAGGCTTCGGCCCGTCCGTTGCCTATCGCATCGCCGCGCTGAAAACGCTGCTCGGCAAGGCCGGGCCGCTGCAGGAGATTGCCGGTGAAACCTCACGGCTGATCTGGCGCGATGTGCGCGATTGCAGGCCTTTCGCCGACGGCAGCGAGAAACCGGTCTGGCGTGTCTCGATGACGCCGGGACAGTGCCACCAGATGGTCCTGACACTGCGCATGCAGGCCGCCGTCAGCGCCTTCTATGACTGGCAGGGCGGGCTGGTGTGGCTGCGCATGGAACAAGGCGACCCGGAAGCCGCCCTGCTGCGCGGGCTGTTGAGGAAACATGGCGGCGGCCATGCGACGCTGGTGCGTGCCGCACCTTCGCATCGCGCCGCTCTGCCGGTGTTCGAGCCGCAGCCGCCGGCGCTGGCAGCACTCAGCCAGCGGCTGAAGCAAGAATTTGACCCGAAGAATATCCTCAATCCCGGCCGAATGGCCTAGGACATCAGCGATGCAGACCAATTTTTCGCTTGCCCAGCTTGCCGATCCGCATGTCGCGGAATCGGAAAAGATCCTGCGCAAATGCGTGCATTGCGGCTTCTGCACCGCCACCTGCCCGACCTATGTGACGCTTGGCAACGAGCTCGATTCACCGCGCGGGCGCATCTACCTGATCAAGGACATGCTGGAAAACGGCCGTCCGGCCGACAAGGAGATCGTCACCCATATCGATCGCTGCCTGTCGTGCCTTGCCTGCATGACCACCTGCCCGTCGGGCGTCAACTACATGCATCTGGTCGACCATGCCCGCGCCCATATCCAGGAAACCTACAAGAGGCCGCTGCTCGACCGCCTGACCCGCGCCATGCTGGCCTTCGTGCTGCCCTATCCCCAGCGTTTTCGCGCGGCGCTCAAGCTGGCGAAGCTGGGCAAGCCGTTCATAGGCTTGTTCGACAAGGTTCCGGCGCTGAAACCGCTCAGTGCGATGCTCAAGCTCGCGCCGGCCTCGATCCCGACAGCATCGTCGATAGCTTCACCTGGCATCCATGCCGGGCAGGGGAGCAAAAGAGGCCGCGTCGCCATCCTCACCGGCTGCGCGCAATCGGTGCTCGATCCCGCCATCAACGAGGCGACGATTTCGCTGCTGACGCGGCTCGGCGTCGAGGTCGTGGTGCCACCGGGCGAGGGCTGCTGCGGGGCGCTGGTTCATCATATGGGGCGCGAGCAGGCCGCGCTTGCCTCTGCGAGGCAGAATGTCGATGCCTGGACGCGCGCCATCGAACAAGGCGGGCTCGATGCCATCGTCATCACTGCCTCCGGCTGCGGCACGACGATCAAGGACTACGGCTTCATGCTGCGGCTCGACCAGGCCTATGCCGACAAGGCGGCGCGCGTTTCGGCGCTGGCCAAGGACATTACCGAATATCTCTCGACCTTCGACCTGCCCGAACCGGTGCGCAAACCGGGCACGGTTGTCGCCTATCACTCGGCCTGTTCGATGCAGCACGGCCAGAAGATCACCCGCCAGCCGAAGGAACTGCTGGCCAAGGCCGGCTTCATCGTGCGCGAGCCGCGTGAAGGACATCTCTGCTGCGGCTCCGCCGGCACCTACAACATCCTGCAGCCCGAGATCTCGGCCAAACTGCGCGATCGCAAGGTGAAGAACATCGAGGCGACGGGGGCTTCGATCGTCGCCACCGGCAACATCGGCTGCATCACCCAGATCGCTTCCGCCGCCAAGCTGCCGGTGGTGCACACGATAAAACTGCTCGACTGGGCCTATGGCGGACCGATGCCGGCAGGCGTTCGGGGAGAGAACCTCATCGCCGCGGAGTAGGGCGCCGCGCTTACTCCGCCGCGAGCCTGTCCGCCGTACCGTAGGTCGCCTCATAAAGCGCACGCTGGCGGCTGAGCGCGACCATGGTGTTGCGCAGCAGGATGGCGACCGTGATCGGGCCGACGCCGCCCGGCACCGGGGTGATCCAGGAGGCGACCTCGCGGACGCTCTCGGTGTCGACGTCGCCGACGATGCGGCTTGAGCCGTCGGGGCCGATTTCGGAATTGATGCCGATGTCGATGACGGCCGCACCCGGCTTGACCATGTCGGCCTTGATCAGCCGCGGCTTGCCGACGGCGACGAACAGCGCATCGGCACGTCGCGCATGGGCGGCGACCGACCGCGTCATGTGGTGGCACACGGTCACCGTCGCGCCTTCGCTCATCAACAGGAAGGCGATCGGCTTGCCGACGATTTCCGAATGGCCGACGATGACGACTTCCAGCCCCTTGAGGTCGAGGCCGGTTTCCTTGAGCAGTTCGACCGAGGCCGCCGCCGTGCAAGGCGCGAGATCGAGCTGGTTGTAGACGATGTTGCCGATCGAGGCCGGATGCATGCCTTCGACATCCTTGAGCGGATGCACCGCCGCCTGCAGCGTCCTGATCGGGATATGCACTGGGACCGGCCGCTGGATGATGATGCCGGTAACGCGCGGATCGGCGTTCAGGCCGTGAATGGCCGCTTCCAACTCGCCTGCCGTGATGGTGGCGGGAAAGCGCCGTTCCTCGAAATCGATGCCGGCGAGCTCAGCCTTGGCGCGCTGGTTGCGCACATAAACATCCACCGCATCGGTGTCGCCGACGGTGATCGAGATCAGCTTGGGGGGAAAGCCCTCGGCTTTGGCGATCGCGGCGTCCTCGCGAACGGCGGCGATGATGCGCTGGGCGACCGGGCCGCCCTTGAGATAACGGCTGTCTTCGGACAGGGGCATGGGTGAACTCTTTTGTGGAACTAGCCACCGAGATAGCAAAAGAATGCGGTAAAGGGCAGCATGAAAGCGAACCGCTATGCCCGTTGCGCGACGCGTAGGTGACCTTTGCCCTCGATTTCTGCTCAAAAACGGAAAGGGCAGCGCGGTTTCCCGTGCTGCCCTTCCTGACCGGCCGCATCCCCATACGGCCCGTCCCCCGTTGTCCCTAACTGGCCTCGAAAAGCGGACTGCTTTGCCGGCCAGGTGATTCGCAGGACCTACTATATCACCTCGACCGTGGTTCCGACATTGACCCGTTCATAGAGGTCGACGACGTCCTCGTTGCGCATGCGGATGCAGCCCGATGACACCGCACCGCCGATCGTCCACGGCTGGTTGGTGCCGTGGATGCGGTACTCGGTCGTGCCGAGGTAGAGCGCGCGGGCGCCAAGCGGGTTCTCCGCGCCGCCGGCAAGATAGGTCGGCAAATAGCGGCCCTTGGCGGCTTCGCGCTTGATCATCTGCGCCGGCGGGCGCCAGTCCGGCCACTCGCGCTTGTTGGTGATCTTGTGCGTACCCGACCATTCGAAGCCCGGCTTGCCGGTGCCGACGCCATAGCGCCTTGCCTTGCCGTTCTTCTCGACCAGGAAGAGGAAATTCTGCGTGGTGTCGATGACGATCGTGCCCGGCTTCTGGCCTCCGTCATAGTCGACTTCCTGCGGCAGGTAGATCGGGTTGATCTGAGGACGCGCGACCATGCGCTTGGCCGGCGGCTGCACCGCCGCCGTCTGCACCCGGTCGGGCTGCGCCGGGCGCAGGCGCCGCTGTTGCTGGACGACCTGGCGGTTCTGGCGCACGATGCCGGGTGCCTGGCCAAGCTGCAGCACCCAGGGTGCGGAAAGGTCGGGGCTCACCATCACCGGCGGCCTGTCGGCATAGCGGTCGCCGGCGGTTGAGGGTGTGACGCCGGCGGCAAACACAGCCACGGCGCCGAGCACGGGAAACAGAACTGTCTTCATCGTAGCGCACCTTGATCGTCTGATACAAAACGGGTGGAAACGTCCTCCCGGTTCGGCGATCATTGGCGCGCAAGCAGCAACCGAAACATGAATCGGAATGCGTAAAATGCGGAACTGTCGGTAAACCTTTTGGTGTGGTTACCGCCGGGTTCAGGAATCTGGTAAAGCCGCAGTAAATGCCGCGCAAAAGCGCGTTAACGAACGGATTTTGGCTTATGGACAAGGAAAACACCGGACTGCTCGCCGGTCCCGATGGTGTCGCGCGCTGCTTCTGGCACGGCAATCTGCCCGACTATCTGCACTACCACGATCATGAATGGGGCCGGCCTGTGGCCGACGACCGCAGGCTGTTCGAAAAGATCTGCCTCGAAGGCTTTCAGTCTGGCCTGTCGTGGCTGACCATTCTGCGCAAGCGGGAGAATTTTCGCGAAGCCTTCGCCAATTTCGAATTCGACAAGGTCGCCGCCTTCACCGACAAGGATGTCGAGCGCCTGCTCGGCAATGCCGGCATCATCCGCCATCGCGGCAAGATCGTCTCGACCATCAACAACGCCAAGCGCGCCCGCGAAATGGCCGACGAGTTCGGCTCGCTGGCCGCCTGGTTCTGGAAGTTCGAACCCGGCAAGGAGGAGCGGCCGCAGATCGTCGATCTCGCCCATCTGCGCGCCAACCCGACCACGGCGGTCTCGGTGCGGATTTCGAAGGAGTTGAAGAAACGCGGCTGGAGCTTCGTGGGGCCGACCACTGTCTACGCCTTCATGCAGGCGATGGGCCTGGTCAACGACCATCTCGAGGGCTGCATCTGCCGCAAAGAGGTCGAGAAGCAGCGGAAGGCGTTCAAAAGGCCGAAGTAGCCCCTCTACTTCCGGTAAAACGAGTAATTTCAGGTGCCGTTGGCGCTGGCCAGCACCAGGCCGGCGACGATCGCCACCACCGTGGCCACGGTCGGATAGATCACCAGCAGGCCGGTCATCAACGCGTCGCGCATGGATGGGCCTTTGCCGGTGTCGGCCGGCACTTCGAACGGGCCGGCAGCCTGGCTGACCATTTTCGGAGCGTGGATGTCGGCCGGGCGCAAGCGCGCGGGCAATTCGCCGGCTTCGCCATCAATAGCGTAAAATCTTGCTGTGCTGACCATGGCCCCGAGCCCTCATTTACCCCGCCTTATCGGCGACGATTGTGTCGGCACGATGCCGCACCCGTGTCGGGATTGTTTCATTTTCGATGCGGTTTTGTTTCACGGAGGTTCGAGCGTGGTGCTGGGTGCCGACCCTTGCCGCTCCCGGCTGCATCAGTTAGGAAACGCGCGCTGCCGAATAGGAAATTTCCTATCCCGCAACGCCACGAAACACCGGATGCTCACTCATGGCCGACAAATCGGAAAAGACGAAAGCGCGACTGCCGCGCGGTTTTGCCGACCGCAGCGCCGAGGACATCCGCGCCGTCGAGAAGATGATGGCGACGATCCGCTCGGTCTATGAGCTTTACGGCTTCGAACCGGCAGACCAGCCGCTGATCGAATACACCGACGCGCTCGGAAAATTCCTGCCCGACCAGGACCGGCCGAACGAAGGCGTGTTCTCCTTCCAGGATGACGACGACCAGTGGCTGTCGCTGCGCTACGACCTGACCGCGCCGACGGCCCGTTTCGTCGCCGAGAATTACGAGCGGCTGCCCAAGCCTTACCGCAGCTATCGCTCCGGCTGGGTGTTCCGCAACGAGAAGCCGGGTCCGGGCCGCTTCCGCCAGTTCATGCAGTTCGACGCCGACACGATCGGCACGCCTGGCGTGGCCGCCGACGCCGAAATGGCGATGATGATGGCCGACGTCATGGAAGCGCTCGGCATCAGGCGCGGCGACTACGTCATTCGCGTCAACAACCGCAAGGTTCTGGATGGCGTGCTGGAGGCGATCGGCCTTGGCGGCGAGGAGAATGCCGGACGAAGGCTGACGGTGCTGCGCGCGATCGACAAGCTCGACAAGCTCGGGCCGGAAGGCGTGAAGCTTTTGCTTGGCCCGGGCCGCTGGGACGGCGGCAAGGAGGGCGAAGGCGACTTCGCCAAGGGCGCCGGATTGAACAACGGGCAAGCCGAGGCGGTTCTTCTCGCGACTGCGAGGACTATACAGACCGGCCAGGATTCCATGGTCAGTTCGAATGCCATCTACCAGGAAGGCGTCGGCGAACTCGCCACGATTGAAGCGCTGGTCAGGGCGGCAGGATATGGCGAGGACCGCATTGCCATGGACCGCTCGGTCGTGCGCGGCCTCGAATACTATACCGGCCCCGTTTTTGAGGCCGAGCTGCTGGCCGAAATCCCCAACGAGGACGGCCAGATCGTGCGCTTCGGCTCGGTCGGTGGCGGCGGTCGCTATGATGGTCTGGTCTCGCGCTTTCGCGGCGAGCCTGTGCCGGCGACCGGCTTTTCCATCGGCGTCTCCAGGTTGATGACCGCGCTGAAGAACCTCGGCAAGCTCGACGCCTCGGATGTGATCGCACCTGTCGTCGTGCTGGTGATGGACAAGGACACCGACAGCCTCGGCCGCTACCAGAAGATGGTGGCGGAGCTGCGTGCCGCTGGCATCCGTTCCGAAATGTATCTCGGCGGCGCCGGCATGAAGGCGCAGCTCAAATATGCCGACCGCCGCGGCTGCCCGGTCGCCATCATCCAGGGTGGCGACGAGCGCGCCAAGGGCGAGCTGCAGATCAAGGATCTGATCGAAGGCGCGCGCATGTCGGCCGAGATCACAGACAACGCCGAATGGCGCGCCGCCCGCCCGGCGCAGGTGACGGTGGCGGAAAGCGAGCTGGTTGGTGAGGTGAAGAAGATATTGGCGGCGCAGGCCGCTGATCGCGCGAAAGGTGGCGCTTGAATACCCCCCTCTGGCCTGCCGGCCATCTCCCCCGCAAGGGGGGAGATTGGATGTCACGTGGGCTTTCGCCAATCTCCAGCGTTGAAGAAGAGGCGCTGAGCCTCAAGCTGCCGATCTCCCTCCTTGCGGGGGAGATGGCCGGCAGGCCAGAGGGGGGTGCCTCGCGCCCATCCGATCGATGACCTCCCGCTACCCCGCAATATCAACCGACATCACCAACCTCTTCGCCACCCGCAACACGCACGCGGTCGAGGTCGCCATATTGCAACCGGCGGACCCCTTCCTCGACATGGCCGGTGAGGATCTGCGCCGCCGGATTTTCCTGACCGAAAGCGAAACCGGGCAGACGCTCTGCCTGCGGCCGGAATTCACCATTCCGGTCTGCCTCGACCACATAAGTTCGCAGGCCGGCACGCCGCGCCGTTATTCCTATCTGGGCGAGGTGTTTCGCCAACGCCGCGAAGGCGGCAACGAGTTCTTCCAGGCCGGCATCGAGGATCTCGGCGACCGCGATACCGCTGGAGCCGATGCCCGCTCGGTGGCGGATGCGCATGCGCTGCTGTCGCTGGTGCTGCCTGGTCAGGCGCTGGCCATCACGCTCGGCGACCAGACCATTTTCGAGGCGGTTCTGGCTGCCCTTGGCCTGCCGCGCGGCTGGCGCATGCGCCTTGCCCGTGCGTTCGGCTCGGCGCCGATGCTTGAGGCGGCTCTCGCCGATCTCGCCAACCCGCCGCGCAACGGCCAGCTCTCCGGGCCGGTCGCGGCCCTTGTGCTAGACGGTGATCTGGACGGTCTTTCCGCTCACATCGCCAGCGGCATGGAAGAGGCGGGCCTGTCGGCGTCCGCCGGACGCGCGCCGTCCGACATTGCCCGGCGGCTGATCGAGAAAGCCGAATTGCGCAGCGTTCGGTTGTCGAGCGAGGTCTTTTCCGCGCTGAAGGATTTTCTGGCGATCGACGTTCCGCTTGATGGCGCGGCCCAGGCACTGGAGACCTTCGCCACCGGGGCCGGTCTGTCGCTCGATGTCGCGCTGGAAAAGTTCGCTGCCCGCGCCAAGGCGATCGAAGCGCATGGCTTGCCGGCCGATAAAGTCCGCTACGACGCCGCCTTCGGCCGCCCGCTCGATTACTACACCGGCCTGGTTTTCGAAATCGCGGCCGACAATGGCGACCGGCCGCTGGTCGGCGGCGGCCGCTATGACCGGCTGCTGACCCTGCTTGGCGCGAAGACGCCTATCCCCGGCGTAGGCTTTTCGGTCTGGCTCGATCGCATCGAGGCATTGCGGGAGACGGCGCCATGATCACGCTGGCGATCCCGTCGAAAGGCCGCCTGAAAGAGCAGGCGCTGCAAATACTGGCCAAAGCCGGCCTCGCCGTCAGCCTGCCCGGTGACGAGCGCAAATACCACGCCCGCGTCGAGGGTCTGGATGATGTCGAAGTGGTGTTCCTGTCGGCTTCCGAGATATCAGGCGAGATCGGCCAGGGCGCCGTCGATCTCGGCATCACCGGCGAGGACCTGGTGCGTGAAAACCTCGCCGACTGGGAGACCCGCGCCGAAATTGTCGCCCGTCTCGGCTTCGGCAATGCCGATGTCGTGGTTGCCGTGCCCGACATATGGCTCGATGTCGACACCATGGCCGATCTCGACGACGTCGCCGCCGATTTTCGCCAGCGCCATGGCCGGCGGCTGCGCATCGCCACCAAATACTGGCGGCTGACGCAGCAATTCTTCTCGCAGAAGCACGGCATCCAGGTTTATCGCATCGTCGAGAGCCTAGGGGCTACCGAAGGCGCGCCGGCGGCCGGTCTGGCCGATGTCATCGTCGACATCACAACCACCGGCTCGACGCTGCGCGCCAATCATCTCAAGGTGCTGGGCGATGGCCTCGTCCTGCGCTCGCAGGCCTGTCTGGTAGCGTCGAAGAAGACACGGGCGGCGGCGGATGAGGCGCTCTTGCGCGACATTGCCGCGAAGATGGCGGCTGCGGCCGGATAGCGGCGGGCCTTCGCCCGCTGCCCTCAGGGCTCCGAACCCAGCTTCAAAACCTTACGGCGGGCCGTCCTGCGGTGTCGGTAACTTTGCGCCGGGGTTTTTCCTGTATAGGAATTATTTCCTTGATCGATGCAGTCAGCTATGGTACATTTTTGCCTATGGTGCTGATTTGCGCCAGTGACCCGCCGCCCAGGCGGGTTTTTGCGTTTTGATGTTCGTCAACCAACGAAGGCCCCGAAGCGTCGTGGGCCGTATCGTTGCCCGGCCTCGACCATCGGCGGGATTTTCACCACCCCCTCGGGCTGATAGGCTCGGCCAGTCCCGGGAGGAGAGAGCGATGCCGGTCAATCTCGACGAGCTGAAGAATGCCAGCAATTTGCGCGGACGCGGCGCGCGTGCTGGCGGTGTCTTCGTCGCACCCGTCGACAACAGAGCGCATGTCTCTGGTGAACGCAGCGTGCCGCTGCTCGACAAGACCATCCCCGCGCTGTTTTCCGACACCGTCAGCAAATACGGCACGCTCGACGCCGCCGTTTTCGTCGACCAGGACAAGCGCTTCACCTGGAGCGAACTGTCGGACACGGTGGACGCGCTGGCCGCAGGCTTCCTGGCACTGGGGTTGGCAAAGGGCGATCGCGTCGGCATCTGGTCGCCCAACCGCTGGGAATGGCTGGTGACGCAGTTCGCCACCGCCCGCATCGGCCTGATCCTGGTCAACATCAACCCCGCCTATCGGTTGACCGAGCTCGACTATGCGCTGAACAAGGTCGGCTGCAAGGCGCTGGTCACCGCTGCCAAGTTCAAGACGTCAGACTATCTCGGCATGATCGAGACGCTGGCACCCGAGATCGCCAAGGCCACACCGGGCAAGCTCAAGGCACAGAAACTGCCGGCGCTGAAGATCGTCATCCGCATGGGCGACGAGAATTCGCCCGGCATGTTCAATTTCGGCGACGTGCTGGCCATGGCCGGGCGTGACGAGCATGACAGCCTCGACCGCATCTCGGAGAAGCTGAAGCCGGGCGAGGCCATCAACATCCAGTTCACCTCAGGCACCACGGGAGCCCCCAAGGGCGCGACGCTGACCCACAGCAACATCGTCAACAACGGCAATTTCGTCACTTCGGCGATCAAGCTGACCGCCGACGACCGGCTGTGCATTCCGGTGCCGCTCTATCACTGCTTCGGCATGTCGATGGGCACGATGGGTTGCGTCTCGAAAGGCGCGACCATGGTTTTCCCGGGAGAAGGGTTCGACGCCGGCGCCACACTGAAGGCGGTGGCTCAGGAACGCTGCACCGGGCTTTATGGCGTGCCGACCATGTTCGTCGCCCTGCTGGATCATCCGGATTTTTCCGCCTTCGATCTCTCCAGCCTGCGCACCGGCATCATGGCCGGCTCGCCATGCCCGATCGAGGTGATGAAGAAGGTGGTGTCGCTGATGCATATGGAAGAGGTGACCATCGCCTACGGCATGACCGAGACCAGCCCGGTCTCGTTCCAGAGCGGCGTCGACGATCCCTTGGAAAAGCGCGTCTCGACCGTCGGGCGTATCCACCCTCATGTCGAGGTCAAGGCGGTCGATGCCGATGGCGCCACCGTCGCCGTCGGCGCGCCGGGCGAGCTTTGCACGCGCGGCTATTCGGTGATGAAGGGCTACTGGGACGACGAGGAGAAGACCCGCGAGGCGATCGACAGCGACGGCTGGATGCACACCGGCGACCTCGCCACCATCGACGCCGAAGGCTATTGCAACATCGTCGGCCGGGTCAAGGACATGGTCATCCGCGGCGGCGAGAACGTCTATCCCAGGGAGGTCGAGGAATTCCTCTACCGACACCCCAAGGTCAAGGAGGTGCAGGTGTTCGGCATTCCCGACGCCAAATATGGCGAGGAGCTGTGCGCCTGGATCGTGCTCAAGCCCGGCCAGATCGCCACCGAGCAGGAGGTCAAGAACTTCTGCGCCGGCCAGATCGCCCATTACAAGATCCCCCGCCACATACGCTTCCGCACCGAATTGCCGATGACGGTGACCGGCAAGCCGCAGAAGTTCTTGATGCGCGAGGCGATGGTGGAGGAACTGGGGCTGGTGGCGCAGAAGACGGCGTGAGCGAAGGCGGCGCTTCGGTTTGTCCGGCGCGCTGGGTGCGGTCAGGTCGCGATCCTGCTGCATCATTTGGAGCGCGTTGTTTGTGAGGGGGCGAACGCCGGCCGTCGGGCCTGCCGGATGTTTTCCAAGGCGCTCCACACTCCGCATGGGTTTTCCGCAAGGTTCGCAGAAGCGCATAGGGGCTTGAATGGGTGGTTTCAAACGATCGGTGGTTTCTTATGCGATGCCCTTGGCCGCCTTGGTGATGGCTGTTGCAGTCAGGGCAGGCGGGCTGTCGGCGGACGAAGGTTCGCTGAGCGCCAGGATACTCGTCGGAGCGCTTTCGAGTGCGATTATGTTCACCACCATTTTCGTGGTGCTCGACCACGCCGAGGCGGTGGCCCGGCGTGTAGGAGAGCCCTATGGCACATTGGTGCTGACTTTTGCCGTGACGGCAATCGAGGTGTCGATCATCGTTTCCATGATGCTGCATGGAGAGAACAACCCTACGCTTGCACGTGAGTCCGTCTTCTCAACGGTGATGATTGCATCTACCGGCGTCGTCGGCACGTGTCTTGCGCTCGGCGGCTGGCGTCATCGCAAGCAGGCAATTGTTCGACAAGGGACCAGCGCATATTTGGCGGTTCTGATCGCGCTGACCATCATGACGCTTATTCTGCCGACCTACACACAAGCTACGGGGCCGGGCACATTTTCGGCAGCTCAACTTGGCTTTGTGAGCGTGCTTTCGGTGCTGCTTTATGCAAGTTTTGTGTTCGCGCAGACTGTCCGCCACCGAGAAGACTTTGTCGAAGGGCAGGCCCACGGCGTTGCGCTGCGGACTGCCCCTCACGAAAGCGTCTTTGCCGGCGCATTGCTGCTTTTGATCGGGCTGATTGGCATTGTCATGCTCGCCGAGCAGGTCGCCGCAAGTGTTGAAAATACGCTCGTTGCCTATCAGGTGACACAGGCTGACAGCATTGTGGGGGCATTGATCGCCGGGCTGGTTTTGATGCCGGAGGCCATTTCGGCGGTTCGCGCTTCACTCAACAATGAGCTGCAACGCGGTTTGAATGTCGCGATGGGTTCCGCTTGTGCCACGATTGGTTTGACAATACCGGCGGTCGCAGCCGCCAGCCTGCTGACGGGAAGAGGGTTAACCCTGGGGCTGCCGGCTGCTGATGCGGTCCTTTTGGTCTTGGCGCTTTTCATATGCAATGTAAGCTTCAGCACTGAAAGAACGACGTTCTTGACCGGAATGGTCCATCTTGTAGTATTTTTTACTTATGTATTTCTGATATTTATACCATGAGAGCTTTGGTGCAAGCGAAGCGCCAAGGGGGCGGTATCCTTCGTTACCTCACGCCGTGGATTTGAGGTGGTCGATGAAGGCGCGCAGCTTCGGCAGGATCTGGCGCTTGCCGGGATGGTAGAGGAAGACGCCCGGCGTCGTGGCGGCGATGGTGTCTAGGACCGGCTCGAGTTTTCCCTGGCCTATCGGACCTTCGGCGACGGGTCGGGGGATCTGCGCCAGCCCAATGCCCTGCATCGCGGCCCCGAGCAGCGTCGGATAGTCGTGCGCGATCAGCGGGCCTGAGACCATCGCCTCGATCTCCCCGTTGCCGTCGACGAAAGACCAGGGCGCGATGGCGCCGTTCGAACGGCGCAAGCGCAGGCAGGCGTGGCGGCACAAGTCGTCGACGTGCTCGGGGTAGCCATGGCGCTCGAGATAGTCCGGACTGCCGACGACCACGAACGGGAACGACGGCGTCAGCCGCACCGCGACCATGTCGGGCGCGATGAACTGGCCGAGGCGGATGCCGGCATCGAACCCGCCGGTCGCAAGATCGACCATCTCGTCACTCGCGGCGATCTCCAGCTCGATCTCCGGATAGGTTCGGCAGAACGACGCGATCATCGGCTCCAGGATCAACGGCACGACGGCGCGGGGCACAGACAGGCGCAGCAGCCCGGTTGGCCGTTGGCCGACATCGCGCGCGGCCTCGCCTGCCGCGACGAGCTCCTCGAAGGCAGGTCCGGCACGATCGAGGAACCGCTGGCCAGCCTCTGTCAAACCGACGCTTCGCGTCGTGCGCACGAACAGCGCCGCACCCGTGCGGGCTTCCAGCGTGCGCACCGCCTGGCTCACGGCGGACGGCGTCACGCCGAGATCGGCGGCGGCACGGCGAAAGTTGCGGCGCCTGGCAACCGCCAGGAAGGTCTCGACCCCGTCCAGCGCACCGTGCCGGACTGTGTAGTTCTGCTTCATAGTTTGTTGTGATTACACCGGGTAGTCGAATTATGGAAGCAGGCTTAGAGGTAACCGACTGAAGCTGGGGCCGCGTGAACCGGCTGCTGACAGGAGGCCAAATGTCCACGGAAATGGTGTTCCAGACCCATCTCGTTCTAGGCTACGTCGCGTGGCTGCTCTGCTTCGGCGCATACGGCCTCCCATGGCTGAGCTCGCTGGACCGGGTCGCGGCGCAACGTGCCATCGCCACCCTGCACAGCTTCCGTTTCTTCGGGCTCGTCTTCATCCTGCCGGGCGTCGTAAGCCCCGATCTGCCGGCCGGTTTCGCCGTGTTCGCCGCCTACGGCGACTTCGCAACAGGGGTACTGGCCATGCTGGCGCTGCTCACGGTGAGGCTACCCCGGCTCTTCTGGCCGTTGATCGTCGCCTTCAACATCGTCGGGACGGTCGAGCTCGTCGTCGATTATTACCACGCCATCCAGGTCGGCCTCCCTGCACATGCGGAGCAACTGGGCGCCGCCTACGCGATCCCGATCATCTATGTGCCGCTGCTGATGATCACGCACATCGCCGCATTCTATTTTCTGCTACGCCCTCCGAAGGTCCGGATCCTAACGACGACCGCCCCGGCTGTGCTTTGACGGCAAGAGTATCCCCCAAAGAAAAAGGCGCGGATTTGGCCCGCGCCTTTGTTCTGTCCAGGCTTTCGAAGCTCAGTCCTTCTCGAAGATGCGCGCCTTCGCAACCACGCCGGCGATGGCGCCGCCGATCAGCGGTGCAACGATGAACAGCCAGAGCTGGCCGATTGCGGCAGTTCCCGAAAACAGCGCCGGGCCGATCGAGCGGGCCGGGTTGAGCGACGTTCCGGTCACCGGGATGATGGCGAAGTGCAATCCTGCCAGCGTCAGGCCGATGACCAGTCCGGCGAACGCGGTCGAGTGCTTTTCAGCCGTGACGCCAAGGATCACGGTGACGAAGGTGAAGGTGCCGATCACTTCCCACAGAAATGCCGAGCTGACGCCCCATTTCGTCACATCCCAGCCATTGGCGCCGAAGCCGGTCGTGTGTCCGCCAACCTGGCCGGAAACGATGATCCACAACGCCAGCGAAGCAAGGACGCCGCCGATGACCTGCGCGATCCAGTAGGGGATGACGTCCTTGGCCGGCAGCCGGCCCGCCAGAAAGACACCGAGCGTCACCGCCGGGTTGAGATGCGCGCCCGAAATCGGGCCGATCGCATAGGCCGCCGCGATGAGGCCGATGCCGAACGCCAGACCGATGCCTTCCTGGCCGAGAGGCAGCGCGCCGCCGAAGCCGCCCGTCACCACAGAAGCCGTACCGATGAACACCAATAGAAATGTGCCTAGAACTTCCGCCAGATAAGTCTTCATTGCCCTCTCCTCGTGTCAATCCGCCGGTCCGCCTTTTGCGCTCCGCGAATCACAACCGGAAGAGTATTCGCAACCAGAAAAGTTGGAAAGCAGAGCGGTTGTGCAGGCCGACCTGCTTGTGCGCGCCGGTTGCGCGCTCTAGAGCAGGGCCGGAATAATTTTCTGCGTGACGGAACAAGACCATGCGATTGGGCGGACGGCTGGCTGCGGCCATCGAAGTGCTGGAAGACATCGGCCGGCGCCACCGGCCGGTGGCGGACGCGCTGAAGGATTGGGGCCTGTCGCATCGCTTCGCCGGCGGCGGCGACCGTGCGGCGATCGGCAACATCGTCTATGACGCCTTGCGCCACAAGCGTTCCGCCGGCTGGCTGCTGGGGCAGGACACGCCGCGCGCCATCGGCTTCGGCGCGCTGCTGCTCGAATGGGGCCAGACGGCACAATCGCTCAACGAGGCGCTTGATGGCGACAAGTTCGCACCGCCGCTGCTGACCGCCGCCGAGCTTCAGGCCATCGCCGACCATCGGCTCGCCGACGCGCCGGACGCGGTGCGGGCGGATGTTCCCGACTGGTGCGCGCCGCTTTTCGAGCGAGCCTTTGGCTCGACCTGGGCCGACGAGGGCGCGGCGCTGGCAACGCGCCCGCCGCTCGACCTCAGGGTCAACACCTTGCAGGCCAACCGCGACAAGGTGCTGGCCGAACTGACGGGAACTGGCGCGAAACCCTCGGCAATCGCGCCACACGGCATCCGCATCCCGCCGATCGACGGCGACGGCCGGCACCCGAACGTGCAGGCCGAGCCGGCTTTCCAGAAGGGCTGGTTCGAGGTCCAGGACGAAGGCTCGCAGATCGCGGCCGCCCTTGCCGGGGCCGAAGCCGGCATGCAGGTGCTGGATTTCTGCGCCGGCGCCGGCGGCAAGACGCTGGCACTGTCGGCTTCGATGGAAAATCGTGGCCAGATCTTTGCCCATGATGCGGAGAAAGCACGGCTGGCACCGATCTTCGACCGCATCCGTCGTTCGGAAAACCGCAATGTGCAGGTGGTCACCAAACCCACAGAACTCGCGCCGCTCGGCAACCACATGGACATCGTGCTGGTCGACGCCCCATGCACCGGCAGCGGCACCTGGCGCCGCCGTCCCGACGCCAAATGGCGGCTGACGCAGAGACAGCTCGATGCCCGCAAGGGCGAGCAGTCGGCGATCCTCGATGCGGCCAAAGCCTATGTCAAACCGGGCGGCCTGCTGGTCTACATCACCTGCTCGGTGTTCGATGAGGAAAACGGTGAGCAGATCGCGGCCTTTCGGGACCGTAACAGCGGTTATGTTCCCGTCGACCACCGCCGGCTCTGGGACAGCCGTTTTCCCGGCCATGAGGCAGCCGCACGCATCGGCGCCAAAGGCGACATCTCGCTGTCGCCGGCGCTCAGCGGCACCGATGGGTTTTATCTCTGTGCGTTACGCAGATCGGCCTGAATCCAATTCCTGACGGATGCGCGGCGCCGGCCGGCAGGCCAGGTCGATTGTGCAGTGCAGCAAAAGCATTTGCCTGCCGTCCATGCCTCTGCAATAAGCTTATCCGCGTAGAGGAAGGCAGCGGCAATGGCAGCAAAGATCGTACCCGCCCCGGACTATGAGGATCGCGTCAGGACCTCCTTCGCGCGCCAGAAGGCGATGGCCACGATCGGCGCCGAACTGACGCTGGTGACGCCCGGCATCATCGAGATCGAGATGCCCTATTCGGTGGCACTCACCCAGCAGCACGGCTTCCTCCATGCCGGCGTCATTTCGACGGCGCTGGACTCGGCCTGCGGCTATGCCGCCTTTTCGCTGATGCCGGAAAATTCCGGCGTGCTGACCATCGAGTTCAAGGTCAACCTCCTGGCGCCGGGCAGGGGCGAGCGCTTCCTGTTTCGCGGCTCGGTGACCAAGCCGGGCCGCACCATCATCGTCGCCGACGGCCAAGCCTACGCCTTCGCCGCCGACGGCGAGGCCAAGCTGATCGCCACCATGACCGGCACCATGATGACCGTGGTCGGGCGTGATGGCATAGAAGGGTGAGTGGCCGGTTCGCCGCAGGCGAATCCATCGTGCCGGTGGCACGATGGAAGGCCACGAACGCCGGGAGCTGCCGGAGGCAGCGGGTCCCGGCGAGCGGCGGTGCAGATAAGCAGATGATCCGGCGGAGAGGAGCAAATCATCATGACCGGTAAAGTGTCGCGCCTGTCGGGCAAGGACGTCCTCTTCGTCATGGCGGCGCAGGCCGAATACGGCCCGCACCTCAAGCAGTTGTTCACGCCGTTGATGACCGGTGTCGGTCCCGTCGAGGCCGGCGTCAGGCTGGGTGCGGAACTCTCCTGGCTGAAATCGCAAAAGGCACTGCCGGATCTCGTTGTTTCGCTCGGCTCAGCCGGCAGTCGGACGCTGGAGCAGACGGAGATCTACCAGGCGGTTTCGGTCAGCTACCGTGACATCGACGCTTCGCCGCTCGGCTTCGAAAAGGGTGCGACACCCTTCCTCGACCTGCCGGTAACCGTGCCATTGCCCTTCAAGATACCGGAGATCAGGCAGGCGACCCTGTCGACCGGCGCAGCGATCATCACCGGTGCGGCCTATGATGCTGTTAGCGCCGACATGGTCGACATGGAGACCTTCGCCTGCCTGCGCGCCTGTCAACTGTTCGACATTCCGCTGATCGGTCTGCGCGGCATTTCCGACGGGGCGGCCGATCTGCGGCATGTCGGCGACTGGACCGAATATCTTGAAGTCATCGACGAGAAGCTGGCGGACGCCGTCATGCGGCTTGAACAGGCAATCGGCGACGGCGCCCTTCGGACGGAACCATCCCATGAAGATGCCAGACCAGCCTGAAAGTCGGGCTACGCAACCCATTGCGCCGACTCGTTTCTTTCTCTAAACGCTCGCCATGAAAACAGCCAATCATCCCGACACCGTCCTGATTGTCGATTTCGGCAGCCAGTTCACCCAGCTCATCGCCCGCCGCATCCGCGAGGCCGGCGTGTTTTCCGAGATCGTGCCATTCCAGTCGGCCGAAGCGGCATTCAAGCGCATCAATCCGAAGGCCGTCATTCTGTCCGGCGGTCCGGCTTCGACCGGCGATATCGGCAGCCCGCGCGCGCCGCAGATCGTCTTCGATTCCGGCGTGCCGGTGCTTGGCATCTGTTACGGCCAGATGGCCATGTGCGTGCAGATGGGCGGCGTTGCCGAAAGCTCCGATCATCGCGAGTTCGGCCGCGCCTTCGTCGAGATCCAAAAGGACAGCCCGCTGTTCGAGGGCCTGTGGGCACCCGGCCAGCGCCACCAGGTGTGGATGAGCCATGGCGACCGCGTCATCTCCTTGCCCAAGGGCTTCGAAGTGTTCGGCAAGTCGGAAGGCTCGCCCTTCGCCATCTTCGGCAACATCGAGCGCAAGATGTACGGCATCATGTTCCATCCCGAGGTGGTGCATACGCCCGACGGCGCCCGGCTGCTCAGGAATTTCGTCCACAACATCGCCGGCATCGAGGGCGACTGGACCATGCGCGCCTACCGCGAGCACGCGGTCGAGACGATCCGCAAGCAGGTCGGCAAGGGCAAGGTCATCTGCGCGCTGTCGGGCGGCGTCGATTCCTCCGTTGCGGCGCTGTTGATCCACGAAGCGGTCGGCGACCAGCTGACCTGCATCCTTGTCGACCACGGCCTGATGCGCAAGGACGAGGCCGCGGGCGTGGTGGCGATGTTCCGCGAACACTACAATTTACCGCTCATTCTGGTGAACGCGTCGGACCGTTTCATCGACGCCCTCGAGGGCGAGTCGGACCCGGAGAAAAAACGCAAGACCATCGGCCGGCTGTTCATCGAGGTGTTCGAGGAAGAGGCCAAGAAACTCGGCGGCGCCGAATTCCTGGCGCAGGGCACGCTCTATCCCGACGTCATTGAAAGCGTCTCCTTCACCGGCGGCCCGTCAGTGACGATCAAGTCGCACCACAATGTCGGCGGCCTGCCCGCGCGCATGAACATGCAGCTTGTCGAGCCGCTGCGCGAACTGTTCAAGGATGAGGTCAGGGCGCTGGGCAAGGAGCTTGGCCTGCCCGAAAGCTTCATCGGCCGGCACCCGTTTCCAGGCCCGGGTCTTGCCATCCGTTGCCCCGGCGGCATCACCCGCGAAAAGCTGGAGATCCTGCGCGAGGCCGACGCCATCTATCTCGACGAGATCCGCAAGGCCGGCCTCTACGACGCCATCTGGCAGGCCTTCGCCGTGCTGTTGCCGGTGCAGACGGTCGGCGTGATGGGCGATGGCCGCACCTACGAGTTCGTCTGCGCGCTGCGTGCCGTCACCTCGGTCGACGGCATGACGGCGGATTTCTACCACTACGACATGGCCTTCCTCGGCGCCGCCGCCACCCGCATCATCAACGAAGTCCGCGGCATCAACCGCGTCGTCTACGACGTGACGTCGAAGCCGCCGGGAACAATCGAGTGGGAGTAGGAGTTAGTAGTCTGGACTGCTCCGGCGTAGTTTTTCGCAGAAAAAGCAACGATTTGCGGTTTATCTCATTCACTATCGATGCTGCATCATCAACTGAAGTCTCCGACTGTCTAAGTCACTGATTTTTCTGGCCCCGTGCAAACGAGGGCTTCGTTGCGTGTGAAGGGCAGCAGATCAATCTGGCGGTACTTTTGACGGTACTTTTCGTACGTGAATCAACGTCCGAGAAAGGACCGTCACCCGTTTCTCGGCCTGACGCTTTTTGTAGGTCAACCATTTGAAATAAATGGCTTTCCCGGTGACGTTTCGGCGCGAACAGTACTTTAAAGCGCGTCGCGTTGAAACGGATTCATGCGACGCGCTTTAAGTCTTTGTTTTCATGCATGTCGTTGTCCCAAACCGGGGCCACTTTTGGGCGACATGCATCAGCCGCACGTCCTACCGTCAGCGCAAGTCCGCATTTGTGAGATTGGGCGCCGGTGTGTCTTGAGATCGCCTCATTGGCTGACCGCAATCAGAATTCTAGGCGATGCCGCCCAAAAGTTCCTCCGCCCTGGAAACAGCGGCCGCCTGATGTGGCTGCAAGGGTTGGCCGGCATAGCTTTCGAAGACCGGCAGGAACGGGTCGTCGATATGCGTCCTGATGCCGGACAGTTGCTCCATCACCGCCAGGCCGCAATAGGGAACGTAGGAGGCCGAATAGCCGCCCTCATGCGACATCATCAGGCGCCCGCCGCAGAGGTCGTCCGCCGCCTGCATCAGCATCCGCGTCATGTCGCGGTAGCTACCGCTATGCAGCATCATGCGCCCCAGCGGATCGGCCGCCGAGGCGTCGAAGCCCGACGGCACGACGATGAGATCAGGCTTGTAGCGATTGAGCGCCGGTAGCACGACGCGTTCGAAGACGGACATGTAAGCGCCGTGGCCGCAGCCGGCCGGCAGCGGTACATTGATGTTGTAGCCTTCGCCCTTGCCCTCGCCGCGTTCCTTGTGAAGACCGCTGTCATCCGGATAAAGACCGTCCTGATGGATCGAGATGGTCAGTACCGACGGGTCCGAATAGAAGGCGGACTGGGTGCCGTTGCCGTGATGAACATCCCAGTCGACGCTGGCGACCCGCTCGAAGCCATGTTTGGCCCGGTTCTTCAGGATAGCGACCGGAACGTTGCCGAACAGGCAAAAGCCCATGCCTTGCCCGCGCTCGGCATGATGGCCGGGCGGTCGTACCAGCGCATAGCCATTGTCGGCATCGCCGCTCAACACCGCATCCATCACCGCTGCCGTGCCGCCGGCGGCCAGACAGGCGATTTCGTAGCTGCCATGGCCGAAGGGGGTGAGATAGCTCGCATCGCCGCCGCGCCCATCACTGAGCAGCTTGATACGGCTGATGTAGTCGCGGTCGTGAAACAGGGCGAGGTCATCCTCGCTCACCGCGACGGAGGCGATCTTATACAGTTTCTCGGTCAGGCCCGAAACCTCCATCAGATTGCGGAATCGGCGTTTCGTGTCGGCATTCTCCGCATGCTCGCCGGGCTCGATGGTCAGGCTCGGCTGAAAGAACTGCGCGGCATTGCCGGTCTCGTGCCAGAGATAGAGTTCGTGGAAATTCCAGCCTGTCGTCATGTTTTGTTTCCTAGCCCGCCAGGATCATTGACGCGGCGCGTTCGGCGATCATGATCGTCGGCGCGTTGGTGTTGCCCGACACCATTTTCGGAAAGACCGAGGCATCGGCGATGCAAAGCCCGTCCAGCCCATGAACCTTCATCGACGTGGGATCGACGACGGCCATCGCATCTGAACCCATGCGGCAGGTGCTGGTCGGGTGATAGAGCGTCGTGCAGTGGCCGCGTATATAGTCGGCGATCTCGGCGTCGCTCTCGCATTCGGCGCTCGGCGTGATTTCGCCGACGAGCATTTCGGCAAGCGGCGACTGCGCCGCGATGCGCCGGCTGATGCGGATGCCTTCGACCAGCGTGGCAATGTCCGAGCCATCCTCGTCGCTGATGAAGTAACGTGGATCGATCGCCGGATATTCGATTGGATTGGCCGAGCGCAGGCGAATCTCGCCGCGGCTGTCTGGCCGCTGCAGCGTGGTGTGCAGCGTGATGCCGGGCCTGGACGAAAGGAACCGAACATAGTCGCGATGCGGGCTGATGGCGCCGTAAAGCTGCAGGTCCGGCTCGATATCGGGCCGGCTCTTGACGAAGCCGCCCGCCGCCACCCAGGGTGAGGAACGCGGACCGCTGCGCGATGTCTGCCATTCCGCGAAGTCGCGCTGCAGCGTCTCGTCGGTCCAGGCGCCGACGCCGATCTTGTCCTTGGTATAGAAGGTGATCGGAATGTTGATGTGGTCCTGCAGATCCTTGCCCACGCCCGGGAGGTCGTGCACGGGAGCAACGCCGACCTGGGCGAGTTCGTCGGCCGGCCCGATGCCCGAAAGCAGCATCAGCTGGCAACTGCCGATCGAGCCCGAGGACAGCACCACCTCGCTGTCGGCGAAAGCGGTCTCAGGTTCGCCATTGACGAGATAGCGGATGCCCTTGACCCGGCCCTTCTCGACGATCAGGCCCGTCGCCAGCACACCGGTTTTCACGGTCAGGTTGGGTCGTTCCCGCGCCGGGCGCAGATAGGCCTTGCCGGTGCCCCAGCGTTCGCCATTCTTGATGGTGAACTGGAACAGGCCGACACCTTCCTGCTCGACGCCGTTGAAATCGCGGTTCTGCTTGTAGCCTGCGGCCTTGCAGGCCTCGATCCAGGCAAGCTCGTTGGGATCGACATGTCCGGCATTGCCGATATGCAGCGGCCCGTCGGCGCCGTGCAGCGGGTCGTTGCCGAGTTCGGCATTGCTTTCACTGGCCTTGAACACCGGCAGCACGTCAGCCCACGCCCAGCCGGGGCAGCCCATCGCCGCCCAGCCATCATAGTCGGACGGCAGGCCGCGAATATAGATCATGGCGTTCAGCGCGCCGGAGCCGCCGATCATCTTGCCGCGCGGCCAGAACACCCGCCTGCCGCGGCAGCCGGCCTGCGGCTCGGTGTAGTAGCTCCAGTCGACTTGCGTGTTGAACATGGTCGGCCAGTCCGACGGCACGTCCGAGGCGAGCGGCGCCTCGCGCCCGGCCTCGAGCAGCAGCACCTTGCGGGCAGGATCGGCGCTGAGCCGGTTTGCCAGCACGCAGCCGGCCGAGCCGGCGCCCACTATGATCGTATCGAACATCGTCAGTCTCTCACTTTCCGGCCGGGGTCGGGCTTTGCACAATGCTGCTTGCTGCCGGCTTGCTGTCGGGGCTGGCGCGACGGCGCCCGAGCCAGTCGATGAGATCACCAAAACGGCCGACCAGCCCCTTGGGCATCAACACCACCGACAGGGCGATGATCAGGCCGAGCCCGAGCGTGCGGAACTCGCCGCTCTCTCGCATCAATTCGTCAGCCAGCACCAGCACCACCGTCCCGACCAGCGGTCCCCAGAACGTGCCGACGCCGCCGACCACGACGATGGCGATGATGAACATAAGTTGCGACATCGACAGCACACCGGGGCCGATCGCCTGGAAATGCGCGGCATAGAAACCGCCGGCCAGCCCGGTGAAGAAGGCGGAGATGCCGAACACCAGAAGCTGCGCCTGGAAGCGGTTGACGCCGCGGGCCACCGCATAGCCCGGATTGTCCTTCAGCGCCCGGAAGGCAAGGCCGATAGGGCTTTTGACGATCGCGTAGGTGAAGACCATGGTGAGCGCGAACAGCACCGCGATGATGGCGTAATTGCCGACCAGCCACTGCGCCCGGAGCAAGGCCCTGGTGCCGAGGTCGCCGAAGCGGGCAAAGCCGACGGCGCCGCCGGTGAACTGGCGGCAGACGGAGCCGACCATGACGAAACATTCGGTGTCGGTGACGATCAGCAGATACATCGTCTGGGCGATCGCCAGCGTCAGCAGCGCCACATAGACGCCGGTCAGGCGAAGGCAGGCGAGGCCGACGACCAGCGAGAACAGCACGGCGCCCAGCGCGCCAGGCACAAGTGCTGCCCAGACGTTCCAGCCGAAATAGAAGCAGAGCATCGCCGTCGCATAGCCGCCGAACGCAAAGATCGCCATTTGCGCTAGCGAGAAGATGCCCGAGAAGCCGAACAGGAGGTTCCACTGCGAGGCGATCGTCGCATAGAACAGCGCCAGCACGATCTGGCCAAGGATGTAGCGGCTGTCGACCAGGAACGGCAGCGCGATCGCCGCCGCGATCAGCATCAGGCTGATGGCAAGATCAGTCCTGCCCGAGCGAGACATGGAGGAACGGGACATGGGACGTGTCTCTGTCATGATGCCCCTCACATGCGCCGGATTTCGACGTGGCCGAAAAGGCCGGACGGCCGCCAGATCAGCACGGCAATGACGACGAACAGCAGCGATGGAAAGCCCCACCTGGCGCCCAAGGCGTACTGGACGAAGGATTCGAGCAACGCCAGCCCAAGTGCTGCTGCGATGGCGCCCGGCAGATTGCCGAGACCGGCGACCACGCACATGATGAAGGCCTTCAGCATCGGGTCGTTGCCGAGTGGCGGCGACAATTGCGTCATCGACGAGACCATGACGCCGCAGATGCCGGCGAGCGCGCCCGACAGCATCAGCACCTGCAGGTAGACGCGGTTGACGGCGACGCCCATGAGCTGCGCCGCGTCGCGGTTCTGCGCCGTCGCCCGGATCGCACGGCCCATCCGCGTGCGGCCGAGCGCCGCCGAGACGACCACCATCATCACGACCACCACCGCGATGATCAGAAGGTTCTGCCAAGGCAGCGTCAGCGGTCCCAGGCGTAAGGCACCGGCGATCGAAACCGGCTGCTTCAGCGGCTGCCCGCCATAGGTCAGGAGGATGGCATTCTCGAGGGCGATGCCGATGCCGACCGTGGCGATCATGACGTTGGCTTCGAATGTCGATTTGTCATTCTGCAGGAGATTGCGAACGATCGCGAAATAGAGGATGGCGCCGGCCAAAGCACCCGCGACGATGGCACCGGCGAAACCGATCGCGACCGGCAGGCCGAGCGAGGTGATCACCGTGAAGGCGACGTAGCCGCCAAGCGTCAGCATCGCCGCATGGGCCATGTTGAGCATGCCCATCGAACCCCAGACCAGCGACAGCCCGACCGTCGCCAGCGCATAGAGCGCGCCCGAGGTGAAGCCGGCGACGAGAATGGCCATGAGAACGTCGGTCATGGCGTCAGCCTCCGAGGTAGGTTGCGAGGAGTTCGTCGCGCGCCATCAGTTCGGCGGGCTTGCCTGACCAGACGATGGCGCCGTCGTCGAGCAGATGCAGGCGGTCGGCGAGGTCCTCGACCCGGGCCGGGTTCTCCTCCACCAGCAGGATCGTGCGCCCAGCCTTGCTCAGTTGCGAAATGACGTCGTAGACCTGATCGATGATCAGTGGCGCGAGGCCAAGCGACGGCTCGTCGATCAAAAGGATGCGCCCGCCCATCATCAGGCCGCGGCCTATGCCGACCATGCGCCGTTCGCCGCCCGATAGGCTCGAGGCGATCTGGTTGCGACGGTCGGCAAGCTTCGGCAGAAGCGCGTAGACCTCGTCCAACCGACGCGCGATCTCGGCCTTGTCCGGCGCGAGATAACCGCCCATCAAAAGGTTTTCGAGCACGCTCATCTGCGCGAACAGCATATCGCCCTGCGGCACGTGGGCGACGCCCAGCATCGCCGTCTCATGCGGCTTGCCGGACAGGCGCCGGCCGTCGATGCTGATCTGACCGCCGCGCAGCGGCACCAGGCCGGAAATGGTCTTGAGCAATGTCGACTTGCCATGGCCGTTCGGGCCGACGACGGTGATGAATTCACCGGCATGAACGGTCAGCGAAATGCCCTTGAGCACGTCGAGTCCGTCATAGCCGCAGACGATGCCGTCGAGTTGCAGGACAGGTGGTTTTGCGGCTGCGCCCGTCATGGCGTTCCCCCCACCGCCGGATTCGTCATGGCAGCTTTCTCATCGAAGAATTTCTTCAGCCGTTTCTGCGTGCCCTGGCCGAGATAGGTTTCGACAACGGTCTGGTCCTCGGCGACCTTGTCCGGCCGGCCTTCAAATATCACCTTGCCATGGTGCATGATGATCACGCGGCTGGAGAGCGCCAGGAGAAAGCGCATGACGTGCTCGATCAGGACGATGGTCAGTCCCTGGTCGCGCAGTTTCAGCACCATCGCCATGATCTGGTCGATCTCGGCGACGTTGAGCCCGCCCACCGGCTCGTCGAGGAAGAGCATTTTCGGCCGGGTGGCGATGGCGCCGGCAATCATCAGCAGCTTGCGGTCGAGCACCGGCAGCCGCGCCACGGTCTCGTCGGCCTTGGCCGCAAGCCCGACGAAGTCCAGCGCTTCGATCGTTGCCTGCCGGACATCCTCGCCGAGGCGGAAGCCGGCCAGCCTTCGCCGCTGCCGGCCGAAATAGGCGGCGATCTCGATGTTTTCGCGAACGGTCAAGCTGTCGAAGGCGGCATTGAGCTGGAAAGTGCGGGCGATGCCGAGTTGGCAGATGCGGTCGGCCGGAAGCGCCGAAATGTCGGTGTCGCCGAAATGCACCCGGCCGCCACTGGCCGGCGTGATCCCTGTCACCACGTCGAAGAAGGTCGTCTTGCCGGCGCCGTTCGGCCCACCAATGCCAACGATCTCGCCCGCATTGACCACCATCGACACGCCGTCGACGGCGGCCAGCGAGCCGAACCGTTTGACCACACTGTCACAAACCAGCATCGGACCGGCGGCCTCAGTCATATTTCTCACCCAATGGAGCCGGTCGGGCAAAGGGCCCGGCCGGTGTCGTTGGTTTCATTTCCGCGTCCGGTCACTTGATCCATGGCGGCAGGATGAAGCTGTCCGTGGCATAGAGCGCCGGCGCGATCAGCTTCGGATCGGTTTTGTAATCCTGATGCTGCAGGAACTGGTGCGGCATGCCAAGCGACGGATCGGCCACCTGCGTCGGATAGCAGAAGGCCGATTGGCCGGCCGGATCGGCCCGGTAGGTGCCGTTGACCCCGCGATAGACCAGGCGCTTCATCGCATTGGCCACCTTGGTGGTCTGCGCCTTGTCCATCGGTTCGCCTGGACCACCGGCGATTGCCGCGGCAAGCGCCCACATCCACAGGCCGTCATAGGTCTGCGATCCCGTGATGTAGGCCGAGTTCGGACCGAATTTGGCCCGGTAGCTCTCGCGGAACGGCTTGGAGAAGTCGTCCGGCAGGCAGCCGATCACCGTCGAATAGACGACGCCGTTGACCGCCTCGCCGCCGATCTCGCGGAAAGCCGGCAGCGATGGTCCGTACTGCATGTAGATCAGGCTGTTGATCGGCTCGGCGAGGAATTGGACCATGAACTGCGCCAGGTCCTGCGGCAGGAAGTGCGTGACCAGGATCGCCGCCGGCGGGTCCTGGCGGAGTTTCGCCAGCGTCGGTCCCCACTGGTTGGTCGGGAACGGAACGGTCTCGAACAGACTAACCTCGAAGCCGTATTCGGCGGCCTTGTCGCGGATCGCGTTGGCGATGACGATCGAATATTCGTTGGCAGACGGGATGATGGCGATCTTCTTGTTGGGCGCCTTCCATTTGCCGTCCGCGGCAAGCGTCTTGAGGAAGTTCAGGCAGCCCGGTCCATACCAGAACTCCGGCGGATCGCCCTGGAAGGAGCTGTAATAGCGGGCAGGGTCGGTCTTGAACTTCTCATTGTGCGAAATCAGCGTGTTGTAGTGCATCATGATGACGTCGTTGTCGGCGGCGACGTCCATCTCGATCATGTTGGTGCCGAGATTGTAGCCATTGATGATGACCGGCGCCTCGAAGCGGTCGATCAGGCGCTGCATCGACTGGCTGACGAGGTCGGCGCCCATTTCCTTGGTGTCTTCGATGTGGATCTCGACAGGCCGGCCGAGAATGCCGCCCGCCGCATTGATCTCCTCGGCGGCAAGTTCGAGACCGTTCTTGAACTCGATGCCGTCGGCGGCGGCGATGCCGGACATCGGCAGGGCCGAGCCGACCGGAATGGGCTTGGTGTCCTGGGCGATCGCCGCAGTGTTCATATCCGCAAGAAGCGCGGCACCGGCCGCACCCGCGCCGACCACGCCCTGCAGCATTGCACGTCTGTTCATCATGGCAAAGTTCCCCTTTTGGCGTTGGTTAGAGTCTTTTCTTCATGCGAAATCTTTCACACCAGATCTTTCTGGCGAAACGCGTGGGTCATGGGCACGAAAGCGGCTTCCAGGTCGGCTGCCGCCGAAAGCACGCGGGCATCGTCGCCGCGCGCGCCGATGATCTG
Organism: Mesorhizobium sp. M0239; assembly: GCF_040321815.1. Classification (NCBI taxonomy): domain Bacteria; kingdom Pseudomonadati; phylum Pseudomonadota; class Alphaproteobacteria; order Hyphomicrobiales; family Phyllobacteriaceae; genus Mesorhizobium; species Mesorhizobium sp. M0239. The sequence continues at coordinate 223,659 of NZ_JAMYSG010000004.1, forward strand.
GAAGCCGACGGGCAGGCCCGCCTCGGTCATGCCGCAAGGAATGACGCAGGCCGGTTGCTGGCTGAGATTGATCGGGTAGCTGAACGCCGCCCATTCGATCCATCGCGAGAGGCCGCTGCCCAGAGGCACTTCAAGGCCAACGTCGAAGGCTGGAATCGATGTCCCCGGCGAAACGATGAAATCATAGTCGTCTAGCAGCCGGTCCATGGCGGCGCCGAATTCGGCGCGCTCCAACTGTGCGGCGACGAGCGTATGGACGTCGAACGCCGCCCCAGCCTGCGCGATCTCCAGGAAGCCCGGATCGATGCCCGCCCGTTCGCTCGGCGGAACCAGCGCCAGCCGCGCCGCGGCGCCGGTGAACCAGTGATGCCGGAACAGATCGAGGAGATCGCCACCAGGAAGATCAATCGGCTCGACCGTCGCGCCGAAGGCGTCGAAACACGTCAAGGCGTGGGAGACGACGGCGGCGATCCCGGAATCCAGCGCTCCTGAAGGCGGCTTCGACCAGTAGCCGATCCGGGCGCCCCGCAAAACTTCTTCGATCCGGCCAAGCGGCGCCAGCGTTCCCACGCCTTGCTGCCAGTCGCTGATATCGCGGCCGGACATGGCGCCGGCCATGACGGAAAGATCGAGTGCTGTCCGCGCCATCGGTCCGATATGGGCGACGGTTCCGAACGCGCTGGACGGATAGGCGGGCACGCGGCCGAAGGTCGGCTTCAATCCGGCGATGCCGGTGAACGAGGCCGGAATGCGGATCGAGCCGCCGCCATCGGTGCCGAGATGGAAGACGCCGGCGCCGGTGGCGGCGGCCACCGCCGCTCCGCCGGAGGAACCGCCGGGAGTCTTTTGCGCATTCCAGGGATTGCGCGTGATGCCGCAGAGGCCGCTGTCGGTAATCGCCTTCCAGCCGAATTCGGGCGTCGTCGTCTGCCCGATGAAGACCGCACCCGCTCTGCGCAGCAGGGCAACGGCGGGGGCATCCTTGTCATAGGCGGCGGAAGTCGTCGTCCTGCTGCCGTAACGCACGCTCCAGCCCTCGACCCAGACGATGTCCTTCAGCGTCGTCGGTATGCCGTCGGCCGCCGACAGCGGCTCGCCTGCCCGCCATCGTTTCTCGGAAGCACCTGCGGCCTCGATCGCACCCTTGCGGTCGATCATGGTGAAGGCGTTGAAAAGCGGATTGATCGCTTCGGCGCGATCCAGCGCCGCCAGCGTCACCTCGACGGGCGACAGCGATTCAGCGCGGTAGGCGGCGCTAAGCTCCGCAGCAGCCAGGCGGCATAGATCATCGGCGTCGGCAATGGGAGACAGCCCATTCGGCATGCAGTTCGAACCCCTCACTTCATGGCCGCTCTTCCGGCAGCCTTGTCAGCCCGGGCAATCTGGCGGGTTTTTTCATCACCATAAAATGTATTGTTGTGGGGAATATTCGCTATTTAATGTAACAAAGAGCCATGAATCTGACCATTCGGCAGTTGCGCTATGTCTGCGAAGTCGCCCGCCTGGGCAGCGTGCTGGCGGCCTCCAGATCGCTCTACATCTCGCAATCCTCCATCCTCGCGGCGATCACTCTGGCCGAGGCCGGGATGGGGGCGCGCATTTTCGACAGGCGGCCGGCGCGCGGCGTCTCCATCACGCCGGCCGGCCAACGCTTCGTCGCCGCCGCCCGCATCATGCTGGCGGCGGAAACGGAGTTCAACCGGTCGATCGGAGACCTCAACGGGCGCGTGCCGAAGGTCCTGCGCATCGGCTGCTTCGAGCCGTTCGGCGCGCTGTTCATGCCGGAGATGCTGCGCAGCTACCTCGACAACGTCGGCGATGTCGAGATCGACCTTGTCGAGGCCGACCAGGTCCAGTTGCAGGAACGGCTTGTCGCCGGCCAGATCGATCTGGCCATTCTCTACGACATCGGTCCAATCGGTATCGACAGCGTCACCCGCATCTGCAAGGTACCGGCGCATGCCGTGCTCAATGCAGACGATCCCCTTGCCGCGCGCGACGGCATCTGGCTGGCGGAACTGGCGGCACGGCCGCTGGTGCTGCTCGACCTGCCGCACACGGCGACCTATCTCCTGACCCTGTTCGACGTGCTGGCGAAACGGCCGGAGGTGCGCTTTCGCACGCGCTCCTACGAAACGGTGCGCTCGGCCGTCGCATCCGGCTTCGGCATGGCCGTCCTCAACATGCGGCCGATCGGTCGCGCCACCGCCGATGGCGAGGAGATCGTTCGAAGACCAATCCTCGATGAACTGCCGCCACCGACGCTGATCGTCGCCGACATGTACGGTTCGGCAAAGCCACTCTTCGTGCGTGTCTTCATCGACATGTTCCATCGCTTTTTCAGCGCGGTGGGCCCTTCGGGCTTTTCGGTGACGACGCCGGAGCGCGAACCTTTTCTACTGGTCGCCAGGGAGGATGGCTGAGCCGCCCCCTTGGCGTTGCGGACATTTACAGGACTGGCGTTGCAACCGCGCCGGAGGTGCGGGTTCCTGATCGAGGTGTTCGAGATCGACGGGCGGCCCGGCGACAACTCTTCGGTGCGCGCCCACGTTTTCACCCGCACCAATGCTCAGTCGCCTGCTCGCAGGTTGGAGCGGAGACGGCACTTTTCGAGACGGCTTGGGCACGCCGTCGAACGCCGCAAAGTGCAAGAAATCGCCTACCGGCGCGACAAATGACGAAACCGGCGCGTAGATTGCATGAGCACTGGCCATTGCCGCTAAACTGAAGTTTTGGCGCAACCACTCGGTTGCGGGCGCGTTTGTGAGCAAGGGCATCGATTGGAGGGATAGATTCGTCAACAGTTCCAAGCACAAGCGCCCGGATTACGAAACTCGCTGCGGTGCGCTGGCTCGCGCTGTGGTTATGCTTGGGAACCTGTTCCAGCTGCTCGGGAGCCCAGTCGGCGCTTGATCCGGCCGGAGAGGAAGCGCGCCAGATCGCTGACCTTTTCTGGCTCATGGCCATTGCTGGCGGTTTTATCTGGCTGACGGTCATCGGTCTTCTGGTCCACGCGACGCGTCATGAGCGCACTCCCATAGACGAGCGTATTGCAAGCCGGCTAATTTTCTGGGGCGGGGCAGCCATTCCTTCGCTACTCCTCTTTCTCTTGCTAGGCTATGCGCTTTGGTTGATGCCTGGACTGAGACCTTTCGCACGAGCCGGCGAAGCCAATGGTCTCAGGATCGAAGTGACCGGTGAGCAATTCTGGTGGCGGGTCGCCTACCACCCGGCTGACGGCGGAGTTCCTATTCTTTCCGCCAACGAGATCAGGCTGCCGGTTGGCGAGCGCGTCGAGTTCTTGCTGAAAAGCACCGACGTCATCCATTCCTTCTGGATTCCCGCGCTCGGTGGCAAGATGGACATGATCCCGGGTCGCGTGAATCGGCTCTCGTTGCTGGCTACCAAACCTGGCACCTACCGCGGCCCTTGCGCGGAATATTGCGGGACCTCGCACGCGCTGATGACCTTCACGGCCGTCGCCATGCAGCCCGCTGCCTTCCGGGAATGGCTGGCTGTGCGGGCGAACCCTTCGCCCGGCGCATCCTTGCCCGGACGCGACATATTCCTTCGCAACGGCTGCGGCGCGTGCCACCGCGTTGCGGGCACACAAGCTGAGGGTGGTGTCGGCCCGGATCTCTCGCATATGGGTTCGCGGGGAACGATTGGTGCCGGCGTTTTGCCCACCGACGATGAGGCCGTTCGTAGCTTCATCGCCCATCCGCATTTGATCAAGCCGGGTTCGAAGATGCCCGACTTCAACATGTTGCCCCAACAGGACATCGCCGAAATCGCCTCCTGGCTGAAGGGGCTCGAATGACAACCCTCAAAGCCCGCATCAAGCGAAACGCCTTGCCCTCCGCAGAGAAGATCGAGGAAGAACAGCTGCGCCTCGTCTGGAAGACGCCGATCGGCTGGCGTTACTGGACTTCGGTCAACAATACGCAGGTTGGCCTCTGGTACGGGGGTGCGGCCTTTGCCTTCATGCTGTTTGGCGGCGTGCTGGCGCTTCTTGTGCGCACGCAACTCGCGGTTCCGGGAAACAATTTCCTCTCTGCCGACTTCTATAACCAGGCCTTCACGCTGCACGGCACCGTGATGATGTTCCTGTTTGCCGTGCCCATCTTCGAGGCCGTCGCCATCTTTCTGCTGCCGCCAATGCTCGGTGCGCGTGAACTGCCATTTCCCCGTCTCGGCGCCTTCGGCTTCTGGAGCTTTCTGATCGGCGGTGTCTTCGTTTGCGGTTCGATCTTCTTCGACGCCGCTCCCTCTTCAGGCTGGTTCATGTATCCGCCTCTTGCCACTGACAAGGCATATTCCGGCATTGGTGCCGACATCTGGCTGCTGGGCCTCTCCTTTATCGAAGTCGCCTCCATTGCTGCGGCGGTCGAACTGATCGTCGGCATCATGAAGTGCCGCGCGCCGGGCATGCGCATCAACCTAATGCCACTGTTCGCCTGGTACCTGCTGATCGTCGCGGGCATGATCCTATTCGCTTTTCCGCCGCTGATCGCCGGCGACATCCTGTTTGAGATGCAGCGCATGTTCGACTGGCCGTTCTTCGACCCGACGCGGGGCGGCGACCCACTGCTGTGGCAACACCTGTTCTGGATCTTCGGGCACCCCGAGGTCTACATCATCTTCTTGCCCGCCATCGCGCTGATGGCGATGATCGTGCCAACCTTTTCGCAACGTCCGATCGTCGGCTATTCCTGGATCGTGCTTGCCGCTGTCGGCACCGGCTTCCTATCGTTCGGCCTCTGGGTCCACCACATGTTCGCGACCGGCCTGCCGCAGATCTCGCTGGCATTCTTCTCGGCCGCCTCGGAAGCGGTCGCGATTCCAACCGGCGTGCAGATCTTCGTCTTCATCGCCACCATGCTGGCCGGACGTGTCATCTTCTCGGTGCCGATGCTGTTTGGCGCTGGCGGGCTCGCTATCTTCGTCATCGGCGGGCTGACCGGCGTGATGGTCGCGCTCGTGCCGTTCGACTGGCAGGCGCACGATACCTATTTTATCGTCGCACATCTGCATTACGTGCTGATCGGTGGAATGCTGTTCCCGCTGGTCGCCGGCGTTTACTATTACTATCCGCTGATCAATGCGCGGATGCTCTCGCCCCGTCTCGGGCGCACCGCCTTCTGGCTGATGTTTGCCGGCTTCAACGTCGCCTTCTTTCCGATGCATCTCAGCGGCCTGCGCGGGATGCCGCGCCGCGTCTTCACCTACCCCGAGGGGATCGGTTGGGACTGGCTGAATCTCATCTCCACGATCGGCGCCTATGTTTTCGCGGCAGGGGTGCTGGTGGTTGTCTTCGATGTTGTACGGCCGAAGCATCGCGAACCTCGCAGCGAGCAGAATCCGTGGAAGGCGGGCACGCTCGAATGGCTGAACGAGCCCGAGGAGAACTGGGGCGTTCGATCCATTCCGATCATCGAGAGCCGGTATCCGCTTTGGGACCAGGCGGATCTGATGCAAAAGGTCAATGAGGGCGCCTATTATCTTCGCAGTGCCAAGGAGAATCGCCGCGAGACGCTCATCACCTCGGTGCTCGACGCCCATCCGCTGCAGTGCCAGCGCGTGGCGACATCAACCACGATCACAATAATCTCGGCCGCATTGCTCGGCGGCGTCTTCGTCGCGCTCACCTTCGAACTCTGGATCCTTGCCCTATTGTCGGGCATCGGCACGCTCTCTGCCATTTTGTGGTGGCTCTGGACCGGCACCGGCGAAACCCCGGAAAAGAAGACCAAGGATGTCGGCCTTGGACTGCGCTTGCCGCTCTATGCCTCCGGCCCGGATTCTGTTGGCTGGTGGGCGATGTTCATTACGATGGTTGGCGACGGAACTGCCTTCGCCAGCCTCATCTTCGGCTATTTCTTCTACTGGACCATCCATCCCGACTTCACTCTGGGGCAGCCGGGTCCCGGTATGCGGTGGCCGATGATCGCGCTGTCTCTCTTCGTCGCCGCATGGGTCGCGATGCTTGGTGCGCGCCGACTGAACGCAAGCGGGTGGATCGACGGCGCACGCGTTGCGCTTGTTGCCGCGTTTCTGCTGACGCTTGCTGCCTCTGCAGCCGGTTTTGCCGGACCTTGGCAGCATGACATGCAGCCGACCGCGCATGTCTATCCGGCGATCGTCTGGATTCTCGTCATCTGGGCGCTTGCTCATGCCGCGGTCGGATCCGTCATGCAGCTCTATTGCCTTGCGCGCAGCCTCGCCGGTCGCCTGACGCGGGAGCACGACATGGAACTGCACAACGTCGCGCTCTACTGGCATTTTATGGCGATCACCGCTGTCATCACCTTCGCCGTCATCGGCCTTTTCCCTGAAGCGATGTGAGACGGTGATGCGCATCATTCCCAAAGAGGTCGAAACGCTCTGGACGCTCTTCACCGCGCCCGTGATCTGGGCCGGACATTTCCTCGCCTGTTACGCACTGGCCGCAATCTGGTGTGCAAAGCGCGGTGACCTCGGTTTCGCTGTCGTCCAGGCTGGCATAGTGGCTATGACGCTGGCGGCACTCGCGATGATCGTCTTGTCCGGGTGGCTCGCCTGGAGGCAGTGGGGCTTCGGCACGAACGATCCGCCGCACGACGATCCCACAGCGACGGACCGCAACCTCTTCCAGGGGTTTGCCACGCTGCTGCTTTGCGGCCTGAGCTTCGTCGCCGTGCTCTACGTGGCGCTGCCGCTGCTCTTCATCGACGGATGCTCCTCATGAGGACGGCAAGCCTGTTGCTGGGCTTCGTCACCCTCGCGCTGGTCTGGGCGGGACCGCTGCTCGATGCGTGGCGTGGCTCGTTCGCGGCCCACATGCTTGCCCACATGGGCGTCGTCGCGATCGCGGCGCCGCTGATCGCGATCGGTATTGCCAGGACGATACGCTCCGTGGCCACCGCCGCTCCCCTTATCGCCTCTCTCGTCGAACTGATTGTCGTCTGGGGCTGGCATGCGCCGGCTGCGCGCCAGTGGGCCGAGACATCGACCATCGCCACCATGATCGAGCAGGTGTCCTTCCTTGGCGCCGGACTGTTCCTGTGGCTGACGTGCGTGGCGCCGCGCAATTCCGATGCGCCGGCTAGGGACGCTGCCGGCGCCTTCGCGTTGCTCCTGACCTCCATCCACATGACGTTGCTTGGCGCGCTGCTCTCGCTCGCCTCGCGACCGCTCTATGGCCTCGGCGATGTGACGTGCTTCGGCCTCGTGCTCGGGGCGGGACAGGACCAGGCGCTCGGCGGCATCATCATGTTGATGATCGGCGCTGCCGCTTACCTCGCTGGAGGCGTCTTCCTGCTTGCCAGGCTCCTAGGCGGCAAAACCGAGAGGCTGGCCGGCTGATGCACGTCAACTGGAAACACTTGGCGATAGGCCTGGCGATTTTGCCGGTCGCCGTGCTTTTCGCGACCTGGATCGGCTTCTTCAACGTTGGCGCCTCGACCGGCCACTGGAAGGTGACCGAGTGGTTCCTCCACTTCGCCATGCGCTCGGCCGTACGGACATACGCACTCACGGTCAAGGTGCCGGACGAGCTGCCGCGCTACGCTATTCAGCCGGCTGCCGGCCATTTCGCGCGCGGCTGCGCCATCTGCCACGGCGCGCCCGGCGAACCGCGATCGCCCGCCGTCCTTGCGATGCTGCCGCAGCCGCCGGACCTTGTCGGTAAGGTCGGCGAATGGACGGACGCCGAACTCTTCCGCATCGTCCAGCACGGCGTGCGCTTCACCGGCATGCCGGCCTGGCCGACGCAGCAGCGCGACGATGAAGTCTGGGCGATGGTTGCCTTCCTGCGCGAACTGCCGATGATGGACCAGGCGCGGTGGCGCGACCTTGCTTATGGCAGTAGCGAACCGCCGACTGGCCAAACACGAGGCCTCGAACGCGCACTCGCCGACTGTACCCGCTGCCACGGCACGGATGGGCTCGGCCGGAGCCCCGCAACGCCCGTCTTGGCCTCTCAGCGCGAAACCTATCTTCTTGAAAGTTTGAGAGCCTACGCTGCCGGCCACCGCCAGAGCGGTGTCATGGGAATTTCTGTCACCGCTGTCGACCCTGCACTCCTCGCCGATCTCGCGCGGCATTTTTCCGCGCTGCCTGCGCCTGCAACGTCGACGCAACCGGACCGTGCCCGGATCGCGCGTGCCGATGAGATCGCGCGACGCGGCATTCCGGAGCGCGACGTTCCGGCATGCCTGGGTTGCCACGGTCGTCCGGACCGCAACCCCATCTATCCGGAACTGTCCGGACAGCCCGCCAAATACATTGCGACCCAGCTCGAGCTTTTCCGCGAGGAAAAGCGCAGCGGCACGCGCTTCGCCCATCTGATGCGCAACGCTGCTAAAAACCTCTCGGACGAAGATATTGCCGCACTGGCCGCCTATTTCGCGCAAATGTCGCGTGCCGCCGCAACCGGAACGCCCTGATGGCGTTACGTCACTGTCCCAATCTCGGGAATATCTGATGCGAAAAATTCTCGGCGTTTTACTCGTTATTGTCGCCTTCGTCGTAATCGCGGGGGCGAGCTTGTTCTTCTTCTCGCGCGAACAGGCCACCGTTCCGATCGAGCAGACCTACGGTCCAAACCCGACGCTCGCCGAACCCAATCCGACCTGGATACCCACGGTCCACGTTGCCGAGGCGACCCCTTGGCCCCAAGGCAAGATGCCGGTCGCCGCCCAAGGCTTCGCCGTCAACGAATTCGCTGGCGGCCTCGACCATCCGCGCTGGCTGCACGTGCTGCCCAATGGCGACGTGCTGGTCGCCGAAAGCAACGCGCCGCCAAAACCTGACGAAGGTTTTTCCATACGTGGCTGGTTCATGAACCTGTTCCAGAGCCGGGCTGGCGCCGAGGTGCGGAGCGCCAACCGTATCTCGCTGTTACGCGACGAGAACGGCGATGGCGTGGCTGAGACCAGGACAGCCCTCCTCAGCAGCCTCTTCTCGCCCTTCGGCATGACGCTGCTCGACGGCAAGCTCTATGTCGCCAATGCCGACGCGGTCGTCACTTTCCCCTATCGCGACGGCACCACCGAGATCACTGCTCCGTCCGAGAAGATCGTCGACCTTCCGGCCGGCCGCAATCACCATTGGACCAAGGACGTCATTGCCAGTCCGGACGGAACGAAGCTCTATGCCACCGTGGGCTCCAACTCCAATGTCGGCGAAAACGGCATGGAGGAGGAAGAAGGCCGCGCCGCCGTGCACGAAATCGACCTCGCGACGCGGCAGACGCGGCTCTTTGCGTCGGGTCTGCGCAACCCGAACGGCCTCTCCTGGAACCCTGAAAGCGGGGAACTCTGGGCGGTCGTCAACGAGCGTGACGAGATCGGCAGCGACCTCGTTCCCGACTACATGACATCGGTCAGGGATGGCGCCTTCTACGGCTGGCCCTACAGCTATTTCGGCCAACACATCGATGTCAGGGCGCAGCCACCACGTCCGGACCTCGTCGGCAAGGCGATCGTGCCCGACTACGCACTCGGGGCGCACACCGGGTCGCTTGGGCTCACCTTCAACACCGCCGACCTGTTCGGCCCGCACATGAAGAATGGCGCCTTTGTCGGCCAGCATGGTTCATGGAATCGCATGCCGCGAAGCGGCTACAAGGTGATCTTCGTGCCGTTTGCCGACGGCAAGCCGTCGGGGCCGCCACAGGACGTGCTCACCGGATTTCTGAGCAACGATGACAAGGCATTCGGCCGTCCGGTTGGCGTCGCCATCGACCGAACTGGCGCATTGCTGATCGCGGATGATGTGGGCAACAAGATTTGGCGGATTATCCCGGCGGCCGACTAGGCCGGCGCGTTGCTTCGGCGCGTGGAAGGGTTGGGCTCATGGGCCAAAACGACCGAGGAGCCGAGCGGATCGTCACCATTTTTGGCGAAACAGGGTTTCTCGGGGGACGATCGAGATGCCGATGGCGCTCGGTCTGGTTGGCGGCGCCACCAGACGCGTCCGCTGCCCACATCGCGCTCAAGATCCTCGGGGTGAAGGGTGCGCAGGAACTGGCCGAGGCGGCGGTGACCGTCGGCCTGGCACAGAACATGGCGGCGATCCCGGCGCTGGCCAACTTATCCTGAATGAGTGTGCGAGAAGAATGCATGGCTCCAAGTTGGCTTGCGGTTTGCGCGCCCAAGGCTGGTTTGATCAACTGCACACCAGGACCGTGACGATAATTGAAACCGTCGCGAGCTCCGGCCCTTGGGCCAAACGGCCACATAAGTTTATTCGTTTTTGACCAATACGCGCCGGCGGATTCCTGTAATCTTCAGAAAAACACCGGGCTAACCGGGGCCAACCAGAAAGGTCGGGGAATGAAATACGTCGTCGATACGATCGGCGGTCCCACAGGCGGTGATGCCTGGCAAGCCGCTGTTACCGAAGCCTATTTTCCGCTCGACACCGAGTATCGGAACCGTCGTGAATTTTCAGGCACGCTGGAAACCTTCTCGCTTGGGCTCGTCAGCGTGTCTAAAATGCGCTGCGATGCCGTAAGCTATCGCCGCCATCGCCGCCACTTCCTCAACGAACGTGACGCCAGCCTGCTCATCACCATCCCGGAGATGTCGGAGGTGAATTTCTCGCAAGGGTCGAGGACCGTCAATTGCGGTCCGGGGGGCTTCCTCGTTGAGAGGGGAGATGCGCCTTACGAATTCTGGCACGGTAAGCCCAACGCGCTGTGGGTCCTGAAGGTGCCGTCGTCGAGCGTTCGGGCGCGGATCGGGTCTGCCGAACGGCTCAGTGCGCTCAGTTTCGACGCAACCCAAGGCGTCGCCGCGCTCTTCCTTGACACGGTGCGAACCACGATCGGCCATGTCGATGAGATCACTGAAGTCGCTCGTGAGATGATGGGCAGGCACATCCTGGAAATGCTGTGCCTGTCGATCGTGAGCGACGATCGCGTGCTGGACAGCAGCATCTCGTCGATCCGGGCCGGCCATTTGCATCGTGCCGAGCAGTATATTCGCGACAATCTGAAGAATTCCGGCCTCGGCCCGCAGGCGGTGGCCGATGCCTGCGGGATTTCCCTGCGTTACCTGCAGGTTCTTTTTCAGGACAGCAACCAGTCGATCAACGGCTTCATCCGCGACGCCCGGCTTGAGCTTTGCTCCGAGGAACTGATGTCGGTGACCAACATCAGCAGCGTTGCCGAGATTGCTTACCGCTGGGGCTTTGCCGACCAGTCTCAATTCTGCAAGCACTACCGGACGCGGTTCGGTTGCGCACCGACTGATACCCGTCGCGAAGCAGCGAACCGGGCAGGCCGCGCTTCGACCTCAAGAGAGCGGCACTAGACCCGGCGAAATCCGGGCCAATTCCCATAATCTATTGCGACGCCGCCCCGGCAAGGGCGGCGAAAGCCGGGCCTTGCCCGCAAATATCCCGCGAAGGAACTGTCATGAGCAGAATAAGAGTTGCCGTCGATGTCGGAGGGACTTTCACCGACATTTGCATCATGGACGAAGATAGCGGCGCGATCCGCATCGAGAAGACCGCCTCCACGCCTGACGATCCCATGCAGGCGATCATGAATGGCGTGGAGCAGGGCCGCATCGATCTTTCGGAGGTGACGCTGTTCTCTCATGGTACGACGGTCGCCACCAATGCGCTGATCACCCGCCGCCTGCCACGCACCGCAATGGTCTGCACCGAGGGTTTCCGTGATGTTGTCGAGATCCGCCGCGCCAACAAGGAAGACCTCTGGGACACCTACAAGGATGTCGCCAAGCCCTATATCCCGCGCCGCGACCGGCTGACGGTCCGGGAACGGGTCAGTGCCGAGGGCACGATCCTGGAAGCACTGGACGAAGAGGCCGCTCACCGCGTCGCGGAAATTCTCGTCAAACGGCAGGTCAAGTCCATCGCCGTCTGCTTCATGAACTCCTATGTCAACGGCGCCAATGAGCGCCGCATGCGTGAGATTCTGAAGGAGGCCATGCCGGATCTGCCGGTTTCGATCTCCTCGGAGGTGATGCCGGAAATCTTCGAGCACGAGCGTTTTTCCACCACCATGGCCAACGCCGTCTGCGCCCCGGTCGTCGTCGACTACGTGTCGCGTCTCGGAGAAAAGCTTGCCGCGGCCGGATACAAGCGAGATCTCCTGTTGCTGCACAGCGGTGGCGGGGTCATGACACCCGCAAGCGTCAGGGATTTCTCAGCCCGGCTCGCAGGATCGGGCATTGCCGCCGGTGCGATCGCAAGCCGCTTCATCGGAAATCTCTGTGGCTTCCAGAACTCGATCGGCTTCGACATGGGCGGCACCAGCACCGACGTCTCGCTCGCATGGAACGGGGAGTCGCGCATCACAAAAGACTGGTACATCGAATTCGGATATCCGATCCGCTTCCCCTCCATCGAGGTGCTGACCATCGGCGCGGGCGGCGGTTCGTTGGCATGGCAGGACGAGGGCGGCAGCTTGCGCAACGGACCGCAGTCCGCCGGCGCGTTTCCGGGCCCTGCCTGTTACAAGAATGGCAACCGCACCGCCACCAACACCGACGCCAATGTCGTGCTCGGTCGTCTCGGCACCAGCCTTGCGGGCGGCAAGATCACGCTCGACCCCGCTCTGGCCGCCCAGGCGGTGCAGGAGACTGTGGCGACACCCTTCAGCATGGAACTCCACCAAGCGGCCGAGGCGATCATCGCTGTCGCCAACGCCAATATGGGCAATGCCGTCCGGCTTCTCTCCATCAGCCGGGGCTATGACCCACGAGACTTTGCGCTCGTCGCATTCGGCGGTGCAGGCGCTTTGCACGGAGCGGCCGTGGCGAAGGAGCTTTCGATTCCAACCGTGATCGTGCCGCCCAATCCTGGCGTCACCTCCGCGCTCGGTTGCCTTCTCGTCGACGTGCAGCATGATTTCTCCGAAAGCTTCATGGCCGATGCTTCGACGGTCTCGCCCGCCGAGATGCAGACGGCCTTTGTTCTGATGGAAGAACAGGCGGTTGAGCGCCTGACCCATGAGGGCGTGGCGCGCGAAGACATGGCGCTGCAGCGTACGGTCGAGATGATGTACCAGGGCCAGTGGCGCTCACTCGCGGTGTCAGCCCCGGCGCGGATCGAGAGCATCTGCTCGCTGATAGAGGCATTCCACAACGAGCACGAACGCGAGTTCAACTACCGCCGCGAAGAGGCGCCGGTGTCGATCTTCCGCATCGCGGTCAAGGCGATCGGCATCGTACCGAAAGCCGAGATGCCGCGGCATGAAGTCTTGCCGCACAAGCCACAGCCGGTCGGCCGCCGCGGCGTCTGGTTCGACGGCGTATCTCATGATGCGGCTGTCTATGAACGCGACCAACTCAGCGCCGGCGCTGCCTTTGCGGGACCCGCCATCGTCGAACAGTTCGATTCCACCACCGTGGTTCCGCCGGGAATGAGCGCCACCGTCGACGACTTCCTGAACATTCTCATCGTGACGAAAGGCTGAGACATGACAAAGCTGATTGAAACGAGCCCTGGCCTCGATCCGGTAACGTTCGAGGTGCTGAAAAACTCCTTCATCACCACCGTCGACCAGATGGCAGAACAGATGCTTCGCACCTGCTATTCCTTCGTCATCTACAACCGAGACTTTTCGAACGCCCTGCACGACGCCGATGGCAACTCCGTTGCCCAGGGCAACTACGACATCGCGGTCCATGTCGGCACACTGCACAACACATGCAAGGAGGTGATCCGGGTCTTCGAAGGCGATATGGCACCCGGTGACGTCTACGCTATCAACGATCCCTATGCCGGCGGTACGCATTTCAGCGATGTTCGGCTCGTCCGACCGATCTTCGATGAAGACAAACTGATCGGCTTCTCCCAGTCGAACGGACACTGGTCGGATCTCGGCGGCTCGGTGCCGGGTTCCTTCGACGTCACCGCCCGCGACATGTTTCGCGAAGGCCTGCGGATCACGCCGTTGCGCCTTTTCCAGCGCGGCCGCTTCTGCTCCGACGTCGCCAACATGATCGCGGCCAACACGCGCGATCCCGCGTCGATCATTGGCGACATCCATTCCCAGGCGCAGGCGACGCAGGCCGCCGAGCGCGAACTGTTGCGGCTGGTCAAGAAGTACGGACGCGGCCAGGTCATGCGCGGGATGGAGGAGGTTCAGGACTACGTCGAACGTGCCGTGCGAAAGCGTCTCGCGGAGCTGCCCGACGGCACTTGGGAGACGGTCGACTACATCGACCGGGATCTCGGTGCCGGCGAAGGCATGATCCCGATCCGCATCAAGATGACGATCAAGGGCGACACGATCCACTACGACTTTACGGGAAGCCATTCGACCATTGCCTCGATGTACAATTCCGCCCCGGGCGCGACCTTCTCGGCCGTGGTCGCCGGCATGAAAACCTTCTTTCCGGACCTCCCGCTCAACAGCGGATTTTACCGGATGATCGAGGTGACTGCGCCAAAGAACAGCATCGTCAGTGCGGAATGGCCGGTGGCGGTGACCGGGTTCCTGATGCCGTTCGAAAAGATCATGAACGCGATCTTCGAGATGTGGTCGAAGATCATGCCCGAACGCGCTATCGCCTGCGCCTTCAACCTCGAATATCTGCTGGCCGGGGGACGGGACGCGCGCAAACCCGAAAAGCCGATCTTCATGTTCTACGAATGGCTGCCGGGCGGTTGGGGCGGGCGCAACGGCAAGGATGGTGCCGATGTCACCACCGCCTGCTTCGGAACCGGGTTGATGTCGCAACCGAACGAAGGCAACGAACGGGTGAATCCGACTCGGACGGTCGAGTTCCAGATCAAGCAGGATTCAGCCGGGCCCGGCAAATGGCGGGGCGGCGTCGGCGTGCAGAAGACCTCGTTGCTGCTTGAGGCTGAAAATGCCGTCATGTCCTATATTTGCGACCGCGAGCGCGCTGTCGTCTGGGGTGTCGAAGGAGGCCTGCCGTCGATGCCCCACGGCTTGACCATGAAGCGCGCCGGAGAAGAGACCGAGATCTGGCTCGGCTCCGTATTCTCCGATTACTCCGTCCACACAGGCGACCAGTTCGCTCGTCCGACGGCCGGCGGCGGCGGTTTCGGCGATCCACTGCAGCGCGAGCCCCGCAAGGTGATGGAGGACGTGATCGACGACTACGTTTCCCTGGAGCGCGCCAAGACTGACTACGGCGTGGTGATCCGCGAAATCGACCGCGACCTGTGCCAGTACGAAATCGACGGGACGGCAACCGAAGCCTGCCGTGCCGACATCCGGGCGAAACGGAAGGACTGGGCACGCATGGATCCTGAGGAGGTCGCGCGCAAATATCGCTCCGGCGAGATCGATACGCTCGATGCGGTTCGGCACTATGCCGTGATCCTCGACTGGGAGACTGGCGAACTCCTCCCCAGAACCACCGCCCAGTTCCGTGAGAGCTTTGAGAAACGCACGGTCGCTCACTGGGCCTGAGCGCCAAAGAGCACGCCGCAGAGTTATCTGTTTTTTCGATACGATACTCAAAGAATTACTATTTCACAGGAGCCTAAAGCTGGAGCAACAATGCTGCAGCGCCGCGAAAGTTGGCTGCTTCCGAGGGGTATGACAGATGGCACCAAGCGTGGAACGATCGTTCACCGCAGCCAGCACGATTGAAGAGGCAATGGCCGCACGCCGGCAAGGCGCGGCGGTGCTTGCCGGCGGCACCTGGATGATGCGTGATCCACGGCGCGGGGTCGACCTTCCCGAGGCGGTGGTCGCACTCCACCGAATACCCGCCTTGTCCAAGGTCGAAATCGAACCGGACCATGTCGTGATCGGCGCAGCCGTTACCCATGCAGTCCTTGGCCGCGCGTTGCACGGGGCAGTGGGCTTCGAAGGTCTGGTTGCCGCGGCGGAGAATGCGGCCAATCCCGGCATCCGAAGGGTCGCCACCGTGGGCGGCAACCTTTGTGCCCTCGACTTTGCCGCCGCCGATCTCGCCCCTGCGCTTCTCGTCTGTGAGGCGGCGGTGGAACTGGAGACGTTCGAAGGCCCAAAACTTCTCGGTATTTCAGATTTCCTCAAAGACAGGTATGCGCTGCTGGCCGAAGCGATTGTGACGAGAATTCATCTGCGCCGCGACCTTGTCGCAAGTGCTCATATCCGCCTGCCGCTTCGGAAAGCCGGCGACTATCCGGTCGCCGTCGTCTCGCTTGCGGTAGACAAGGACAAACGATGTCGCATCGCCGTCGGCTCGGTGGAGCCGGTAGCGCGGCGCTGGACGGCGCTCGAACAGGCCATGAGGGCAGGCCCGGCCTATGCGCTCGATCCGGAACGCACCGCCGAGCTTGCACTGGAGCACAATGATTTTCAGGGCCGCGACGGTAAGGAGGCGGAGGGTTGGTACCGCCGCCAGGTTCTTCCGCCGCTGGTCAAACGCGGTGTTGCCGCACTTCTCAAGACTGGGGGCCTGGCATGACCGTGACATTCCAGCTGAATGGCGAGGACTGCCGCTTTGATGGCGATCCGATGACGCCGCTCGTCGACATCTTGCGGCAGGAACGATTCCTGACGGGGACCAAAGCCGTGTGCCGCGAAGGCTTTTGCGGCGCGTGCACGGTGCATGTCGACGACGAAGCGGTGCCGTCCTGCCTGAAGCCGATTGGCCTCGTCCAGGGATGCGCGGTGACGACCATCGAGGGATTGAGTTTCGGAAGCCAGGCGCTGCACCCGCTCCAGGCCAATTTCGAGGCGGTCGATGCCGTGCAATGCGGCATGTGTTTTCCAGGAATGGTCATGAGCCTTTCGGCGTTCGTGCGTGACAATCCGCATGCGAGCCGTCCCGAAATCAAGGCCGCGATGGCCGGCAACATCTGCCGCTGCACGGGATATGAGCGGATCGTCGACGCCGTGGCCGACTGCCTTGACCAAGCGCGGAAGGCTGGCCAGTTGGCGGGAGGCATACATGTCTGAGCTGTCCGCCACCGTGATGAATCTTCCCCGCCGCGATGCGCAGGACAAGCTGCGCGGGCGGACGAAATACACCAACGACCGGGTTCGCCCCGACATGTTGCATGCCGTGCTGCTGCGGTCGACCGTTCCCGCGGGGCGTATCCGCAAGCTCGACGTTTCGGCGGCACTTCGCTGTCCTGGCGTGCGCGCGGTGGCGACCGGCGCCGACGCGCCAGGGCTCTACGGCATCGGCATTGCCGACCATCCGCTCCTGGCCATCGACACGATCCGCTATCACGGTGAACCAATCGCCGTCGTCGCCGCCGAGACGGAGAAGCAGGCGCGGGCGGCACTTGCCGCCATCATGCTCGAGGTCGAGCCGCTGGCACCGGTGCTCACCATGGCCGACGCGCTCCAGCCCGGCGCCCGTCTCGTCCACGAGGGCTGGCGCGGCTACGAGGTGATCACCGAGGGCGGTGCACGTGCCGGCAACATCGCATGGGAGGCAAAATCCAGCCGCGGTGACGTCGATGCGGCCTTCGCCCGTCCCGACATACGCATTGTCGAGAGCAGCTTTACCGTCGGCCGGCAGAGCCATGTGCCCTTCGAACCGCGCGTTGCCATCGGCTCCTGGGAGGACGGCCGTGCTCACATACAGACCTCGACGCAGGTGCCTTGGACCGTGCGCAACGTCACCGGAAGGGTCATGCAGCTTCCGCCCGGGCGTGTGCGGGTCACTGTACCCCCTGTCGGCGGCGGGTTCGGCCTGAAATTCGATGCATCCATCGAGCCTATCACTGCAGTTCTGGCGCGGATGACCGGGCGCACGGTGGTCCTGGAAAATACCCGGCAGGAAGAGATGGCAACCTGCCTCTGCCGCGAGAATGCGGAAATCCGCATCCGGTCCGCTGTCACTGCCGAAGGATACATCGCCGGGCGCGAGGCGGTCGTGCTGATGGACTGCGGTGCGTATGGAGGCGAACAGGTTTTTCTGACGACGATGACGGCGCACACGCTGGGCGGCAATTACAGGGTTGGCGCAACGCGGCTCGTCAGCCGCGCCGTATACACCAACACACCACCCAACGGTGCTTTCCGGGCTTGCAACGGCGTCTACAACACATTCGCTTTGGAGCGACACACCGACGAAATCTGTGATGCGCTAGGCTTCGACCCGATGGAGTTCCGGAAGAAAAATGTCCTGGGAGATGGTGATCTCGGTGCCACGGGCCAGGTTTTCGAGGCCGACGTGCTGGGTCCGATGCTCGATCGCATGGAGACACTGCGCGCCAGTACCGGTACATCAGAGGCCGAGGCCGACGGCAGGCTCTATGGTATTGCAACCACGGTCGGCACATGGTTCGTTTTCGTCGGGCCTTCGGCGGCGACGGTGAATTTGAACGCCGACGGCAGTGCAACACTGGTCACGTCGGGTGTGGAGATCGGATCTGGCACGATGGTGCAATCCCTGCCGCAGATCGTGGCCGGGCAACTCGGCCTCGCTCCCGACCAGGTGATCGTGCGCGAAGCCGACACCGATGCCGCCGGTCTCGATGTCGGCGTTGGCGGCGGACGAACCACCGTGTCCATCGGCGCGGCAAGTGTGGCTGCCTGCGCGGAAGTGCGGGAAAAGCTGCTGCGGACCGCCGGCGAGATGCTCCAGACCCGACCGGAAGACTTGGTGCTGCGGGATGGTCGTGTCGAGATCGCGGGACGTCCCGGCTCCGGCATGTCGATCCCCGCTGTCGTCGCCCATGCGCAGGCAACCACCGGCCCGGTCACCGGAAGCGGAGCCTTTACCGCCAGGAACACTCCGGCAATGTCCGGCTGCGCGATGGGGCACTTCATCGATGCGCTCGACATCCCCGTCTTCGTTGTCCACGAGGCCGAGGTGGCGGTTGATCCGGACACCGGTCATGTCGAGGTGCTGGCCTATCGCGTGGTGCAGGATGTCGGCCGCGCACTCAACCCGCGCGCGGTCATGGGCCAGATACAGGGTGGTGTCGTGCAGGGTCTCGGCTACGCCCTGCATGAGGAGGTGACGATCACCGCTGACGGACGTATCGCGCAGGACGATTTCGAGACCTATCGCCTGCCGCTGGCGCAGGACGTGGTTCCGGTCGCCGCCGACCTCTACGAGGGCGCTCCGTCGATGGGGCCTCTAGGCACCAAGGGCGCGGGCGAGGTCCCGATCCTGGCCGTGGGCGCGGCGATCGGCTGCGCTGTGGCACGCGCTATCGGCAAGCCGGTGCGGCAGCTGCCACTGACGCCGCCGCGCGTGCTTCGACTGCTGCACGAGCGCGAACCGCCGCCGGAATTCCCCCACATCGCCCACGGCTGGGCGTCGAACACTCTGGGCTGAGGCAAGCAAACCATGGTCACCCTGAACTGCGACATGGGGGAAAGTTACGGCAACTGGCGTTTCGGCGACGATGCCGGCATCATGCCCCACATCGATTGCGCCAACATCGCATGCGGCTTCCACGCCTCCGATCCATGGACGATGCTGAAGACCGTGCGGCTCGCGCTTTCGCACGGAAAGCAGGTTGGCGCGCATCCGTCCCTTCCCGATCGCGAGGGGTTCGGCCGGCGCGAGATGAAACTTCAGCCCGAGGAACTGACAGCCGCCTTCCTCTACCAAATCGGTGCGCTGACAGGAATGCTGGCCGCCGAGGGCGGGCAGCTCAGCCATGTCAAGCCGCATGGCATCATCTACGGCATGGCCGCGCACGACGTGGACACTGCCCGGGCGATTGCCGCGGCGGTCAAGCCGTTCGGCGTCCCTCTCTTCGGCCTGGCGGGAACCTGTCACGAGACGGCGGCAGCCGAACTCGGCGTCGCCTTCGTGGGCGAGTTCTTTCCCGATCTTGCCTACGCTCCCGGCGGCAGCCTGATCATTCCGCGCGTCCAGTCGGCCATCGACCTGACGCTTGCCGAGCACCGCATGGTGGGGGCGCTTACCCGACGCGAACTCGTCACGACAGACGGTACGATCCGCCCGGTCGACTTCGACACCGTCTGCATCCACTCCGATCCTCCGAATGCGCGCGACGTCGCCGCGCTGATGCGGCGGATCATCGACACCCATTCCAACAGCCTGCCATGATTCATTTCCCGAATCGTGAAAGCTCCACGCATGGGATCGAGGACTATCTCGCACTCACCTCCCGAACCATTTCCCCAAGCCGCTGAGGACTTCCATGGATGCGCTTTCCAACTCTCTCGCCGCCGCCGACATCGCCACCTCCATGCACCCCTACACAAACCTGCGTCAGCACGAGGAAACCGGGCCGCTGATCATCAGCCGCGGCGACGGCATCCGTGTGTATGACGAACGCGGCAAGGAATACATCGAAGGGCTCGCCGGGCTGTGGTCGGTGGGCGTCGGCTTTTCGGAAAAGCGGTTGGCCGACGCTGCCTACCAGCAAATGCTGAAGCTGCCCTACTACCACACCTTCTCCTCCAAGGCGCATGAGCCATCCATCCGGCTCGCTGAGAAACTCGTGGAGATGACGCCGGAAAACCTGACGCGTGTCTTCTTCACGTCGTCGGGCTCGGAAGCCAACGACACCATCGTCAAGATGATGTGGTTCATGAACAACGCGCTGGGCCGGCCAAAAAAGAAGAAATTCCTGGCACGGACCAAGGGCTATCACGGCATCACCGTCGCCTCCGGCAGCCTGACGGGCCTGCCGGTCAACCATCGCGACTTCGATCTGCCGGCGATTCCCGTTCGCCATTTGACCTGCCCGCACTTCTATCGCTTCGGCATGGAAGGCGAAGACGAAGCCGCCTTCACGGCGCGTCTGCTCGCCGAGCTGGAAGCGGCGATCGCGGAAGAAGGGGCTGACACCATTGCAGCCTTTATAGGAGAGCCGCTCATGGCAGCCGGCGGCGTTCTGCCGCCGCCGGTCGGGTACTGGGAAGGCGTGGAGAAAATCTGCCGGGCAAATGATATCATCCTGATAGCAGACGAGGTGATCTGTGGTTTCGGGCGGCTTGGTACGCCTTTCGGCGCTCAGAAATACGGCTTCACGCCTGATATCATGACGGTCTCCAAGCAAATCACGTCGTCTTATATGCCGCTTGCCGCCGTCATTTTCTCCGATGCGATCTATCAGGCGATCGCCGACAACACCGCAACGATCGGCAATTTCGGCCACGGCTTCACGGCGTCGGGTCATCCGGTCGCGACGGCGGTGGGTCTCGAAAACCTCGCCATCTTCGAGGAGCGGGACTTGATCGGAAACGCGGCCCGCCTTGAGACGTCGTTCCAGGCCGGCATCCGCTCATTCGCCGATCACCCGCTTGTCGGCGAAGCGCGGGGCACCGGTCTTATCGGCGCCGTGGAGCTGGTGGCAGACAAGGCGACGAAACGCCCCTTCGCCAAGGTTGGGCGCGCAGGGAGTATCGCAGCGGGAATCGGCCACGAGGAAGGCCTCATCTTCCGCGCCATCGGCGACCAGCTCGCGCTCTGTCCGCCGATGATCTCGACAGAAGACGATGTGAAGGAAATCATGACGCGCATGGGCCGGACGCTTGAGCGCCTGACCGGTGCGGTTGCCAAGGAGGGACTTGAATGACCCGCATGAAAGCCGAACCGGTCATCCATATCGACGACGAACGCTTTCGGGTCACCGAATGGCGCTTTGCCACCGGGGCCGAGACCGGCTGGCACATCCATGGCCATGACTACGTCATCGTGCCGCTTACGGACGGCAAGCTCGGTCTCGAAGGCCCCGACGGCGCGCAGTCGCAAGCCGCTCTCACTCAAGGGGTGCCCTACTCGCGGCGGACGGGTGTGGCCCACAATGTCATCAATGCCGGCGATGCGCCGCTCGCCTTTCTCGAGGTCGAGGTCGTTGAGGCTGGCGATCTCGCAGCCAGGCGGCTCGCCGTGCTCGACCGGTTCCTCGCGGCCTGGAACGCTCGCGACGTGGGCGCGCTGATGGACTGCATGGTTGAGAATTGCGCTTTCCACGGCTCGGCCGGCCCCGATGCCGAAGGGCGCAAGCATGTGGGGCGTGACGCAGTGCGCGTCGCCTATGCAGCGCTGTTCGATGCCTTCCCGAAAGCCGCGTGGATCAGGGGACGGCACATCGTGACGGGCGACACCGGGCTTTCATCATGGCGCTTCGTCGGCACCACGGCAGCGGGGCAGCAAATCGAAGTCGACGGCTGCGATATCTTCGCTTTCTCGGGGGAGCTCATAGCGCTCAAGGATTCCTACCGCAAAGCGCGAGGGTAGCGAAAATCTGGATTCATCGGGCGACAAGGGCGGTCCAAACGGGCCGCCCTCGTTTTTTGCTCAAAGGCAATATCCTCAAAAGACGAAAGGCCCGGTCATCCCAAAGGAACAGGGCCTTCCGCATATGAAGGGCCGGGCTTACCCGGCCCATCTTCTCCTACTTGAGCAAGGCTTCCATCGGTACCGGCTCGGAAATCGTCCAGTTGCCTACAACACCCGGCTTGCCGGCCTTGGTCTCGACGATCAGGTACCGCGTCTGGTTCTGGTGATGCAGTTCCGGCGTGAAGGTACGAGGCCCGAACAGTGTCGGCTCATTCTTCATCTTTTCCAGTTCCGCGACGACCGCGTCGGCATCGGCCGTGCCTGCACGCTCCACCGCCTTGGCCCAGACGTCGACCATGACGTAACCCGGAAAGACATACTGGCTCGAGGGATCGGCGCCTGTCTTCTGCTTGTAGGTGGCATTGAACTTCAGCACGGCCGGATTGGGATCGTCGCCATAGATCGATCCCTGAACGGGGACGTAGAAGTTCGTCAGATCGGGCACAGCCGAGAGCCAATAGCTACCGTCGACGCCCGATCCATTCAGGATCATGGAATTGATACCCGCGGCGCGAAGCTGCTTGATGGCCGAGACGGCGCCCGGCATCATCGTGCAAAGCATGATCGCATCCGGCTCCTTCGGCAGAGACTTGATGCGGGTGATCTGCGCGGCGATGGAGGCATCCTCGTTCTTGAAGGTGTCTTCACCGACAAGCTTCGCGCCCTGGGCTTCGAGCTTCGGCATCATCCAGTCGAAGCCGTCGCAGATGCCCTTGTTGTAGGCCGTCCAGGTATCGAGCAGACGGTAGAAGTCCTTTGCGCCCTTTTCCTTGAATGCCCACTCGGCCATGGTCGCTCCCTGCACGGCCGCCAGCACCGACGCGGAGAAGCTGTGCGGGCCGACACCCTGGATGCCGGCCTTGACCGATTCCGCGCACAGGAAGAAGGAGATACGGCCTGCGTCCTCGGCCGCGAGCGCAGCCGGCGATCCGAAGTCGTAGTCGCAGGACACGACCACGAGATCCGCACCCTGGTCGAGCACGGAGAGGCCAGCCTTGGCGCCTTCGGCCCGGTCGGACTTGGTGTCGGCCTTGACGACCTTGATCTGCTTTCCAAGCAGACCGCCAGCCGCATTGATCTCGTCGATGCGGATCAAAGCCGCCTCCTGGGCAGGCTTGTCATAGGCTTCCATGAAGCCCGACTCCGCAGTGGCGAAGCCGATGACGATAGTCTTGTCATCGGCCAGGGCCGGGTATGCGATGGACATCGAGGCCAGAGCGGTTGCGACAATTCTCATTTTGTATGCCATGCACGTCTCCTTTTTTGTTTTCCGGTCGGGCTTGTGCCGCCGGTCACTTGTTGCGACTGCTGCGAGGTAAGGTGAGTTCGCGGTTGCCCATGAGTCCGGATGGGCGAAGCGCGAGGATCACGATCATGATGACGCCGAGGGCTATTTCCTGAACCCCTTTCGGGAGGGCGAACGTGGACTCGCCGAGCGATACGCCTGCCTCCAGCCAACGCAGCGCCTGGATGAGGGCGGACAGCAGGACGACACCCACCACACCACCCGACAGGCTGCCCATGCCGCCGACGACGAGCATGGAAAGGGTGATGAAGGTGAGACCGAGATAGAATGTATCGGGTGTGACCACGCCGATGGAATGAGCCATCAGCGCACCGCCCAGCCCCATCACCGCGCCCGATACGACGAACGCCACCAGTCTTTCCCTGGGAATGTCGATACCGGAAGCCGCGGCGGCGGTGGGCTCGTCGCGGGCAGCACGAAGGGCTAGGCCGGACCGGGAGATCGCGTGCACCCAGGCGATGAAGATTGCGACCACGGCGCCGATGAGATACGGCCAGATCACGCGCACGATCGGAATGCCGACGACCGACGAGGTCGCTCCGGTCACGCTCTCCCAGTTGGAATAAATTGTGTTGATCATGGCGAGCATCGCGAAGGTCGCGATCGATGCTGCGATGCCCGATAATCGCATCAGCACCCGCCCGAAGATGAGAGCGGCGAGGGCGGCGAACAATGCCGCCAGCACGGCCGATTGCCAGTAAGGCAATCGGGTCGCCAGCAGCCATTCGGGCAGTCCCGGCAACGAACCGCGTTTCATCATCGGGTTGATGGTGAGCCACGCGGCCGCGTAGGCGCCAAGGCAGGTGAAGCCGATATGCCCGAAGCTGAGAACGCCCGAATTTCCGATAAAGATGTATAGGCCCACGACGAGGATGACACGGACGAACACGTCGATCACCGTCTGGTTGAAGGGCCGCGATCCGGTCATCACCGTGATCAGCGCGATGGCCAGCAGCAGCAGAGAAAGCAGGACCGGCGTCAGGATTGTGCGGCGCGCAAGTGCGAAGCGGGCGGGCTTTTGCTTGGCAGCCGCGGCACCGGGAGCGGTAGAGTTGGCTAGGGAGGCGGCGACAGCCATGAAATCAGACCCTTTCCTTGGTGCCGCGCGCGGCAATAAGCCCTTGCGGGCGGAAGAGGAGGACGAGGATGACCGCTCCATAGACAAAGGCATCGCGGAATGGCCGGGCGTCGATGGGCAGCATGACCTGCATGATCACCGAGGCGGCACCCAGCAGGAAGCCGGCGAGCACGGCTCCCCCGAGGCTGCCGAGGCCGCCAATGACGGTGGCGATGAAGGCCATCAACATGATCGAGGCGCCCATCTGGATGTCCAGCGTGCCTGTCTGGGCGCCAAAGATCAGCGCAATGGCGGCGGCCAACGCGCCGGAGAGGGCGAACGCACCCATGATGACCCGGTTCGCACGCACACCCAGCATGCGGGCCATCGAGAAGTTCTCGGCCGCCGCCCGCATCTCCAGGCCGAAGCGGGTTTGACGCAGGAACAATGTCAGGCCGATCAGGATGACCATCGTGGCGACGATCGTTATGAGCTGGAGGAGGGGAAGCCGGGCACCAAGGATCTCCACCGGCTGGGACAATTCGGGCAGCAGCGAAATCGATTTCGGCCGACTGGAGAAAAGCATGAGCAGGAAGTAGCGAATAACGAAACCGAGCGCGAAGGAGGCGATCATCATGGTTGCCGGATTTGCCTGGCGGAACCGCCTGAAGACGACGATTTCGCACAGCACCGACAGCCCGGCCCCGCAGAGGAGCACGAAGGGCACCAGCAGGTACCACGGCAATTGGCCGGCGAAGACGATGGCCATGGCGTCTGTTGACGGCCATAGCAGCGCGAAGACGCAGAAGGCGATGACGTCGCCATGCGCGAAGTTCACGAGCCGCATCACGCCGAAGATGAGGGCAATGCCGAGCGCGCCGAGCGCGTACAGCGAGCCAAGCGAGAGTGCGTCGAACAGGATCTGAAGCATCTCAATTGTCCTCGTAGCCGAAATAGGCAGCCTGGATCGCCTCGCCGTTGCCGAGCGTCCGCGCGTCGCCATCGAGCACGATCTGTCCGCCACGCATCAGGATCATCCTCCCGCCCACCATCATCGCCCGGGCCGAGCTCTGCTCAACGATCAGGAGCGTGAGTTGGCGCTGCGCACGCAGCGCGATCAGCCGCTCGTAGACCTGGTCGTTGATGTTGGGGGCGAGGCCCAGCGAAGGCTCGTCAATGGCTACAAGCCGCGGATTGGTCATCAGCGCGCGTCCGATGACCAGCATTTGCTGCTGCCCGCCGGACAGCAATCCCGCCTGCCCGTGCCGCCTCTCTTTCAGCATCGGGAAGGTTGCGTAGACGGCTTCGAGTTCGTCGGCCGCTCGGCTGCGCCAGCCGCGTTCGCGGGCGTGCATGCCGGTTCCGACCAGGAGGTTCTCTTCGGTCGTCAGCGAGCCGAAGACATCGCGCCCCTCCGGCACCATGGAGAATCCGAGCCGGGCGATGTTTTCCGGCGCCTGGCCGGTGATCTCATGACCTGCAAGGTCGATCCGGCCGCCCGCCACCGGCGTAACACCGGCGATCGCGCGCAGCAGCGAAGACTTCCCGGCTCCGTTCGGGCCGGTGATGAACAGGATTTCTCCCTCGGCCATGGAGAAGGAGACATTTCGGACCGCCGTGAGACGGCTATAGCGAATAGTGATATCGGAAAGGGCGAGCAGGCTCATTCCATCGCCTCCAGAACAGGCAGGTCGGTGTTCGCGGCCGTGCCCATATAGGCGTGGCGCACCTTCTCGCTGTCGCGGATCGCCGCAGGCGGGCCTTCCTCGATGATCGCTCCGGAATCGAGCACGACGATATGCTGGCAAAGGCCGAGCACCAGCCCGACATTGTGCTCGATGAGCAGGACACCACAGCCGAGATCGGCGGCGATATGTCTTATCAGGGCCGAAAGCTCCCGCGCCTCCAGTGCACTCATGCCAGCCGCGGGCTCGTCGAGCAGGATGTATGCGGGCCGTCCCATCAGGGCGCGGCCAATGGCGACGCGGCGCTCGTCCGTATATGGCAACGTTCCGGCGATGCGGGTGCTCAGCGCACCGATGCCTATCCAGTCGAGCATCGCTTCCGCTTCGGCGATGGCAGCGCGCCGGCTCATTCCCAGGCCAACGCCGGTTACCTCCAAATTGTCCAGCACAGGCAAGTCGCGGAAGAGCCGCCCACCCTGGAAGGTGCGGGCGATGCCGCGCCGCCGGACCTGATGCGGCTTGAGACCCGTGAGTGCTGCGCCGTCGAGCTTGATGGTGCCTTCCGTCGGTGCCTGGAAGCCGGTCAGCACGTTGACGAGCGTGGTCTTGCCAGCGCCATTCGGGCCGATGAGGCCACTAATGCGGCCGGGCGTAATTTGGAGGTCTACCGATGACAGGGCCTTCAGCCCCGCAAACGATACCGAGACGTTCTCCGCGCTCAGATGACTCATGACCCTTTCCTTCTTTCTACCGACGGAAAGGCGCGAAGCATCCGGCCTTGCGGCCAGTCACGTTGCAAATGTCTTCCCCTGTCGGTTCCGGCGGTCTCTAGCGGACTGCTCGGATGCCAAATTCACGCCGTTGCCCGGCGTCGTCTTGTCGTTTCGCGCACCGGATTTTGTCTTCCGCCACGCACGGTCGGTTTTGGCCGGCCGATCTCCTCGCCACCGGCTCCTCCGCCGGCATTTTTCCGGCTGACGTCAGCCGGCCAGATGTCCTTCAGCACGCGCCAGCGCGGCGCGCTGTTCGGTTCGCGCGGCAAGCGCGTCTTCCAGCGTCACCGGAACGAAGCGCGCCGGGGTGTGCGGCTGGAGCTGGGCGATAAGGTCCATGTCGGCCGATATCACCACGCCCAGCATCATGTACCCGCCACCCGAAACCGCGTCCCGGTGAAGAACGATCGGCTCCGTGCCACTCGGCACCTGGACGGATCCGTAGGGATAGCAGGCATCGACGATGTTCGAGGGGTCGGAGCCCGCACCGAAAGGCTGCTCGCGCTCGACGAACTCCAGCGGCGTCCCGCCCCGGAAGCGATAGCCGATGCGGTCGGCTTCGGGCGCGACCTTCCAGGTTTCCTCAAAGAACCGATTGCCGGCAGCCTCGGTGATCCGATGCCAGTACATCCCGGGAAGCATTCTGAGTTCCGCCGGACTATTGCCCGCGCGGCGCAGATTTGCAGGCAGTGAAAGACCGGCTTTGCCGGAACCTTCGCCGAGGGGAAGCTCATCACCCGCCTTCAGCGTGCGGCCCTGATGGCCGCCGAGTGCGCCCAGAATGTAAGTCGAGCGCGAACCGAGAACCACGGGTACGTCGATGCCGCCGGAGACGGCCAGATAAGCGCGCGCGCCGCCCTTGAGGAAGCCGAAGGAAAGCCGGTCACCGGCCTTCACCGGAAAACTTTCCCAGGTCGGCCGCTCCTCGCCATTGAGTTTGGGGGGGAGTTCTCCGCCGGTGACGGCGACGACCGCGGATTGGGTGAATTCGAGTTCGGGGCCCATGAAGGTGGCTTCGAGCACCGCGGCACCCGGATTGTTGCCGACAAGCAGGTTTGCGATGCGTGTGGCAAAGCGGTCCATGCCGCCGCCTTCGGGAATGCCGACATGATAGTGGCCTGGTCGACCAAGGTCCTGCACGGAAGTGGAGAGGCCGGGAGAGATTACCTTAACGGCCATTGATAAGCTCCATCAGCTTTGCATTGGTGCCGTAAATATCGCTGTTGAAGTCCTTCAGGCTGAAGGTGCACTCGCGAACCGTCGGCTGCCACCGATTGGCTTCAATTTCCTCCAGCGTGGCGTCGTAGTCATCGCGGCCAATGGCCTTGAACTTGACGATGTCGCCTGGCTTGAACAGGCACATGTCATCGGAGAGGTAGCGCACCTTCCTGGTCGGGTCGTAGATCGGGGCCGGGGTTATGCCATACATCTGGTAGCCGCCAGCGCCGCGTACTGAATAGATCGCTGCGAAGCAGCCGCCATGGCCAATGGTGAGCTTGGGAGTGTCGGTGCGTGGACGCAAGTATTTCGGCGCCTGAATCTGTTTCTTGCGCTCAACCATCTGGTACAGGAAGGGCAGTCCGGCGACGAAGCCGACCATCGATACGAACCAGGGCTGGCCGGAATAGGCCTCGATAAATTCTTCCACCGTGGCGTAGCCGTTGATGCGGGCCGAATATTCAAGATCGGTGGAGGAGGGGTCCTGATGGCGCTCGCGGAAGCGCAAGCAGGTTTCACGCGTCCATGGATCCTGGAAATAAACCGGCAGTTCGATGATCCGGGTCTTCAGCACCGGGTCCGCCTTCGAGGCCGCCTCTTCCATCGACTTCAGTTCGCTGAGCAAATCCTGCGGCTTGACGATGTCGGGGTTGAAGCGAATCTGGAAGCTGGCGTTGGCAGGGCAGATCTCGGTGACACCTCGGATGCCTGCCGTACGCACCGCGTTCGTCATCGAAAGGCCGGTAAAGAAGGAGGTGAGCGACATTTCCTCGGACACCTCGCCGAAGATATGTTCGTCACCGCCGAAGTTGAATCGTATCGACATCGGTCCTCCTTAACCCGCCAAAGCTGCGGCGTTTTCGATGAGCCAGCCTTCCAGCCAGCGGGTATGCACGTCTCCCGCCCGCACCGCCGGATCGGCGGCCAGCGCAAGAAACAGCGGCTTGGTGGTCTTGAGCCCGCCGATCTTCAACTCGTTGAGCGCGCGGATCAGGCGCACTATCGCCGCCTCGCGCGTCTCTGCATGCACGATCAGCTTGGCAAGCAGCGAGTCATAAAAGGGCGGCACCTGATAGCCTTGGTAAAGCATCGAATCGAAGCGTACGCCCGGACCGCCGGGAATGCGAAGCTCGGCCACTTGCCCCGGGAATGGAGCGAACTCCTTCGCCGGGTCTTCGGCATTGAGCCGGACTTCGATCGCATGCCCCTTGACGGAGACATCGCCTTGCCGGATCCGCAGCTTCTCGCCGCCGGCGATGCGAAGCATCTCCGCAACGAGGTCGATGCCGGTGATCGCTTCGGTGACCGGGTGCTCGACCTGGATACGGGTGTTCATCTCGATGAAGTAAAAGCGATCTGCTTCATCGTCATAAAGATACTCTACCGTGCCGGCACCAGAGTATTTGACCGCCTTGGCCAAAGCGACCGCCGAAGCGCAGAGCTCCTCGCGCAGCCTGTCTGAAAGTGCGCGCGACGGCGCCTCCTCCCAAACCTTCTGGCGTCGCCGCTGCAGTGAGCACTCCCGCTCGTAGCAGTGGATGGCATCGCTTCCGTCTGCCAGCACCTGCACCTCGATATGGCGGGCCTTGCCGATCACCTTTTCCATGTAGAGGCCACCGTCGCCAAAGGCGGCGAGGGCTTCTGCTTTGGCTTGAGGAAAGGCTTGTTCGAACTCGGCGAGCGAGTTGGCGATGCGGATGCCCCGCCCACCGCCGCCTGCCGCCGCCTTGATCATCACCGGAAAACCGGTTGCGGTCAGCACCTCGTGGCCAGCCTTGAGGCCCTCGACCCGGCCAGCCGAGCCAGGCACCACAGGGACACCTGCAGCGGCGGCGGCGGATCGCGCCGAGACCTTGTCTCCCATCATCCGGATCGCATCTCCCGACGGGCCGACGAAGACCAATCCAGCGCCTGTGACCGCGTCGGAAAACGCGGCATTCTCGGCAAGGAACCCATAGCCTGGATGAACGCTGTCGCAACCGGTGTCGCGGGCAGCCTTCAGAATTGCTTCGACATTGAGATAGGACTTCTTTGCCGCTGGTGGGCCGATGTTGACCGCTTCGTCCGCAAGCTGGACGTGGAGCGACTCGGCGTCTGCGGCCGAATACACCGCCACGGTGGTGATCCCCAAATCTTGCGCGGCCCGGATGATCCTGACCGCTATCTCGCCCCGGTTGGCAACCAGAAGCTTTTTCAGCATCAGTCGAGATCCGCAATAGGTGCGCCGGCCATGATGGGGTCTTCATTGTCGGCAATGAAGCGGATGTTCGTACCGGCCGTCTCGGCCCTCACTTCGTGGAACGACTTCATCACTTCGATGAGACCGATTACGTCTCCGGCGGAAACCGCGTCGCCATCCGCCTTGTAGGGCGGCTGGTCTGGCGAAGCGCTGCGATAGAAGGTGCCGGGAAGAGGCGAAAGAATCTGGGCCATAAAAAGCTCCGGAAAACTGCGGACAGATTAATTTGGAACCGCCCGCGCGGGCGGGTTCGGTCGAGTTCAGTGCCAGGGGGCGATTGCGGTGCGCACGGCTCTGGCTATTTCGATGGCGTTCGGCGTATCGGAATGCACGCAGATGGTTTCGCAGCGTACGGGGAAGAAACTGCCGTCCTCTGCCGTGCCCTCGCCCTCCCTGATGGCGCGTACGCACCGCTCGGCCATCTCTGCGGGGTCCTTGGCGTCATGAACGCGTGTCAAGATCAGCTTGCCGGAGGCATCGTAGTCGAGATCGGCATAGAACTCGGCGACGAATGGGATACCGCGCTCTTGATAGATCTTCTCATGCAGGGTGCCCGTCATGCCGAAGAGGGGTACGCCGAAAACCTCTGCCGCGTCACACACGCCATGGGCGATTGCCTCCTGCTGCATGGCCATGAAGTAAAGGCTGCCATGCGGCTTGATGTGGTGGAGTTCCACACCCTCGGCCTTGAGGAAGCCGGCAAGCGCTCCCACCTGGTAAATGATGGTGTTCCTGACTTCTTCGCGGGTCATCCGCATCTCGCGCCGGCCGAAACCCTGAATGTCGGGCAAGCCTGGATGGGCGCCGATCTTGACGCCACTCGCCTTGGCGCTGCGGACGGCGGCGTGCATGTGATCCGGATCAGAAGCGTGGAAACCACAGGCGACATTGGCAACGTCGATGATGGGCATCATGCCCATATCATCGCCAACCTTGTAGAGGCCAAAGCTTTCGCCCATGTCGCAGTTTAGCGTCACCGCCATCGCATTGTTACCCCTCGAACCTGCCGTCTTTGCGGCGTTGCAGCATTTTTTGCGCATGCGAAGGCGTTTGTGAAATAGTAGTTTATTGATTGTCATATCAAAAAAACAGATAATGGTTCTGGGCCGGAGCGCACCATGACCATCACCTTGAAACAGCTTGATTATTTTATCGCGACCGCCGAGAGCGGACAGGTCAGTCATGCTGCGGTGGAACTCAACATCTCGCAATCGGCGGTCACTGCGGCGATAAAGACGCTTGAGGCTGACCTGGGCGTACGGCTTTTGGAGCGTAACCACGCTGGCGTAAGATTGACGATGGAGGGCGCGCGGTTTCTTGAACATGCGCGGGTTATCACCGGGGCCGTCGCTGCCGCCGTCCGAAGCCCGTTGCGCGATAGGAAAGGCCTGGCGGGCAAGCTGCGGCTGGGCATGACCTACACGGTCGTCGGCTACTACATGTCGCGCCACTACGCCCGGTTTCGAAAGACCTATCCCGAGATCGAGGTCGAGGTGCTGGAACTGCCCCGAGACGCTCTCGAAAGCGGGTTGATGTGCGGGGACATCGACATGGCCGTGATGCTGGTGTCGAACCTGGAGCACACCAAGGAGTTGGCGCAGGAGGTCTTGATGCGGTCGAACCGCCGGCTCTGGCTTTCGGCTGATCATCACCTGCTCGCGCGACAGGAAATCAGCCTCACCGATGTGGCGGCGGAAGATTATGTCATGCTGACGGTTGACGAGGCACGTACGACGGCCGCCCGTTACTGGGATGCCGCGGGGCTTTCGCTCCGCGCCGTCCTTACCACCAGTTCGGTCGAGGCCGTGCGGTCGCTCGTGGCTGCCGGCATGGGGGTCACTGTCCTGTCCGACATGGTTTACCGCCCCTGGTCCTTGGAGGGGCAGCGCATCGAAGTGCGCGGGCTTGTCGAGCCCATCCCCACTATGGATGTCGGCCTGGCCTGGTCGCGTGACAGATCAATCGAACCGGCAGCGGCGGCCTTCCGGGCCTTCATGTCCGTGACCATGGGCGGCGGCGGCTAACCGCCTGCCGTCAGGCAGGCGCTATGGCACAGGCTTGGAATGGTGGCGACGACGCGGATGCCGAACGGTGCGAGTTCCACGGCCATGGCCCGGGTGGCGGCAATCGCCCAGCCCTTGAAGCATTGCACCAAGTCAAATTCGGGCGAGGCGAGACGCCGCCGTTGGCGATCCGGTCGAACATCTCTTCGTCCATCGTCTCGAGCGCCAGGGCGGCTGGGCCACGCCGGCATTGTTGACCAGTATGTCGAGACCGCCAAAGGCCGAGCGGGCCAGGTCTGCCGCCGCTTCGAGCTTGCGAGTGTCGAGAGGTCGCCAGTGATTGGCCGCTCATTTCGCCGATTTCGGCAGCAACGCGGGCCGCGGCGGCCTCATCCCGGTCCATCAACACGGCCCGCGCACCTTCGGTGACGAATTTCCTGACGATGCCTTCGCCAAATCCCGAACCGCCGCCAGCGACGATGGCGACCTTGCCAGCAAGTCTCATATCTGTTCCTCCATTGACGCCACCATCGGGGAAGTCGGGTACATTGCACAGTCCGATTATCTGAACGCCCTTTTAGCTTTCCTTGTTTGAGGTCGACCGGCGTGGGAGGCATAGTCACCACGGATTGTGAGGAGGAAGGGATGACGCTGAATTTCGACCCGCGGGCGAAGGCCACGGCGCTCTACCATGGCGAATTCCGGCCGATGTTCGTCGGCGGCAAGTGGATTCCGGCACAGTCCGGCCAGGAGATGCAGGCGTTCAACCCAGCGACTGGCGAAGTGCTGGCCACCGTGCCGCGTGGCTCGGCGGCCGACGTCGATGCGGCGGTGGCCGCTGCGCGCACGGCTTTCGAAGGGCCATGGTCAAAATTCTCGCCCTATGAGCGGCAGTGCGTGCTTCTGCGCATCGCCGATCTCTTCGAGACCCATTGGGAAGAGCTCAGCGTTTCGGACACTCTCGACATGGGGCTGCCGATCACGCGCACGCTCGTCAACCGGCGGCGCGTCATCGGCATGCTGCGCTTCTATGCGGGCATGGCGACCGCGCTGCATGGCGAATCCATAGACAATTCGATCCCCGGCGAGATCGTCAGCTTCACAAGGCGCGAGCCGGTGGGCGTTGTCGGCGCGATCATCCCCTGGAATGCTCCGACCGCCGCTTCGATCTGGAAGATCGCGCCGGCGCTCGCCACCGGCTGCACGATCGTGCTGAAGCCCTCGGAGGATGCCTCGTTGACGCCGCTGCTGATCGCCAGGCTGATGCAGGAAGCCGGCGTTCCCGACGGCGTCGTCAACGTCGTCACCGGCACCGGGGCGGAGGCCGGTGCGCGGCTCGCTGAACATCCCGACGTCAACAAGATCGTCTTCACCGGCTCGACGCTGACCGGCCAGGCCATCGCGCGGGCGAGCGTGACCAACCTCAAGCGCGTTTCCCTGGAACTCGGCGGCAAATCGCCGATCATCGTCTGCCGGGATGCCGACATCGACAAGGCGGTTCCTGTCGCCGCGATGGCGGTGTTCGTTCATTCGGGCCAGATCTGCATCGCCGGATCGCGGCTGTTCGTGGCGCGCGAGATCCATGACGAATTCGTGCGCCGGGTAGCCGAGTTTGCCGGCAGGCTTCGCATCGGCCATGGCATCGAGGCGGAAACCGAAATCGGCCCGCTCATCAATGCCAGGCAGGCCGGCAAGGTGGTGGGCTATATCAAGGCCGGCCGCGACGAAGGCGCGGAACTGATAGCGGGCGGCTCGCGACTGACCGGCGAGATCTACGACGGCGGCAATTTCATCGCGCCGACTGTCTTCGGCGCGGTGTCGGACAAGATGACCATCGCGCGTGAAGAAATCTTCGGTCCGGTGATTTCGGCGATGCCGTTCGACACGCTCGACGAAGCCGTTGCGCGGGCCAATGCGACGCCCTACGGCCTGGCCGCCGGCATTTTCACCAGTCATCTGGGCACCGCCCACAAGCTCGCCCGCCGCATCAAGGCCGGCTCGGTGTGGGTCAACATGTACCACGCCATCGACCCGGCGGTGCCGTTCGGCGGCATGAAGATGTCCGGCTACGGCCGCGAGGGCGGCATCGAACATCTGCATGAATATCTGGAGACCAAGTCGATCTGGATCCAGACCGACTGAGCGTGCGATGATATTCAGGTGAGGCCGGACTGCCAATGGCGGCGTTCGCAACGCACCATTCTCGGCGCTCGTGCAAGGTGCCTGTCCGAAGGCGCGATGTTCAGTTTGCCAGTTCGCGCAAATTTGTGCGGATGAGGCCCATCAGCTGTTCGGAGAAAGAGTGGTGCACATAGCCCCGCGCGGTGATGATGCCGACTGAGCATGGTCGATCGGCTCCGCCCGCATGCAGTGTGGAGAAAGAGGATGAGGAATCGTCGGTTGTGTCCTCTGCCGGATTTCACCTGCCGCAAAGCTCAGCCCGATGCCGGTAGCGTGCCGCGATCCCGTGACGGTACTTTCTTGAGTGACGGGAGTGTCTGGCCCGGCAGTCAAGCGGCTCTGCTTTCCCCAGCTTCCGTCCTATAGGCCGTTTCCCTCGATCATCGCCATCAGGCAATCGCCAGATTGTGTGCCGCTGATGCCCAGATCACGCACGCTGTTCATGTGGTTTCGGTCATTCAGGCGGAGGTCGCAGACAAGGTGCCCCTGCGCGCGCAAGCGCTTTCCGAAGTCGGCGGCCTGCTGGTGAAAAGGTGACGTTTCCTGATCTCCGACGAGAATGGTCGCTGCCGTCTCCGGGTCATGCCACCGCGTCATTGGGGTGAAGACAGCTGCCTCCTCATCGGTGATTCCGATTAGCGGCTGGAGGAAGGACGTCTGAAGGGGCTTGAGGTCGTAAAGGCCGCCTAGCAGCAGCGCCGCACGTATGCGTGATGGCATTGGCGTCTTTTCAAACAGGAATGTGGCCAGGTGCGCACCCGCCGAATGACCACTTACGCTTAGCCGGGCAGGGTCGCCGCCATGGTCGACGATATGGTCCAGCACCCATTGTTTGGCACGCCGGACCTGGCCGACGATTGCCGCCATCCTGAACTCGGGCATCAGCGCATAGTCGACGATGACCGCGATCGCCCCAGCTTTGGTGACTGTGTTTGCTACATAAGAATAGTCGCTCCTGGAGAACATGCGCCAGTAGCCGCCATGGATGAAGATGTGCACGGGAAGATCCCTGCGCGCGCCGGGCGGAAAGAACAGGTCCAACCTCTCGGCCTCGCCCTCGCCATAGGCGATATCAGCCGATATCGGCAGGGTCGCCCGGGTTTCGGCGCTGCGAGTCACTATGTCGGCCACGATATCGTCAAAATCGGCCACATGGTCGCGCGTGCGGAAAGGGTCCTTTGACATGACTGCCGGTTCAGAAGGTGACGGCAATATATTTAGCCTCCATGAACTCGGCGATGCCGTGGTGCTGGCCGCCTTCGCGGCCAAGGCCACTCTGCTTGACGCCTCCGAATGGTGCGGCCGGATCCGACATCAGTCCTCGGTTGAGACCGATCATGCCGGCCTCGATCCCCGACGCCACCCGCATGCCGCGTCCAACATCGCGTGTGTATATATAAGCGGCCAGGCCATATTCCGTGTTGTTAGCATGTGCGATCGCCTCGGCCTCGGTGTCGAAGCGTGTGATGGGTGCCACCGGGCCGAAAATCTCCTCGTGCGCCATCTCCGCATCGGGCGGCACATCGGACAGCACTGTGGGCGGATAGAAGAATCCTTCTTCCTCCGAAATCGCCCCGCCGCAAAGCACCTTGGCTCCCCGGCCCACGGCGTCCTTGACCAGGCGGTCGATCTTGTCGACAGCCTTTCTGGTGATCATCGGCCCGCATTCGGTGTCGGCATTCGGACCCGCCCCCACCTTAAGTGCCGCCATGCGCTTGCGGAGCCCGTCGGCAAAAGCATCATGGATTCCTGATTGCACGTAGAGGCGATTGGCGGCGGTGCAGGCTTCGCCGGCGTTGCGCATCTTGGCGATCATCGCGCCGTCGAGGGCGGCGTCGAGATCGGCATCGTCGAAGACGACAAACGGGGCATTGCCGCCGAGTTCCATCGAACAGGAAATGACATGCTTTGAAGCCTCGCCGAGCAAGGTTCGGCCCACGCCCGTCGACCCCGTGAAGGACAGCTTCCTGACGCGCGGATCGGCGAGCATGGCCGAAGTCAGCGGCCCGGGACTGGTCGTGGTCAGCACGTTGACGACACCGGCAGGCACGCCGGCTTCGCTGTAGAGTGCCGCCAGCGCATAGGCCGTCAGCGGTGTTTCACTTGCCGGCTTCAGGACGACAGTGCAGCCTGCCGCCAGCGCCGGCGCGATCTTGCGGGTCGCCATAGCGGCCGGAAAATTCCACGGGGTGATCAGCACGCAAATTCCGATCGGCTCATAATCGACCACGATGCGATTGCTGCCGGAGGGCGCGGTGCCGAACTCGCCGGTGATGCGGACCGCTTCCTCAGCATTCCAACGGAAGAACTCGGCTGCATAGGCTACCTCGCCGCGCGCGTCGCGCAGCGCCTTGCCATTCTCCAGGGAAATCAGCATGGCAAGCGTTTCGGAGCGTTCGACCATGAGCTCAAAACAGCGCCGAAGGATTTCCGAGCGTTTGCGCGGCGCCGTCTCCCGCCATCCCTTAGCTGCTTTGGCCGCGGCCTCGACGGCGGCGGTGGCGTCCTCGACTGCCGCATCGGGAACCGCCGCGATCACCGCCCCGGAGGAGGGATCGACAACATCGATGAGCCGACCGTCGGAGGACGGTCGCCAAGTACCGTCGATGTAGAGTCCGTGTGAAAAACCGCGCACGTCATAGCCATCCTGGTCGAGCTGCTGAGCGTTCAAATTCATCGCTTTGTTCCGTTTTCACATAACGCAGGCGGCGAGGTCGCCGTCATGGGCAGCCTGAACGAGGCGTCGCATCGTGCCGAGATCGAAGGCACGCGGATTGTTCTTGATCAGGCGGTCGATGCCGAGCGCTTGCTCGGCGGTCCAGTCAAGCTTATCGGCAGGGAGGCCTAGATCCGCCAGTGTTGGCGTAATGCCGATCGCCGCGAACAATCGCCTGATCTCCTCGATTGTGGCGGCTGCCATCTGGGCGGTGGTTCTCGCCTTCGTCTCCAAGCCAAGTGCCGCGCCGATCTCTGCCATCTCGTCAGCGGCGACGCGGCTGTTATAGGTCATTACGTAAGGCATCATTGTCGCCACGCCCAAACCATGGGCGGTGTGGGTGAGGGCGCCTGCCGGATATTGCACGGCATGCGCCGCCGCCGTGCCGGCAGTGCCGAATGCGCAGCCCGCTGCCAGAGCGCCCATCATGACATCGGCACGCGCGTCGGCATCGGCGCCGTCGCTGCAGGCTTTCTCCAGACTCCGGCCAAGCAGTTTTATCGCGAGCAACGCGAAATGGTCGGTCAGGTCAGTCTTGCCGATGAAGACATGCTGTTGCGGCAGATTGGGGTCTTCACCGCGCCGCATGGCGGTGAAGGCCTCGATCGCATGGGTCAAAGCGTCAGCGCCGGCGATCGCGGTCAGGCCAGGGGGGCAGGTCATTGTCAGTTCGGGGTCGCACAGGGCGACTGCGGCGATAAGGTGAGGGCTCGATATGCCGACCTTGAGCGTCCGGTCCGGGTCGGAAATCACCGCGACCGGCGTCACCTCGGAGCCGGTGCCGGCCGTGGTGGGTACGGCGATCAGCGGCAGCGTCGGACCCGGCACCTTGAACTCCCCGTAATAGTCCTGGAGCTTGCCGCCATGGCTGAGAAGCAGCGTGGTGCATTTGGCGAAATCGAGACAGCTGCCGCCGCCGATGCCGATCACCATGTCCGGTCTGAACCCCTTCGCTTCCTCGACACAGATGCCGACCGTGTCGCGTGGCACGTCGGGCAGAACGCGGTCATGCACAAGGACTTCGATCGAGGCTGATTGAAGGGACTTGATGATGTCGACGAATACCGTTGTGCCCGCGAAACGCTCATCGGTGCAGACCAGCGCACGTTGGCCGAACCGGGCGGCGACCGTCGGCAGCACATGGCGCTGCCCTTTCCCGAACAGGATTTCACGCGGCAACCGCAGGGCGGCGAAGAGGGTCATGATCGGTCCTTTGACGGCGGCTGACTGGAAACGGAGGCATTGAACTGGGCTTGGGATCGGACGGTCTAAGCGCGTGTCTCTCGCCCCTAAAACATATCCGCTTTAAAATCGTATAGGATATAGGATTGCATCGACGGAACCATCGTGTTAGCAGTCCTGACTGTCAAGAGGCAAAATATGCACACCGCAAACTTACCCGACCCAAGCGACGCCACCATTGGAGTTGGTCGCATCAAGCGCGCCAACAGTCTCGTCGAAGATGTCTATGAAGCCATCTTCGCGCAGTTGATGGCGCTGAAAATCCCGCCAGGCTCACGTATTACAGTCGATAGCCTGGTCAAGGAATTCAACGTCTCGCACACGCCGATCCGCGAAGCCCTTGGCCGGCTCGAAGGCGAAGGCCTCGTCCTCAAGACGCATTTGATCGGTTATCGTGCTGCACCCCAGATCACCCGGCGCCGTTTCGACGAATTGTACGAAATGCGTCTGCTGCTCGAACCGCATGGCGCCGCAAAGGCCGCCGTAATGATGGACGAGGCCAAGTTCAATGTGTTGCTCGAAGCCGCCGGCGTGATGTCACGCCGCGACGGCAAGGATGATCGCGTACGCTATTCGAACTTCGCCAGGCAGGATGCGATCTTCCACGACAAGATCTTGGAGTTTTCTCAAAACGAACTCATCCGAGAGACGTTGGGCCACCAGCACACGCACTTCCACATCTTCCGCCTGATGTTTCATGCACGTGTGACCGAGGAGGCACTTGACGAACATGAGGCGATTCTTGCCGCGTTCGGCTCTGCCGATCCCGATGCCGCCGCAAAGGCGATGCGCATCCATATAGAGCACTCGCGCGATCGCCTGCTCCCGGCATTCGATTGAGGTCGGAACGGATGTCCATTGCCGCTAATATCGCCGGGGAGGGCGGGAGCACGTTGTCCAGCAATGCGCATGGTTCGCTCGAACCGGTGCTGCGCGCCCAGCAATTGTCCAAGCAATACGGCCCGGTGACGGTGTTGTCGGACGTCACTTTGGACATCCTGCCCGGTGAGGTCCACGCCATCATTGGCGAGAACGGTGCCGGCAAGTCGACGTTGATGCGGCTGCTGTCCGGCTATGTCGAGCCAAGCCATGGCACATTGTCGATGAACGGACACGCGGTGAAATTTGCCAAGCCCAGCCAGGCACAGGATGCCGGTATCGCCTTGGTCCATCAGGAGATCCTGCTCGCCGAGGGGCTCACGGTCACCGATAATCTGTTTCTCGGGCGAGAGCTTTCGCGCGGCCATGTCGTGGATGACCGCACCATGCGCCGGCTGGCGGCCGAGAAACTGGCGCAGATCGGTTGCGTGGTCTCGCCAAGTGCACTGGTGCGCGACGTCTCGCTGGCAGACCGGCAGATGGTGCAGATCGCTCGCGCTCTGCTTGACGACTATAAATTGGTTATCTTCGACGAGCCGACCGCCGTTCTGACCGGTGGCGAGGTCGAGCGCCTGCTGGAGATCGTCCTGCGACTGAAGGCTCACGGCACCGCCGTGCTGTATATCAGCCACCGGTTGGACGAGGTGCAACGGGTGGCCGACAAGGTGACCGTTCTGCGCGACGGCAAGATGGTCGGCACCTATCCCGGCAAGACGCTGAGCCAGATGGATATGGCGCGGATGATGGTCGGTCGCGAACTGGCCGCCCTCTATCCTGAAAGGACCTCAGCGCCTTCGGATGTACCGATGCTGAGCGTGAGGAACGCCTCCGTTCCCGGCTATGCGGAGGACGTGTCGTTCACGGTCCACAAAGGCGAGATCCTCGGGTTCGCCGGCATGGTCGGCGCAGGTCGAACCGAACTCTTCGAGGGCATTATCGGCCTGCGCCCGGCGGCCGCCAAGGTCGAACTTGAGGGCAAGTCGATCCATTTCCAATCGCCGCGCGCGGCGATCGACGCCGGCGTCGGTTACCTGACCGAGGATCGCAAGGGCAAGGGACTGCTGCTGCAGGAGCGCCTGGCGCCTAACCTGACGCTGTCGGCGCTCGGTGTGTTCCATCGGGGCCTCTCGATGGGTCGGCGCCGCGAAGCGGAGGCCTTGGAACAGGCCGTGGAGGCATATGACATCAGGCTGAAGAGTCTCGGCGCCAAAGCGGGCCAGCTTTCCGGGGGCAATCAGCAGAAGCTGCTGCTGGCGAAGGTGCTGCTGACCGATCCTTCGGTGGTCATTATCGACGAGCCCACGCGTGGCATCGACATCGCCAACAAGGCGCAGATCTATGCCTTCATCCAGGAGCTTGTGGCCAAGGGCAAGGCCTGCATCG
The DNA here is from genome assembly GCF_040321815.1 of Mesorhizobium sp. M0239. Lineage (NCBI taxonomy): Bacteria > Pseudomonadati > Pseudomonadota > Alphaproteobacteria > Hyphomicrobiales > Phyllobacteriaceae > Mesorhizobium > Mesorhizobium sp. M0239. The sequence goes on from NZ_JAMYSG010000004.1 coordinate 264,552, forward strand.
TCATCTCTTCGGAGATGCAGGAACTGATCGGCATCTGCGACCGCATCCTGGTGATGCGCGAAGGCCGCATCACCGGCGAGGTCAGCGGCGCCGAAATGACCGAAAGCAACGTGGCGGTACTGGCGACCAGTGGCCCCAAGCCAGGGCCAAAAGCCAAGGGAGGCACAGAATGGCTGTCATGACCGAATCCGCACCCAGGCGTCGCCCCCTGGATCTCAATGTCAGTTGGACCGACATCGGGCCCTTCCTTGCGCTGGCGGCCCTCCTGGTCGTGGGTTACCTCATCAACCCCGATTTCCTGTCCGCCACCAATCTCGCCAACGTCATCACCCGCAGCGCCTTCATCGCCATTATCGCGGTCGGCGCGACATTTGTGATCTCGTCCGGCGGGCTCGATCTTTCCGTCGGCTCGATGGCCGCCTTCATCACCGGCATCACCATCATGTTCATGAACACGGTGGCGCCGCATGCCGGTATCTGGGCTATTCCCGCCGGCATGGCGGTGGCGATCCTGGTCGGCCTGCTGTGCGGGCTTGCCAACGGCCTCATCGTCACGGTCGGCAGGATCGAACCATTTATCGCCACGCTGGGCACGATGGGGATTTTCCGGGCGCTGATAACCTATCTGACCGACGGCGGCACGATACCGATCGACCGGTCGCTGCGCGAGGCCTACCGGCCTGTCTATTTCGGCACGGTTGCCGGCATCCCGGTTCCAATCCTCATATCCGTCGCCGTCGCCGCGGTCGCATCCTTCATCCTGTACAAAATGAAATACGGCCGTAAATGCGCGGCGGTCGGCGCCAATGAGGATGTCGCCCGCTATTCCGGCATCTCGGTGATCAGGACACGGACCGTCGCCTATATCGTCCAGGGTGTCTGCGTGGCCATTGCCGCGATCTGCTACGTGCCGCGCCTGGGCGCCGCGACGCCGACGACCGGACAGCTTTGGGAACTGCAGGTCATCACAGCCGTGGTGATTGGCGGCACCGCGCTGCGCGGCGGCAAGGGCCATGTGTGGGGGACGGTCGCCGGCGCCGTCATCCTGGAGCTCATCGCCAACCTCATGGTGCTGTCGGACTTCGTCTCGGAATACCTCGTTGCCGCTGTTCAGGGCGTCATCATCATCATCGCCATGCTCATCCAGCGGTTTTCGAATTCGAAATAGCGCCGCGTCCGGACCACGCGGATTAACGTTCTTGTAGGTCCAAGGGAGAAGACAATGTTCGATAGAAAATGGATTGCGGCGGCGGCACTTGGCGCGCTGCTGCTGGCCGGTCAGGCCATGGCGCAAGACAAGAAGGTCATCGCGGTGTCGATACCGGCAGCCGACCACGGTTGGACGGCGGGCATCGTCTATCACGCACAGGCGGCGGCCAAGGAAATCAACGCCGCGTTCCCGAACGTCGAAGTGGTCGTGAAGACGTCGCCGTCCGCGGCGGAGCAGGTCAGCGCGCTTGAGGACCTGTCGGCCAGCCGCAAGTTGGACGCTTTGGTGATCCTGCCTTACAGCTCGGAAGAGCTGACTCAGCCGGTCAAGGCTATCAAGGACATGGGCACGTTCATCACCGTCGTCGATCGCGGTCTGACTGACGCCTCCGTCCAGGATCTTTACCTCGCCGGCGACAATATCGCGGTTGGCACCAACACAGCCAAGTTCATGATCGATAAGCTCGGCGGCAAGGGCGACGTCGTTGTGCTGCGCGGCATTCCGACCGTCATCGACGACGAGCGCATCAAGGGCTTCCAGGACACGATCAAGGGTACGAACCTGAAAGTCCTCGACATCCAGTACGCGCATTGGAACAGCGACGAGGCCTTCAAGCTGATGCAGGACTATTTGGCCAAGTACCCCCATATCGATGCGGTCTGGGCCAATGACGACGACATGCTGCTTGGCGTGCTCGAAGCGGTCAAGCAATCGGGCCGGACCGATATCAAGCTGGCGCTCGGTGGCAACGGCATGAAGGACATCGTCAAGAAGGTGATCGACGGCGACGCCATGACGCCGGTCGAGACGCCATATCCGCCGTCGATGATCAAGACCGCGATCTACATGACCGTCGCCAACCTGATCGGCCAGGCACCCGTCCGTGGCACCGTCAAGCTCGACGCGCCGTTGATCACCCAAGCCAACGCCAAGGAATACTATTTCCCCGACTCGCCATTCTAACCCTATCCGATTTCACCGAAAGGCAGGGCGCGGTCTGCGCCTTGCCTAGCTCAAACACTGAGAGGAAGAGCCATGCCAGGCAAGAAGATACTGATGCTGACCGGTGAGTTCACCGAAGAATACGAAATCTTTGTCTACCAGCAAGCGATGGAAGCCGTCGGTCACACCATCCACGTGGTATGCCCAGACAAGAACGCCGGAGATCTGATCAAGACCTCGCTGCACGACTTCGAGGGCGACCAGACCTACACCGAAAAGCTCGGCCACTATGCGCTGATCAACAAGACTTTCTCGGAAGCCGAGAGGCAGCTCGATCAATATCATGCCGTCTACTGCGCGGGCGGCCGCGGCCCGGAATACATCCGCACCGACAAGCGCGTGCAGGCGATCGTGCGCCATTTCCACGAGGCCAAGAAGCCGATCTTCACCATCTGCCACGGTGTGCAGATCCTGATCGCTGTTGACGGCGTGGTGCGTGGCAAGAAGGTCGCAGCACTCGGCGCCTGCGAGCCTGAGGTGACACTGGCGGGTGGCACCTATATCGACCTGTCGCCGACCGAGGCCTATGTGGACGGGACAATGGTTTCTGCCAAAGGCTGGACGGCGCTTGCTGCGTTCATCCGCGAATGTTTGAAGGTGCTGGGAACGGAAATCCGCCACGCATAAGCTTCTGGAACCGACGCATTTCGCCAAGGGATGCGTCGGTTGCTTTCAACAGCGCCTCCATATCCATAAATTCGGTCGGGATCGCGGCTCCCGAGCACAACGATATAGGCGAGATGCTCAAGGATCGCCGCCTGGTTACGCCGCTTTTCGTCCTTCTTGTTTCACTGATCGCGGCAGTGCTGTTCGACATGCTGGCGCGCGGCGTTGTTTCAGCGTCCGGATTAGAGGTCGTGTCGTCGACCGTGCGGCCCGTCGTCGCCCCGAGGCCATCACGCTCGGTGCCGAGGCCCGGTGAACAAGTTCTCATAAAACCTTCTGACAGCCGTTCGATCGGCGCTCAGGCGCGACGTCACCATGAAAGCGTGATGCGCCTCAGTTCAGACCTGCGTCAGTGAATATGGCATCGCGGATAACGAATAGTCCCTGACGTCCGGGTTGGTCATCGGCCTGACGAAAAGAACGGCGTCTAGGAACGATTCCGGCCGGCTGCCGTTGCCTAACATTAGATATCTCTTATGGAAGTTGCGAAATGCCGCTGTGTCAGAATCTATGCCCTCTTGAAATGACATTCAAATGTCCACGTTGCGGATTGGCTTTGCTGAAACCCGGGCGCTGGTTTCAGGTTGCATCCAAATATCGCTGCGAGGGGTGTCACAGCGAAATCCGGATTACTTATCCCGACAAGATTGCACTATTCCAGAAGTATGGGGCTTCGCAACGCGAGGGTCCATCTCCGCCAAAGCATAGCTCAGTCCTGACCAAGTCATTCAGCGGCTAGGCCATGGTCCTGCCAGGGGCAGTCTGAACGCTGACTGCCGGCGGTAGTGTTGCCTGTTGCATGGAACGAAATCCGTTCCTTGCGGTTGGAGTTCATGCCTCCAGCTACACGCAATTGAGCCGGCCATGCCCTGCAGTCAGGAGCAGTGATGCAAACATACCTGGTAGAGCAAATGGAAGGGGACGACGTAGTTGCGGCGAGTAATGTCAATGCGTCCAGCCCGTTCACGGCGGCGACTATATCAACAGGACGCCAAGTTACCCTGCGGACATGGGAAAACAATTGGGTTCGTGTCACGGATGAGCTTGGAGGGGAAGTATTCGCATACTGCTTCGTTTCAGGCGCCGGCGAAGCGGACAGCAGCGCACAGCCCGACACCTCGGTAAGGTAGCCCCGCAGCCTTAGCGGGCGCAGGCTGGCATATTCAACTTCGAACGATTCAAGTGATCAAGACCGCCTCGCGCATCATCCGAATGATTGATGAAAAGATCATGCCGCGGGGCGATAAGCGGCAACAATCCTAACGTGGGGCCCTTATGTCTCTGGCGCATTTAGAATCTTCGAGGGCGATTCGAACGGTGCAGACTGACTACCAACCGGTGGTCTCTTGTCGATGGTCAAAAGTTCCCGATCATGCTCTTGACGAGGGCGGGCCCGTTCTACGTCTGCATCAACGGATGGGAACTGGCTTCGTCGACATTCCGGTCTTTGATCACCTGAGGGAAATCGCCGGGCATTATTCCGAAAAATTAGCCGCCAGCGACGGCACCAACCGACTGACCTATTCCGAGCTTTTTCGGGCGGTCGAGGCCTTGGCCAGCCGGATTGAAGCCGTCGTTCCCGATGGAAATGCGGTTGGAATACTTCAGGCCAACTCGGTCTGGTACACCGTTGCGATGCTGGCCAGCATGGCATCCGGTCGACCGTCAGTACCGCTTAACGTGCGAGATCCGGACTCGCGCATCAACGAAATCGTCGCCGACGCGCGGCTCTCCGCCATAATTGGCGACAAAGGCATCCACGGCCTTGATCTGCCCCAGCACGTTGCCCGGATCGAGATAGCGCAATCGTTGCAGGCAACGCTTCGTCCAGCTGAACACCGTACCGTTTCTGTCGATGCACCGGCAATCGTGCTTTATACCTCCGGCAGCACGGGCCGCCCCAAGGGGATTGTCAACAGCCAGCGGAGCTTGCTGTGCCGAGTGCAGCAATATGTCGACGCCTGCCACATCAATGCGCAGGATGTTTTCCTGCCCCTGACCGGCCCGGCAACCATCGCCGGTTGCCGGGAAATCCTTGCTGCTCTTCTTACGGGTGCTACGTTGCAGCTTGTGGAGGTCGAAGCCGTCGGCCTGCGCGCGGTTCGCGGCCGCATGCAATCGGAATGCGTGACGATCACGTATCTGGTGCCGGCATTGCTTCGCGCTCTCCTGGCGGATGAGCCTGCGGACGCCTTTGGTTCACTCAGGGTTGCCCGAATTGGAGGCGAGAAGGTGTCCTCGGCCGACATCCGCCTGGTGCGCAAGGCTGTCCCGCCAACTTGCCTGGTGCAGATCGGCTATTCATCGACGGAAACGACTGGGTCGCAGTGGTTCTTGCCGCACGATTGGCCGGAATTCGATTCCTCAGCTCCCGTCGGTTGGCTGCTTCCGGGAATCAGCTTCGCAATTGTCGATGAAGAGGGTTACCCGGTTCAGCCCGGCAAGATCGGAGAACTGTTGATCAGAAGCCCGTATGTCGCACTCGGATATTGGGAAAACGGGGCAGTCGTTCCGTTTGAAATAGATCCCGCCGATCAGACGCTTCGTATCTTTGCAACGGGCGATCTTGTGCAAATTGGGAGTGATGGCCTGTTGCGGATCATCGGTCGCAAAGGGCGCCAGATAAAGGTCAATGGGCGGCGCGTTGAGCCGGCCGAACTCGAACGGGTTCTGCGTGGCGCGCCGTCGGTGAAGGATGCCGTGGTTATCGTCACCCCGGCGAATGAACTGGTTGCGTTCGCCGTCCCGCACGGCGGGGCGGGAGCCAGTTTTTGCGACGAGCTGCGCCAACTTGCCAGGACAAAATTGCCGCCGGCGCTTTGCCCGCTGCGGCTCCATGCAAGCGCCGAGATACCGCGGCTGGCCAGCGGAAAGATCGATATGGCAATGCTGGCTGCAATCGACCTTTCGGTGCGGGAAACAACGCCCCCACCGCAAATCGCCCATGCGGGAAATGAAGTTCCTGCTCATCAGATCGTACGGCGTGCCTGGACCAAGGTCCTTAAAACGCGGGTCGCACTGGGGTGCTGGGATGAAGCGGGGGGAGATTCGCTGAAGCTGCTGCATTGCGTGATGGAAATCGAAAGCGCGATCGGGCAAGAGCTCGGATTGGAAGCCTTCACGGTTGGAATGAGCTTCGATGAGATGGTTGCAGCGGTCATTTCCGCTCAAGGAGGCGGAGAGCACGCGCCCGCCTGGAAACACGAGCCTCCGCTGCTTTTCCTTTTCCCCGGGTCGGTCGGCTATGGTCCGAGCCTTGCTTCGTTCGCATCAGCAATAAGCAAGGTCGCCAGGGTGTCTCCCATCAGATATCCGGCCCTGGGCATGATCCTGCAAGGTCAGAACACTGTCGCCGCAATGGTCGAAGCTGCAATTGATCATATCAACCGCGTGCAGCCGACCGGCTGTGTTCGCCTGCTTGGCCACTCGCTCGGAGGAGCGGTCGCTTTTGAGGTTGCCGCGCGTCTGCTTGATCAAGGGCGAGCGGTAGCGTTCACGGGCATTCTGGATACCAGCCTGGTTGGCGAGCGCAGCAAGCGTTGGGAGACCATTACCCGGACATTTCACCGGATCCGAACCAATCGTATATCGGCTAGTCGGGTGGCGTGTCGCGCGCTCGCCAAGGTCGCGGTCAAAATGCACTGCGAATCCCGGCTTGCCGGCTTCCTCGACCGCTATGCCGAGGGTCAGTTCAATCCGACGAGCTTCAGAACCAAACTGGAACTGCAGGAGGTTCTGCGGGCGCGGGCCTTCTTCCAATGGCTGACAGAACCTAGGCCGATACTGCCGATCACCGGCACCTTGTTCCGTTGCGCGCGGCCCGGAATGCCCCTTGCACTCGGGTGGGATCGGGCATTCGTCCATCTGGACGTCATTCCGATCGCCGGCACCCACATCGACATGGTCGTGGAGCCTCATCTGACCGTCAATCGCCCACTCATCGAAAACGCTGTGACCGAGACCTACTCTTCAATCGAGTCACGCAAACAGGAGGCAGTGTCATCGACCTGATCGGCGAATTCAGCAGCGATGTGCTGGCGCTCGATGCCCGGCTGGAGATCGATCGCATCGTCGAGACTTTGCGCGAACAGGTTCTCGGCACACAACGGCGTCGCGGAGTGGTCGTCGGGCTCTCCGGAGGCATCGACAGTTCGGTCGTCGCAACGGTGTGCGCACGGGCGTTCGGAAAGTACAAGGTACTGGGCCTGTTCATGCCGGAGCGCGATTCGTCAGGCGACTCGTTGAGGCTTGGCCGCAGCGTCGCTGGGCAGCTTGGCATCGACACCATCCTTGAAGATATCGAGCCGGCGCTCGAAGGCATTGGCGCCTACGCCCGACAGATCGAGGCCATCCGAACTGCCGTCCCTGGATATGGCGAAGGCTGGAAATGCAAGCTGGTCATGGCATCGGTGCTGGAGAGCAGCGGCCTCAATATCACGCGCCTTACGGTCGAGGATCCGGACGGAAAGATCGACACCGTGCGTCTGTCGCCGGCGGCTTACCTGCAGATCGTCGCTGCTACCAACTACAAGCAGCGGGTTCGCAAGATGACCGAATATTATCATGCGGACCGCCTCAACTATGCAGTGGCAGGCACGCCAAACCGGCTCGAATACGACCAGGGCTTCTTCGTCAAGCAGGGCGACGGCGTCGCCGATGTGATGCCTATCGTCCATCTCTACAAGACCCAGGTTTACCAGCTGGCGGAATATCTCGGGATTGACACGGAGGTCCGAACAAGGCCGCCGACCACGGACACGTTTTCCATGGCGCAAACCCAGGAGGAGTTCTACTTCGCCTTGCCCTATCAGTTGATGGATTTGTGCCTCTACGGCATGAATCACGGAATTTCGGCCGGCGCGGTCGCCGCCGCCGCCGGCCTCACGGCCGAGCAGGTCGAGAAGGTCTATAAGGATATCGTCAGCAAACGCCGCGCCGCACGCTACCTTCACGCACGGCCGCAGCTGTCCGCTGCGATGGACAGGGATTGACCCATGTGCGGCATCGCCGGAATTGTGGCGCTGAACGCGGCTGCGGAGCCTCCGTCACGAGCCGCGCTTCTGAGAATGGCAGCCGCGCTCTCCCATCGAGGTCCGGACGAAAGCGGCCTTTACCGCGACAGGCGAGCGGGGCTGGCGCATACCCGCCTGTCGGTCATCGATCTCTCGACCGGACAGCAGCCTCTCGCCGACACAGGCGATACCACCTGGATCGTGTTCAACGGCGAGATCTTCAACTACGTCGAGCTACGTGAACAACTCATGGCCCTGGGACATCGTTTCCGCACCCGCAGCGATACGGAGGTCGTCGTGCATGCCTACCGCGCCTGGGGCGTGGCCGCGTTCGAGCGGCTGAACGGGCAGTGGGCACTCGCCATCTGGGACTCGCTGACGGGCCGCCTCGTCCTGTCGCGCGATCGGTTCGGCATCTGCCCGCTGCATTTGTGCGAACACGCTGGCCGCCTGCATTTCGCCAGCGAAGTTAAGGCCATCTTCGCAGCCGACCCGGCGATACCGCGGGCCTTCGATCCGGCGGGGGTCGACCAGACTTTCACGCTGTGGACCGTCGTACCGCCGCAAGGCGTATTTCAGGGAGTACAGGAACTTACCCCCGGCCATGTCCGCATCTACGACAATGGCAGCGTTCGTGAGCAGGCTTTCTGGAAACCTTGCTATCCCGAGAACGAGGACCCGGCCCACGGCACCTTCAGGGGCTCGCTGGAGGATGCGGTGGACGAAGTGCGCGGCGCCTTGCGGGCCGCGACGGCGCTTAGGATGGTGAAGGCGGATGTGCCGGTCGGCTGCTACCTTTCCGGCGGGCTCGACAGCTCACTTGTCGCCATGCTCGGGAGGCGCTTCGCCGGCGCGCCGTTCCAGACTTTCTCGTTGCGTTTTGCTGACGCCGAATATGATGAAACCCGTTACCAGCGGCTGGTTGCAAGTGCGAGCGGCGGCGAACACCACGAGGTGATGGTTTCGCGCGGTGACATCGCCGACATCTTCCCAGATGTGATCCGTCACGCCGAGCGTCCGATTCTCAGGACGGCGCCGGCGCCGTTGTTCCTTCTCTCGAGGCTGGTGCGCGAACATGGCATCAAGGTCGTGCTGACCGGCGAAGGGGCCGACGAGATGTTCGCCGGCTACGACCTGTTCCGGGAAGGCAAGGTCCGCCGCTTCTGGGGGCGGCAGCCCGCCTCTGCCCGACGCGCGCGACTGCTGGAACGCCTCTACCCTTATCTGAGCCGCTCGCCGGTCAAGCAGCAGGCGATGGCGCGCCAGTTCTTTGGACATGGTATCCATGCATTTGGCGCGCCCGGCTTCGCGCATGATACCCGCTGGCGCACCACCAGCGCCATCAAACGGCTGTTCTCGGCCGACATGCACGCCGAAACGGCGCGTCACGACGTGGTGGCGGACCTGCTCTGCCGCCTGCCCGAAGAGTTTCAACGATGGGGTCCTCTCGCGCAGGACCAGTATCTTGAGATCAGGACGCTGATGTCGGGCTACCTGCTCTCCTCGCAGGGAGACAGGATGCTGATGGCCCATTCCGTCGAAGGGCGGTTCCCGTTCCTGGACGACAGGCTGGTGGCCTTGGCGAATTCGCTACCGGCCGACTACAAGCTGCGCATTCTGGATGAGAAACACGTGCTGAAGCGTGTGGCGAAATCGATCGTGCCCGCGGAAGTCGTGGCCCGCAAGAAGCAACCCTACCGGGCGCCCAACGCACTTTGCTTCATCGGCGATAGCGCACCCGCCTATGTCCGCGAAGCACTCTCGGAGACTGCCCTGCGCGCGGCGAATGTCTTTGATCCGAACTCGGTCGCGCGCCTGCTGGACAAATGCGCTGCCAAGACCGGCGATGGGGATCTGTCCAACTCGGACAACATGGCGTTGGTCGGCGTGCTGTCGACGCAGCTCCTCCATCAGCAGTTTGTCGCAAGCCGCCCTTCGAGCGGGTGTGCGGTCGACCTCAGGATAGATGTCGATCACCTGCACAGGCAAGAGGTGCTGGTATGATGCATGGCGCCGTCCCTCTGCTGCACGACTACCTCAGCCATTCGGCCGGCCGGCTCGGCGACAAGGTGGCGCTGGTGTGCGGCGGGCACCGGCTCGCCTATGATGAGCTTGAGACACGTTCCAACGCGGTCGCCCATCATCTCGTCACGTCCGGGGTCGCCCCCGGTGACCGCGTCATGATCTTCGCCGACAACACCGTCGAGACCGTGGTCAGCTTCTGGGCGGTTCTCAAGGCGAGCGCCGTTGTGTGCGTCGTCAATCCGCTCACCAAGAGCGACAAGCTGGGGTATTTGCTCAACGATTGCCTGCCGGCGGCATTGATCACCGACAAACATTTGCAGCCGATCTTTACTGAGCCGGCGCGTAACTGTCCGTCGCTGCGGCGGCTCATCGTCTCCGGTCAGGTGGACGACGCCGAGCTCCGGGGATTGCCGCATGCCGTGCGCTGGGATGAGGCGGCTGCCGGCCACGGCAAAGCGCCGGCCCGCCGCCGCATCGATATCGATCTCGCAGCCATCATCTACACGTCGGGCTCGACCGGCGAACCCAAAGGCGTGATGCTGACACACAGGAACATGATGGCAGCCTGCGCGTCTATCGCCTCGTACCTCGAGCTTGGCGAAGACGACGTGATCCTCAATGTCTTGCCCCTGGCCTTCGATTACGGCCTCTATCAGATGATAATGGCATTCCGTACCGGGGCGCGGTTGGTCCTCGAGCGCTCGTTTGCCTTCCCCGCACAGATACTTGCGATCATCGAAAGGGAGAGAGTTACAGGCTTTCCCGGCGTGCCGACCATCTTTGCCGCGCTGTCGGATCTCAAGACGCTGAAGGCAAATGATTTTGCAAGCATAAGGTATGTCACGAACACTGCTGCGGCACTGCCGCTCAAGCACATTCGCCTGCTCCAGGAACTGTTTGCCGATGCCCGGATCTATTCGATGTACGGCCTGACCGAATGCAAACGCTGCACCTATCTTCCGCCGGAAGATCTTGCGCGAAAACCGTTGAGCGTGGGGATCGCCATCCCGAACACCGAAATGTGGATTGTCGATGAGGATGACCGAAAGGTCGGTCCCAATGTCGTCGGCCAGTTGGTCATCCGCGGAGCAACGGTCATGAAGGGCTACTGGGGTAAGCCGGAGGCTACCGCGAGGAAGCTCAAGCCTGGCCCTTTGCCCGGCGAGCAGGTTCTGTACACCGGCGACTACTGCCGAATGGACGAGGAAGGGTACCTCTATTTTGTCGGCCGCAGCGATGAGATCATAAAATCGCGGGGAGAAAAGGTGGCGCCTAGGGAAGTCGAAAACGTGCTGATGGAAATCCCGGGAGTACGGGAAGCCGCGGTTGTCGGAGTTCCCGACGACCTGCTGGGGCAAGCAGTGAAAGCGTTTGTCGTCATGGAGCAAGGAACGATCATAGGCGAAAAGCAGCTGCGGATGGAATGTCAGAAGCGGTTGGAAAACGTCATGATTCCGAAGTCCATCCAAATTGTGTCCAGTCTACCGATGACGGACACGGGCAAGCTCAAGAAAATAGCGCTGTCATAAAGCGATACCTGGAAATCATTTGGATCGGAGGCCAATTCAATGCTGAGCACGAACAACAGAATTGACACCTACAGCGATCAGATACGCGCCTTTCTGGCGTCAAATTTCTACGTGGCCGACCCGCGTGCCCTGGAGGTTGAAACGTCGTTGCTCGACCAGGGCATCATAGACTCGACTGGAGTGCTTGAAGTTATCGGCTTCGTCGAGGAGACATTCGGCATCACTGTCGAGGACAGTGAACTTCTGCCTGAGAATTTCGATTCCATCCAGGGAATTGCACGTTACGTGGTGAGCAAGGAAAACTGATCGCCGGGCGATGGTAATAAGGGCGTCTTCCCAACCGAGCGCGCAAACCCATGGCGCGGCTCACGCTGGCGTTCTGGCTCGTGCACAAACCACCCTGGCTTCACCAGCATTGTTCGCAACCGTGCGAATGCTCTCGTAGCCTTTGGAACGTTCAACCAAACTCATGACCTGCCGGTCCTGGCCAAGCCCGACCTCGAAAAGCAGCATACCACCTTGCCGCAGATAGCGCCGCGCCTCCTTGATCACCCGCATGTGAATGCTCAGGCCGTAGGGCCCGGCAGCGAACGCCTCACGTGGTTCAAGTTCCATCAAATGCGCGCGGTCGTTTTCGAGCCGCTTCTCGGAGATGTAAGGCGGGTTGCAAACGACCAGATCGATCGTGCCTTCGAGCTCCAGACCCGAGAAGGAATTGAACAGGTCGCCCTGCAGCACCGAAATGCGTCCGGCCAGGCCAAGATGGGCGACGTTCCGGCACGTGGTTTCTACACAGCTGTCAGTGAGATCGCTCGCCCAGACGCGCGCGGTGGGGACCTTGTATCCAATGGCGCAGGCGAGATTGCCTGCCCCGCAGCACATGTCGACGACACGCGGGACCGGCCGATTAAGTTCACGCAGCACATTGAGGGCGGTGCAGCCGAGCAATTCCGTCTCCGGGCGAGGGACGAGCACGCCGGGCGCGACAACCAACTTCAGTCCCATGAAGTCGGTGCGGCCGGTGCTGTAGGCGCTGGCGACATCTATTTCACCAATCACGACAAACCCGCTTTCTTGATTTTCCCATGCTCGATTTCTCAGGTCGCCCATGTCTTCATGCTGTGAGGCGAGGCATCAGCCTCATCGTTCCCGGCTACGTTCACGTCCGCGTAGCTACTGGATCGCCGCACTCTGCAGGTCGCTGCTGAACCTCACCTCGATCGTGTCTCCAGGCGCGACCTCAGTGTCCTGGTCGACCGGTCGACTTCTAGACGCGTCGCCGGCCCCGCCGGTTATTGTGATCCGCGCCTGGAAGGTTTCGCCGGCGACCGGCAGTGGAAGAGCGGACGCCCCTGATGGCTGAAGCTTCTGGCTGGCTGCGTGGAGCCTTGCAGTGGTCTCGGCGAGGCGAAGGTCGGTGTCCCTCAACTCGTTCAGAAGGCCGATCCTTCGTTGATTTTCATTGCGTTCCTGCTGCCTGACGAAGTCTTCCTGCTGGCGTCGCGTTCTCATGAGTTCGACCGACGTCTCGAGCGCCCGGCTCGACGACATCAGCACGGCACGTCTGACGTCGGCGAGCCTGCTGTTGGTCAGGTTGCCCGATTCGAACGATTTGGTGACCCGCGCCAGATCGTCCTCATCCTGTTTCACCGCGGCCGCTTCCGTCTGCTCGCGCTTGAGCAGAACCTCGACCTCAGCCTCGGCATCCTTGGCGGTCTTGTCGAGATAGCTTTGCTCCTGTTGAAAATTGTTCAGCGAAATTCTGAGACCCTCCGCTTCCGCCTGCGCGACCGCCGATATCAATGCATTCGACAGGGGCGAACCTTGCGGCGGCTGCATGTCAAATTCTGCCTGGTTCTGAAGTTCGGCGCGGATACGGGCGCCATGAAAGTAGTCCCTGATATAATCCCCCCAGATCGACTCGTAGTCGCGTCGCAGATCAACGGGATCAGGTCCGCTTTGGCTTGCCCGCGACCGCAGAAGGCTGAAACCGCCGGCGACCGCAATCGCCTGCCGGACTGTCATGAGTGGCCGGTAAGCCTGCTGCCCTGGCGTCAGCACATCGCCAGTCACGTAGATCGGCCGGTACTCCGCGATCACGGCCGTGACGTCGCTCGGCTTGATGACGATTATTTGCTCCCGTCCATCAGGCAGACGCTGGTGGACGATCTTGGTTGGCAGCACCGCTTCCATGCGCGTCTGCAATTCAGCCGGCGTCAACCCGCCAACTGGGATCATCCCGAACTCGGGCAGCGCGATCGAGCCATCCATCTGGACAATCGCGCGTTGCGTTCGTTCCGCTATGGAGGCAATTCCTATCTCTACCGTGTCGCCGGGGGAAAGCTTGTAGGCCACCGGCGCTTCAGCCGCGGCTGCGATATCCAGGGCCAGGCAGCCGGCAAGCGCTGCAAAGAAAATTCGGCTAACGAAGGCCATTGATGGCAATCTCCCTTTAATTCAAGCTCGGCTGCTGCGGCCAATCGAGACGGGCGACGAATTCGTAGACCGGCCCACCAGGCACCCCCCAATTGCTCGACCAGATCACTTGCGACCCATCAGGGGACGGTGAGGCATGTGTCTCGCTCCAATAGTCAAATGGAGCGTTTCGCGTCTGCACGATGCGTCGGACCTCCTGACGACCGTCAACACGCAGCGCGATCACTTCGCGCGTGTATGGCGCCCAGTTTGGATGGCTCCGAACCTCATCGGGATTGCCCCCGTAACTTATAAATGCCCATTCGGGCCTGTCCAAAGCACGCAGCGACGTATGCTCGGCCTCACCGTACTTCGTGAGCGACGTGACCTTTCCATCGGACAGCCGACGCTTGATCACCTGATATTCGTCCGGAGCGGATTTGCTGGTTCCGACGTAAATCTCGCTACCATCCGCATCGAGAGTCAAATCGCCATGGCCGGGCCGATGATGGTCCTTCCACCTCTGGCGCAGGGTGCCGTCGACTGCGAAAATGGCTCGCTGCTCGGTGCCGTCGACCAGGTTTTGGAAACACAGGATGTTTTCTCCAAGCGGAGAAATGGTGCAGGAACTGGTCGTTCCGGCAACCTGGGCGAGATCGATGTCCGGGTATTTCAGACGCCGGTCGATGTCGTATGCGAAGACGACGGCAGCTCCATCATCGCGGGTCGCGCGTACGGCAATGCGGTTGCCGTCACGACTAGGATTTCCCTTGGACGGGCCGAATTCGAGATCCCGATATTTCGTTGCGGCATACACTATGTCCTCACGATTGGTGCGGGGAGCCCAAGTCGAGATCTTTTGACCGTCGACACAGATCATCATCTCCGCCTTTCGAGGGCGCCATTCGCACTCACCCGACTTGTTGCGGTGAAACAAAGGGAGGTAGGTTTTCCCGTCGAGGAAACACATGCCGTTGCAGCCGTTCATGAGGACGAGGAGGCTCTGATCCGCATTCCACGCTTGCGCGCTCGAGTATCGGTGACTGCAATATATCTTGCCGCAGACAATTCCGCTGCCAAGAGCTCCGGGCTGGGTAATCCGAGTAAAGCTGATCCCTGTCGCCGGATCAGTGACAGGTTTCAGGTAAGCGGGCAGATCCATTGACGGCTCCGTGCCTGCCGCACCGCTCGGCCGGTTTCCGGCTGTGTGCAGCGCCAGCAGAGCGGCCATCAGCAGCACAGCCGGTATGAGCCGCGGAAAGGTCATGTCATATAGCTCATTTCACGACGGACGCGGCCTTCGCTGAGGCGCGAGCGCCACCACTCGATGGTCCTTTCCAGACCATCACGCAGGCTCGTATGTGCCCGCCATCCGACTTTACTTTCAAGGTTTGAGGAATCGGCGAGCAACGCACGAACCTCGGAGTTCTGCGGCCGCACCCGGCTTTCATCGCGGCGGACCGGTTTCCTGGTGCCACTCAACTCGAGCACCAACTCCAAAACGTCCGAGACACTGGCGGCGCGCTGGCTGCCGGCATTGTAGGCATGGCCAAATTCAAGCTTGGCCGCCCCTGCCGCCACAAATGCCGCCGCAGTGTCTTCCACAAAGGTAAGGTCGCGGATAGGGCTGGTGTCGCCGACCATGATCGCCGAACAGTTCTCGTCCAGAGCCTGCCTTATGATGGTCGGCACGATGGCCCGCTCGCTCTGGCGCGGCCCGTATGTATTGAACGGTCGCAGGATCACCACCGGCACATCGAAGGACCTGGCATAGGACGCCGCCATCATGTCCGCGCCGATCTTGGATGCGGAGTAGGGGGATTGTCCCTGCAACGGGTGGGATTCGTGGATCGGCATGGTCAGAGCGGTGCCATAAACCTCGCTTGTGGACGTATGCACAATGCGCTCGGTTTCCCAGTGGCGTGCCGCTTCGAGGACATTCACGGTACCCAGCACATTGGTTTCCACATAGGATTGGGCAGCCGCATAGGAATAGGGAATCGCAATCAGCGCAGCCAGATGAAACACCACCGCCTGGCCGCGCACGATCCGGTTGATGAAGGCGCTGTCACGAACGTCCCCCCGAATGCACTGCAACTGGCTTCGAACGTGGTCGGGCAAATCATCCAGCCAGCCATGGCTGTCGAACGAGTTGTAGAGGGCCAGTGCCGTGACATCGGCACCTTCGCGCACCAGCGCTTCCGTGAGGTGGGATCCGATAAATCCATCCGCACCCGTGACCAGGACCTTCCTGCCGTGATAGTTCACGACCGTGCACTCCTTCGATCATGTGAGCCGTCAAACTGGCGAACGAACAACAATCCATTCATGCCAAACTCTCCTCACTTGCCAACTCTACCCACTTGCCGCGGGAGGCAGGGACACGCCGAAAACCGCCCTGAAGCCCCGCATTATCCAGACGAGGTCCGATGCAATGGTGCGCCGCGGATAGTAGGCGAGGTCGATCGTTGCCTTGGCCGGGAACAGGACCTCTCGATAAAACAGGAGCGGATCAAGGGAGGGCGGGTAAAAACAGGCTTCGTGACGGAAGAGAACCTGGGTTGGGCCGAGCAGGCCAGGCTTCCACTGTAGGACAGCTTCATTGCCGCCGCGGAAACAATCGGCGAAGGCAAGGCTTTCCGGCCGCGGCCCGACAATTGCCATGTCCCCCGTGAAAACGTTCCACAGTTGGGGCAGCTCATCAAGTTTCGTTGCCGCGAGAAAACGGCCTACCCGCGTCATGCGGCTGTCATCGTTCATGGTCAGCGCAAGGCCGAAAGGATCGGCTGTCGTCTTGAATTTGCGGAACTTGTACATGCGAAACGGTTTTGCGCCGGCACCCAGGCGCGTCTGTGCGAAAAGCACGGGCCAACCGCCCTCGACAAAGAGTGCAACGGCAATCAGGAGCATCAGTGGAGCGAGTACCATTCCCGCTACTGCGGCGAGGATGATGTCCATAGCGCGTCTGGCAATTCCGTGGCTGGTGCCAGCTACGGCGGGCCGATGCATCGTCACGTCGAGTGCGTTCATGCCGCGGCTCCCGCCCGCCCGCTGCCTTCAATCGCCGTGGCCAACGCAACAACCACCGACTCGATCGCACTTGCCGTAATTTGCGGGTGTAGTGGAATCGTCAATTCCCGCTGCGCGAAGTCCTCGGTCTTCGGCAGATGGATTTCAGTGAACATCTGGCGATAAAGCGTCATCTGGTGCACGGGCGTATAGTGGATTGTGGTCTGTATACCCTTCGTTCGCAGATGGTCGATTACCGTTTGCCGGTCGACGTCATGCGGCAGGAGGACAGGCATGATGTGGTAGGCCGAGGTCCGCGGTTTGCCGAACGGGACTGTCACAGCCGAGCAATAATCTGCGATCAGACGCCGATAGAGGACGACCAATATGCGCCGGATTTCATTCCATTCCTGCAGGTTCTGAAGTTGGACCAAGCCGATAGCGGCGCGCAATTCGTCCATGCGATAATTGAAACCGAGCATCGTCACGTCGTATTGCGGCGTGCGGCTGTTCAGCCGCTGATGTGTGCCACTGGTCATCCCATGTCCGCGAGCCTGGCGGATCGCTTCACGGAGCTGTGCATCCCGGGCGATAACGGCCCCGCCTTCCGCGGTGGTCATGTTCTTGTTGCCGTAGAAGCTAAAGGCCGCGGCCGCACCGTAAGTCCCCACCTCCTTAAGGCCGGGAGCATGCGCGGCATCCTCGACGATATGCAGTCCTCGCACACGGGCAAATCTCTGCCATTCTTCCCGGTCGGCGAGGTAGCCGGCAAAATGGACGAGAATGACTGCCTTGGTGCGTCCGGTGCACTTGGCTTCCGCGTCGCTTAGAGACATCAGTGGCACTTCGGCCGACTCTATGTCGACGAATACCGGTGTTGCTCCTACGTAGAGCACTGCATTCGCGGTCGCCACGAAGGTCAGCGAGGGAACCAGCACTTCGTCTCCAGGGCCGATCCCAAGTGCATGGAGAATGAGATGCAGGGCGGCGGTGCAAGAGCTGACGGCGACGCAATCGACCGCATCATGCACGGCCGCGAAGGCCTCTTCAAAGGCTCGTACCTGGTCCCCCATCGTCAGCCACCCACTGTCGACAACTTTGGCCAGGGCCGCCTTTTCCGGAAAGCCAAGAATAGGAGCGCTGACCAAGAGCATTACGACCTCCTCATGTTGGCGCGGCCGAGCGTTCGGCCCTCAAGCGGCCGCTGCCGAGACCTCGATCGATGCGGACTGCTCTTCCCAGGCAATGGTTTGTGCGTTTTGAAAATCTTCAACGCGTCCGATATCCAGCCAAAGCCCATCATGTTTGTAGACGTGCACATTCGTGCCGTTTTGCATCATCTGCAGCATGAGGTCGTCGAATCCGAAGGCGATACCGTCAGGTATAAAACGGAAAACATCTGGGTTCATGCAATATATACCCATGCTTACCAGATGAGATAGAGTCGGTTTTTCACGAAATACTTTAACAGTATTGTCGATCTCGTCGATGACGCCGAAGTCCATCTTGATGACGCGGGAAGCGGTGGCTATGGTGACTGGATCCGTGTGAGTCCGGTGTGATGCCACAAACCGGCTGAGACTGAGATCGGTAAGTACGTCCCCATTGAGAACAATGAACGGCTCGTCCAGTTCCTCCCTGATCAGGGAGAGCGGGCCGATAGTGCCGAGAGGTTCCAGCTCCTGGGTATAGCGTATCCTTAGATTCCACTGTGATCCGTCTCCGCATACGGTGCGGATCAAGTGCCCCAGATAGCCGGTCGTGACGTAGACTTCCTGAATGCCGTTCCGTCGCAGCCACTTCAAAAGCAATTCAAGAACCGGTCGAGCACCGATCGGCATGAGAGGCTTGGGCAAGATGGATGTGAAAGGCCGAAGGCGTGTTCCCATTCCACCGCACTGAATGACCGCTTTCATCTCGTCCTCCTATTGATACGACTGTCGCGGTGTGATGGGTCCAGCCCACCGGCCGGAAGGTACGCCAGTGTTGGTTTCGCCTCTCCGGGTGCAGCGATGGTAAGTGGCGCCCGAGAAGGCGTCGTCGTGCATTTGAATGGCACTTTCCCGGCGTTTTGATTTCAATATTCCAGCCGGCAGGGCATGGGCGCGGCAGGGCGGTCAATCAGAGCTGGGAGCTGTAGCCGCTCGATTGGCAACTGCTGTGCGCATGTCCGGCGCCGGTAACGACCTTCTCGGAAGGGCATCGCTACCGTTCGTACGAAAAAAACACTTTGCTATCTGGCCCTGAAATGTGTGCGATTGTAAGCTATATTAGCAGGTTGAAATGTGCGGATGGGCGGCGACGAGCGTCGACATACGGGGGATCAGCGGGCGGCTGATCTGTGTTGGGTCACCGTACAGTCCATCCAAAGGGAGGGTTCGGCAGCTAGGGACACATGCGGGCTGCCAAAAGGTGGGTGGTTCATGTATCGTATTATCATCGCCGATGATCACGGCTTGTATCGTCGTGGGCTGCGACTGGCATTGATGGCCGGCATTCCAGACTTGGAAATATTCGAAGCGGCGTGTTTTGATACCGTCATAAGCCTGCTTGAAGATCAGGCGCCCGTTGATCTCGCCGTCATCGACCTGAACATGCCAGGACTGTCCGGCCAGGACGATCTTCGCGACGTCTTACCGGCTCATCCCGACACACGGTTTGCAATTGTTTCAGGGACCGATTCACGCGCCGAGATTCTAACTGCCCTCTCGATTGGACTTCATGGCTATATCGTAAAGTCCCAAACGGACGAGGAGGTGGTCCTGGCGGTGAAGGAAATCCTGGCCGGCCGTATTTACGTTCCGGCACTTCTTTCACAAAGGTCCAAGGAGCCGGTACGCCTTCCATCCGAGGCTCCCACGCGAATGCCCCACAGGACCACCAGCGTCAACAATCTGGGCAGGCTTACGTCCAGACAGAAGGAAGTCCTCAGGTTGATGGCCGAAGGTTACTCGAACAAAGAGATTGCCCGCTCTCTTGAAATTGCAGAAGCGACGACGAAGATTCATGCCGCCGCCGTCCTGCGCGAACTTGGGGCACGAAATCGGACAGAGGCCGCGGTTCTGCTGAAGACATGGGCCGCCAGAGACGTCAACTAGCGCCGATTGCTTTTGGCGGCAGCCGGACCGAATATTTCAGTCCGTGAGCCAGCATCTCAAGCTTGGAAGAGTGACCCACGATAGGCTCACCGTCGGCTCCAATGATCAACGACCCAAAACCGCGCCGAGCCGAGGTGGAGACCCGGCGCTCTCCCGATTCCGACCATTCAAACACGATGTCGGCGCCGGGCTCCTGGGCTGTGAATTGCCACATGACCTCGATCCGGCCTGCCGGAGTGCCGAGAGCCCCATGCTTCACGGAATTGGTCGTAAGCTCGTGAACGATCATTGCGAAGCTCTCAGCCGAACCCTCTGCGATTTTTACTTCGGGCCCACTGATCGAGATGTTGTGCGTCCCCATGTAGGGCTGCAATTCCTGAACGATGAGGTCGCGCAAGGACGCCGACAGGTTGCCATCGCGTGAAAGAAGCAGATGCGTCGCCTGGAGTGCGCCGATTTTTTGGATCAGTGTCTGCTTATAGCGGGCGATATCGTTGTCGGGGGCACTAACCATATTCACAAGCGCCGTGATCACCGGAAACAGATTGTTGAGCCTGTGGCGCTGTTCAAGCATGGCCCGCTCTCGCTTCTTCGCCGCAGCCCGCAGCAGAATGGTTATGCGCCGATCGGTGACATCCGCGGCGACTCCTATTCGCTGTGCACGACCATCGCGCAATTCGTCCCGTCCGCGAAGAGCAATCCAGCGGATATGTCCGCCAGCTCGCCTGATGCGGATCTCCGCGTCATAGTTGGCGCCGGATGCAAGCTCTCCCGGGGCCGTCAAATTAGGCAAGTCGGCTGGATGAACGACCGCAGCCAGTTCCTGCAGCGGACGGCTCGGCGCGGGTGCCAGTCCCATCATTTCCCAGAACGCGGCCGAGCCGTTCACGGATCCGCTCTCGAAGTCTATGCGCCATGTTCCCAACCGGCTGGACGACAGCGCCAGGTCCAACCATTCCTTCTGAGCCCGGAGTGCCTCGCGGGCGGTTCGCTCTCCCGATATGTCGTCCACCATTACAAAGATGCTTTGAGGGAGAGCATCAGCTGGCACGGCCAAAGACAGCGCCAATCTTGTCCACAAAACCGTGCCGTCCTTTCTCAGGAGACGGATCTCCGAGCCGAACGAAGTCGTGTCTTTGAGGCGAGTCAATGCTTCCGCCAAAGTGTGGTTGTCGTCAGGATGGACGAGTGCCCTGACTGGCAAACTAGAAAGCTCCTCCTCGGCATACCCTGTCATCTCACAAAGACGTTTGTTGGATCGTTGCAACTCTCCGTTCTCGCTCATATTGGCAAAGCCGATAGCGGCACGTTCAAATGCCCAGCGATAACTGTTTTCGGTCGCCTCCAAGGCCACGAGTCTAGCCTCTGCAACCCGCAAAAGGGTGCGGTAGTCCTGCCTCTGCCGGTGGAAAGTCAGGGCGATCATCCCCCCTGCAACCAGCAGCAGGATGGCCCTAATCCAAACGTCGACGTCGGTTGGATTGTGAAGGACATCCCGCGCCAACAAGCCGACAGTCACCATCACAAACGTTGCCGCAAGGGCAATCAGGCGATCTTCGAGATATGAGATGGCAATAATGGTGGGAACAAACTCAAAAAAGCCGATGTCGTATGCCATGGAGGCGGGCAGCGCTGTCTCGACCGCAAGTGTCGCGACCAGGAGCGACATCGAGGCAAGGTGGGTTAGCAACTTGCCTGAGCTGTTCGGATGCAAACTGAGCGAATGCAAACGCATGTGCCAGACTATAACCTTCTGACTAGTCCGTCGAGATTAGACCGAAAAGCGTACAGACTAGTCCGACCGCAGGATTGTTCCCCGGGATTGTAGCGCGCATTTTGTCCGTTGTCGGGGGCGGATCGGACCGCAACTCTCCAAGCGACCTGACTGACATGTTTAAGGCACCTCCTGACAGGGAGGCGTTGCCGTTTTGCGGGAGGTAAGAAAATGGCACTGGTTGGTAGGCAGCATGATGGAATTCTTGGTCGCCAATATGGAAGTTTCGGGGGAAAGCCCGTCTCGGCCTTGAGAACGCAGGGTGGCCATAGTTCCGCCTGGCACCAAGCACCACAAAGGTTCGACGGCGTGGCTGTCGAGCCAAAGCAGAGCAGCCTTGCATCTGTTGTGAGAATGCTTGATCGCATCGGGTGTGGCTATCTGATCCTGAACAGCGACAGGAAGGTCATGGAGTGGAATTCAGCCGCTCAAAACACCTTGGAGCGCGAGGGCGAGGCAGCTGATACGGCCGGCAAGGTGTCGGTTGCTCTGAGGCGGCTGATCGCAAACGTGCCGGGGAATTTTCTTCCTGGCACGCTTTCATGGGTGGTGATCCGCGGTATGGGCGACAGGCCCTTGATTTTGAACGAGAAGGGCATAGCAACGCCTGACGCGACGAGTATCGTGGCGCTGCTGGATCGTGAAAACAGGTCCGGGCCAAATCCCCAGACGCTGCAAAGAATGTTTGGTCTGACGAGTGCCGAAACGCAACTCGCGCTGCGCTTGGCGCAGGGCGATGCCCCTTTGGAGATAGCCCGCAAGCGGCGCTTGAGCCGGACCACGATAAGGTCACAGCTGGCGTCGCTCTTCGCCAAGACCGAAACACGGCGCCAGGCGGAACTGGTAGCTCTTCTTGGGCGCATATGCGTCTTGCCGTGAGGTAACGGCCGTACCATGCGCGCGCGCAACAGGCTTGTGCGCGCGCAATCTGTTGCCGGCGTGCTTGTCCGCCAGCCTCACCCTACCGCCGTCGTGTGCGCACCCGGCCCAATCTTGGGCGGATTGCAAACACGTGGTTAAGCACGTGCCAGCCCGCCACCTTCATGACGGAAGGCCGGAAGATCTGAATCCCGTCCAGGAACGTGGTCAACCAGGACTGCTGGTGGAACCTCATGGGAATACGAGCAACCCGCAATGCCCGCAGCAATGTCTCGGGAGGCGGGAGATGGTTGCGGTCCTTGATGAGATTCCAGTTAAGCTGTTTGACGGCGAGGGTCACTTCGTCGACCTCGCGGAAACTCTTTGACGTTGTAATGCTTGGATGGTTCGTTGCATCGTAAAAGGTAAGCGGATCGCTTATCGCCACCATGTCCCCATGGCTGGCTAGATCCACGAAGAACAGTTGATCCACTCCGGCCGGAATCTCTTTGTGCGTGCGCATCAAGCAGCCGGCACGAATGACGTCGCTGTTGATCAACAATGTGGATGGAATAATCCCCAGGCAGCGTGTCGCGCGCACCAGATAGAGGTCCATCAGGCACTGCTGGCTGGAATAAAGCGAGATCGGTTCCTGCTGCTTGGGGACTTGGCGAAATCGCACTCGCTTGTCCTCGATTATGTTTGCGGCTGACGTCATGAAGGCGACTGAGGGGTACTGTTTGGCAATTTCGGCGAATGTCCTGAGTGCACCTGGCGCAAGCCAGTCATCGTCATGTAGCAACTTGATCCATCGTCCGGAGCAAGCCAGCATAGCGTTGTTGGTGTTCTCGACCTGACCGCGACCTCGACTGTTTTCGATGATGCGGATGCGAGGTTCGCTCCGTGCGTAGTCGGTCACGATAGCCCAGGTCTCGCCCTCCGGCCCCTCGTCGTCGCTCACGACCAACTCCCAATCGGAGTAATCCTGGCCCAAGACGCTGTCGATCGCCCTGCGGATCGTATCCGGTCGACGAAAGGTTGGTATCCCGACCGAGATAAAAGGGCGTGACCACGAGAGATCGGCCCGGTCATGCTGGGTGACCGCAACTGCCGCTTGAAGGTTGTCAACCGACGACGAATTCATGGTGTTTTTTCCTCGAGACATTCATGTTGGATGCACGTTGCAGCGCCTGCTGGTTGAGGGTCGTGGGTCAACAGATACAGTGATGCTGCCATTTTCAGAGCGAAACCCGACGCGCCGCCGGCGGCCATGAAATAGATGACGGTGACTGGCTGCCAGCCCGCCTGGGCGCCGGCGAGCAGCGGGCCAAACACGAGAACCGCCCGTGCGAGGTCGATGACCAGTCTTGTTCCTTGCCGCCGTAACAGAGCGGGAACGTCGCTGAGCGGAGTCGACAACGCCTGTGCCGCGCCCATCAGCGCCAGTGCGGTCATGATTTCCGCAGTGGGCATCCAAGGCTCGCCCAGAAGCGGAACGACCACATAGGGCGCGGCGAGGCCGAGCAGCAAGATCGGCACCGCGGTAAAGGCGGCGGCCAGCAGGAGAAGCCCGCGCGCCACACCAAGCAGGTGTCCACGATTGCTGTTCCGGTTTGCTTCGGCGACAAAAACATTGCTGAGCGGTGTGGCGATCAGCGTCACCGGACCGGTGACCAGCCGCGCGGCCACGCCCAAATATCCGGCAAATGCGGTGCCGAACAGCCCGCCGACAAGGACTGCTGGAAGATTGTTGATTGCTATGCTCGCGAGCGTTGCGGGAATATCGAACAGAGGAAATTTGTATTCCCGCCGAGCCTTTTCCAATACCGCACGCCAAGGTGCCCAGGCGATGCCACGCAAATCCTCCCAACTCATCACCCGATAGCCGATCACCCCGATGAAGACGAACTGGCTTAAAATATGGGCATGGATCATCGCTTCACCGCCGAGTTCGGCGATGCCGAAAGCCAATTGCAGTGCAGCCATGCTTGCCGGCAGGATCAGGCGCCCGAGAGCAAAATCGCGCAAAAGCCCGGCACGCAGACTCCAGCAGTTCATGGCTTCGACCAGACCTGCGCCTCCCATTCCAATCGGAATGAGCCAGGCGAGCGAGCCGAGGCGATTGGGAGCAAGGTTCGACAGCATCTGTCCGGCCGAAAAGGCCAGGACGGTCGTCACGAACACAGCCAAGAGAATAAGCTTGACCGTCACATAGGCCTGCGCGTTCCCCTTGACCCCATAGAGCGAAGCCTCGAAGCGCAATGCCGCGACCCCGGCGAGTATGTTCACGATCGACAGATAAATCGTAAAGATGCCGAAATCGGCCGGCGAATAGAGCCGCGCCAAAACCGGGATTGCGGCAAGAAGGGTGAGCTGGCCGACAATCGCCATTGCCGACACTCCGCTTGCTGCACGAATGATCGAGCCGATCGGGCTCGGCCGAACAACGATGATGGCTGTGCCTGCCGCAGGAACCGTCTTGGGTCTCAGAAGGTCGCTTGGTGCCATCGGTTCGCGCTTCCGAGGGAGGCAAATATCGGGGATTGCCGCAGCCTACGATGCACACCGGACCTTGCCATCATTCACCTGAATGACGCGCTCTGCTGACAGGCTGCACCGTGAATCGTCCTGGCCGCTCCCTGGATGAACCGCCCCAGGATCGTCCGTAGCCCAAGGACGAGCCTGTGGCCGTCATGCTATTTGCTCGCGCAAGAGGTCAGCGCTGTCCTCGAGCCGATATCCGGCATGTTTTTTCAGATTCACTCGCGTGAGGACACTGCCAACAGGTATCGCAAGAGAACCGTTGCCCTGAAGGAGTTCCAGCACCCCGCGAGCGAGGGTGCGTGGCGTTTTCCTCCACCGGATGGCGAAAAGAACCACGTCCGCCCATCCTGGCAGAAATTTGGCTTCCGGCTGCCCCAGCGCCGACGGCAGGTTTATGATCACGATGCGATAGGTCGCGTGCAGATCCGCCATCACTTTGCCTCCGTCCTCGCATGATAGCAGCGCCAGCAGGTCGTCCGACGGAGCGGCGGTCATTACGTCGATCCCGATTTCATGCAGCCTGGCAACGGCACCTTCCAGGTCGCAGCGATTGCAAACATAGTCAGCGAAGGAATGGCGGTTCTTGCGTTCGCTGAACTGGTGCAGGAACTCGAGCGTGAGCTGAACGCCCTTGCGTTCAAGATCGACCAACAGAACTCGACCGCCCAGTCGCGTGCCGGCGAGCGCCAGGCTCCACGCGAGCTCGGTCCCGCCATCCTGCGGCACGCTGGAGGTGACAAGCGCCGTGTACGACGAACGAGCCCTTAGCGCATTTGGTGCCGCCGCAATCAGCAACGACGTCACGGCGCGGCTATATGCGGACCTGCGCTCCCCCAGCACGAGGTTTCGCAGTTGTTTGGCATGCATTCCGCCTGCTTCGGGAATCTGCCCCACACAGGGAACCTTGAGCACCGCTTCTGCCTCGGCCTCGCCACGGAAAGTCCGGTCGAAATGATTGCGCATCGTGACGTACATCGCCCCCAGAATGGCGAATAGGATCATCCCAGGGGGAACAAGGAAGATGGCTGGCAAGGTCTGCGGGATAGTCGGCGGCCAAGCAGCGGACAGGATGGAAATTCCAGCTGAGGGAACTCCGATACGCCGCGTCAAATCCTGTTGTCGACCAAGGAGTTCGTTATATCGCTGGGTCAGCAGGCTGACCTGCGGCTCGAGAGCCCGCAAACCGGAAAGCCGGCTGGCGGTGTCGGCCATGACCGCATCCAGGATGTTCTTTCGGCTTTCAAGAGCGGCGATCTGTGCACGGAAAATGTTTGCATCGGCAGCAATCTTGTCGACGCCTTGTTCGATCTTGCTTTGCGTCGTGGCTCTGAGTTCCTGGTCTGCCGGCGCGAGAGCCTGTCGAGCCGCAAGGTCGGCAAGTTCAGGCGCGCCAATAGCTTCGGCCAAGGCGGTGAGAGAGGCCCCATGCTCTCGAAGCCCCTGGACGTATCGAAGCCGAGATTCCACAGCGGCGAGGTCCGCCTTTGACATCGACAATTGCTGGCTGAGGTCGGCCCGTTCCCTGGCTGCATTGTCCGCCGAGCCTTGGTCGATGGCTCCGTGGCTCAGCCGATATTTCTCAAGGCGGTCTGCCGCTGCCTGCAGATCATTTTGCAGCCCGGGCAAACTGGCGGTGATCGCATCGAGCTCTTGCTGGTCGGATGCCTGCCTTTTCTTCGCTAGGGAGTCGACATAAACCTGAGCGAATGTGTTGGCCACGAGCGCCGCCCGCGCGGGGCTGTCATCGGCAAAAGCGACGGAGATTACTCTCGATCGCAGCTCCTGCCCGACCCGCATGCCTCGCCGCAAAGCTCTCAACTCGGAGGCATCCTCGGCTTGTGGACCGTTGGCTACCTGGTCCGCCCCTGGCCACAGCCAGTCCAGTAGACCGCCGGCAAGTGAGCGTGTCCTTGGGGGAGGGGTGGCAGACGGTTCAAGCCGGGAATTCCTGCTCGCGGAATTGTCCTGTCCGGTTTCCGCCGCACCTGTCTTGCGCAGTGCCGCCATGACGCGGCGCAGGTGATCTTGCGACGATAACATCGTGATGTGGTCATCTATGCTTGAATCAACGAGGTCCTGCGAAGACGGGGCGCCGACGGGCAGTGAACCGCGCGAGGGGGCGTCGACGATAAGCTGGGTTGTTGACTCGTAGAGAACTGGTCGAAGGCTTCCCAGCAACCCCGCCAACAAGCCGCCCAACACAGCGAAGGCAACAATAGACCATTTTCTCCTTGCCAGAATCACGAAGAGTTGGCGCGACGCGGTGGGCGGCTCGACATACTCACGCAATGACCGCACGGGCACTCTGCCTTCGAGAACCGGTGCTGGTAGTTGATTGACCCGTGGCAGCTGGATCGGGCTGATTGCGGAACCTACCATCTTACACTCCTGCCAGGTCGCGTTCATGAGTTGGGCCGGTTTGCTGTGCTTGCCGATTGGCCTTGCTCCGCCAGGCCTGGAACATCAACGCGGACCACAATTCGCGCGAGCGGTTATGGCCATCAATGTGATCGCGCCAGCAGGCGTCGATCTTCGCGGTGTCCAATACGTCACTGCTTTCGGTTCGCATGTCGGCGAGAAGATCGGTGGCCCAGTTGCGCAGCGGACCCCGCAGCCATGCAGCGATAGGGACATCGAAGCCTTGTTTCGGACGCTCGATCAGGTGCTGCGGGAGATAGCGGCGTAGCAATTGGCGAAGGATCCATTTGCCGGCGCCATCACGAACTTTCATGTTGGATGGCAGCCGCCAGGAGAATTCGACAACGCGGTGGTCAAGCAGAGGACACCGACCCTCAAGGCTGTTGGCCATGGTGGCACGGTCCAGCTTCACCAAGATATCGCCAGGCAAGTAGCCCGCCATGTCATCGTACAGAAGACGGGAGAGCAGGTCGTCAAGCGGCGGACCGCCGTAGCCGTGGGTTGGTTCGGTCGGCCGCTGATATCCAAGGTTTTCAGCTTGTGGCCGCGCCAGCCGCTGAAACAATTCGTCTTCGTTCGATGCCGTGAGCAGCCGGGCGAGGCGTTCCATTCGGTCGCTCCGGATAAAATGCCTCGCGCTCGCAGAGAGCGGCAGTTTGCCAACGGCATCGTCACGTCCGGCGCGTGCGAAAAACCCTGCCCCTGCCGCCAAGGTTCGGCGCAGTTGTCGGGGCAGGCGCAGGTGCCGTTTCAGCCGCTCCGCCATAAAGTGGCGGCCGTATCCTGCGAAGCATTCGTCACCACCGTCGCCCGACAGCGCTACGGTGACGTGCTGACGAGCGAGCCTGGCAACGAGCAAGGTCGGTATTTGTGATTCATCGGCGAAGGGTTCATCCCAGACCTGGGGCAACTCGGGAATGACGTCACGTGCGGCGCTTGGCGAGAGGTGAAGTTCGGAGTGGTCGGTACCCAGATGACGGGCAACGGCCGCTGCGTATGGAGCTTCATCAAAGCCGCCCTCTCCGAACGAGATCGTGAAGCTGCGAACCGGCTTGCAGGATTGGGCCTGCATCAAGGCGATCACGGCTGAGCTGTCGATCCCGCCCGACAGGAAGCCGCCCAGAGGCACGTCGGCGATCATACGTTCCCGCACAGCCAGCCGAAGCCGGTTGTCCAGTTCGTCAACCAGATCTTCGTCGGTGCCGATGGCGGGATTCCGTCGCCCATCGGCAGCGACGGCAGCCAGCGACCACCAGCGGTGAACGCATCGGGAAAGACGGTCCGCGCTGCGGTCTTCGGCAAAATTCGCCGCCGTGACGGAAAGGACAGAACCAGGCGGCAGTTTGAACACGCTTCGCCAGATACAGCGATGGTCCGGCACCCATCCCGTCGAAAGCATTGCCGCGGCGGCATCAAGATCAAGGTCAGGAGAAAAGCCCGGAAAGCAATTGATCGCCTTCAGCTCAGACGCGAAAACCAGCGCATCTCGGGTCGATGCGACATAGAGGGGCTTTTTGCCCATTCTGTCGCGGGCCAGATGCAGGGTTCTTGTCTTGAGATCCCACAATGCGAAGACGAACATACCGGCAAAGCGATTGAGGGCGGCCTCAAGCCCCCAATGCTCGATTGCGCAGAGCATCACTTCGGTGTCGCTAGCACCTTGAAAGGTTTGGCCCGCACACTCGAGTTCGCTACGCAAATCGCGAAAATTGTATATCTCACCGTTGAAGGTGATCACGTACCGACCGCTGGCGGAATGCATCGGCTGGTGCCCGGCGGCTGACAGGTCGACAATTGCCAACCGCCTGTGGCCCAGTGCGATTCCAGCTTCGCGGTCGATCCAGAGCCCCTCGCCATCCGGCCCCCGGTGACGCAG
Source organism: Mesorhizobium sp. M0239 (assembly GCF_040321815.1). Taxonomy (NCBI): domain Bacteria; kingdom Pseudomonadati; phylum Pseudomonadota; class Alphaproteobacteria; order Hyphomicrobiales; family Phyllobacteriaceae; genus Mesorhizobium; species Mesorhizobium sp. M0239. Next base: position 293,988 of record NZ_JAMYSG010000004.1, read on the forward strand.
CGATGCAGTCATCCGCCCGATCGCTCCAAGCGGCTTTATGTCCAGAGCGTCCGAAGCCAATAGAATTCCCGCGATCCCACACATTAGGCCACCCTCGGTTCAGCAAGCTGCCGCCGAAGTGCGGTCGGATTTCCGGCAACGAGGCAGAAAGCCAGCGAAAACCACACGATCGGGTGGCGGATGATCAGGTGAGGCATGCTGAAGATTATCGTCGATCCCCCGAGCACCAGCAGGGCGTCGAATCCCGCTCGCCAGGCGGAGGACATGGCGGCGCCCACGATCCAGACCAACGCCATCACGGCAAGCAATCCGCCCTGCAGGTAAAGGTCGAGAACGGTGTTATGCGCCTCGAAAGGTCGCTGTAGAAATTGACGGTCGGCGACGGGAGGCCGCTCGAGGTGGGGGCCAGGGCCCAGTCCCAGGGACCCGGATTTCAATCCTTTTTCCACAGCCTCCTGCCACAGATAAAGCCGGAGTTCGAACGTTTCGACGGTCGCTTCCCCGCCTTCGTCTTTGGTGAGGCTCTTGGCAAAATTGGCGACGCTGGTCTCTTCGGTGAGCGCGTACGGCGTCATTGCAAGCGCTAGAGGGAAGGAGCCTGCCAACAGCATAATTGCCGCCAGGCGGGGCATGCTGGCGCGGCCGCTCGTTGCTATCCATGCACGAAGCCGCAATCCGAGGAAGATGAGGCAGCTCAGGATGCTGGTATAGAGATAGGTGTCGCTCTTCGTCAGTCGGCCGACATAGAACGTCAGGAGCAGGCATGAGAATGCAAGCAAACGAGCCCATGGGTTGCGCGTGGTCGTGGCAAGATGCAAAGCCAGCGGGCCAAAGAGCGCGCAATAGAGCGCGAGTTGGTTCGGGTTCTCTGACCAGCCACGGAACCGGTCCCAATACCAGGGATCGACGCCGGATTGGTGGATCGCACCATAAGCCAAACCAAGCTGTATCACAAAGGCCCCATTGGCAAACGCGACCACGTACCATGCGCTGCGGCGCAGATGCCGATCGGCGTCCGGCTCCGCCGCGGCCAGGCACGTAAAGCTTGCCAGCAACACATAGGCCATAACGTCATGTACAAACCCGGTCAGATAAAGAACGGTGGTCAGGTAACCGACGATCGTGCCGATCCCCAAAGCGAGCGACAGGAGCAGCCAGAAGCTCGCCAGTTGGACAAAAGCGGGTGTGAGCTGGAGACGACCGCCAGCGAGTATTCGTCCAATCGCCAGCACGATCCAGATCGCGATGAACAATTCGCCATAGCCGAGCGGCAATCCCGGAACGCCTAGTTGCGTCGCATAGGACATAGCAACCCCCAGGGCGAGCAAGGCGTCCCGGATCATTGATGTGCCCCACCTCGGTGATTTGCGAGGCCGCCTCCAAGCCCAACGGCAGGGAGCGGTCGCATGTGCCCCGCGCGGAGTGTGTTGTCGTAAAGGTCGCAGTACTGGTCGACCACCAGTGGCAGGGCAAATCGCCTCCGGACAAGTTCAACAGAACGGGCGCCCATCGCCTTGGCCGCCGCGCGGTCGGACAGCAAGTCTATTGTTCGCGAGGCGAGGGCTTCGGCATCATGCGGCGCAACCAGGTAGCCGTTCCATCCGTCTTCGACGACGTCGCTGCAGCCTGGCATCCTTGAGGCCACGATGGGCAGTCCCGCCAGCCCCGCCTCCAGCAATACACGCGGAACCCCTTCGCGATACTGAGTGGGAAAGGCGAATACATCGGCCATGCCAAGGAGGTCGGCGACATCGCGTCGTGGACCCAAGGCCAGCACATGAGGTGCATGCCGATCGAGTTCCGACTTGTCGATTGCGAATGAGCCTTCGGATTCTCGTGGGCCGACGAGCACAAACCGTGCCGAGGGCCTTGCGGACAGAATGCGAGGGACCGCCTTGAGAAGGGCCGCCACGCCTTTCTGGCGCGTCAAACGGCCGACGAAGATCACCACTTCGGCGGACTGAAGGCCGAGGTCCTTTCGCATCTTCGTTGCTGAGGACCCGAGATGGCGCACCGTTGCGAACGCGTCGACATCGATTCCGGAACTGCGTATCAGTCGCGAACTTCCGCGACCGATCAGCCGAAAGCGCTCGAAGAACAGTTGGTCGTCGCTATTTTGGAATACGGTCGCTGCCGTCCAGGAAGACGCAAGCCATTGCAGTGCGCAATAGACCGGACGCAAGGCCAGGGCTCGAGGCTCCAGCGATGAGAACGTCCATCCCAGTCCGTTGATGGTGCGAATGACCGGAACAGTTCCCCGTACCGAAAGGGGCGTTAACAGATTTGGCTTGGTGTCGAAGCTCTGGATGATGTCAGGCTGAAGCTCCTGCATCAAGCGGCGCATCGTTCCGAGAGTGCGCCATTCCCCGCCTCCGCTTGCAAAGCGGTCGAAGGAGAACCTGTGATGCGAAATGTCATGCCGTAAAAACGGTACGGGAGAACCGCTCGAGACCGCCGTAACGCGAAAGCCTTTCTCTCGCAGCGCGATGAGGAAGGGAACTCTCAAGGCGTGATCCTCGCCTCCCACGCAGACCAGGTGCGGGTTCATCTGCCTCTCCCAAGCGCACATGGCCGATTGGCTCTCGATGCTGCCATGGCCCGGTTTAATCACCTCTGAGCGCATGCCGCCCGAGTGCACGCTAGGGGGACACCAGGTGCCTGTCCTCGTCCGTTTGAATGACACCAGTGATGTTTGGAAGGGTGGCGACCAGCGAGGCGAGATTCCCTCGCGATTGCCGGAGCGTTCATGTGACTCGTGTCTTGCGGGATGAGCGCGGTGCTTGCCTGAGCCGGTACGGGTGGCCGGTCTGCATCACCTTGGTTGTCCAAGGTTTTCGAGTGTCCAATTGCGGCGGCGCGGTGCCTGAGCTCCGCGGTTCGCTGATGGCAAAAAATCTTTGTGGTTGCGCTGGGCCGTCAAGCCGGCCCTCGGCCTGCGTCGCCCGGTCTTCAGGACGGAACCCGCACGTCAGCTGTTGGTCCACACATCCGGAACATCTGTCGGGGGGGGGCCCCGCGCGCCCCCCCGGAGAAAAAAAGTTTTATGAGTGGCGGGGTGGGGGGTCGAGGAAATAAGAATCGGGATAAAGCACAACGAGGGGAGGGCAGGGGGCTAG